>JAGPEG010000232.1 GCA_018057165.1 Tabrizicola sp.
CTGTCGTGGGCATCATCGGCAACAGCTATCTGATGAACAACAGTTATCCCGCCCATTCCAGCGGGACGATGAACACCGCCGCCGTGGCCGAGGTGGCCGATGCGGTGCCGCTGATCATCCCCTCCGTCCCGCGCTATGTCGGCGTCGAAGAACTGCTCGACCTCTGCGACGGCTTCCTTCTGACCGGCGGTCGCCCCAACGTCCACCCCAGCGAATATGGTGAGCAAGAGACCCCCGCCCATGGCGCCTTCGACCGCAGCCGCGACGCGATCACGCTGCCGCTGATCCGCGCCTGTGTTGAAAGGGGCCAGCCCTTCCTCGGCATCTGCCGCGGCTTTCAAGAGGTGAACGTGGCGCTTGGCGGCACGCTCTACCCCGAAATCCGTGACCTGCCGGGCCGGATGAACCACCGGATGCCGCCCGACGGCACGCTTGAGGAATGCTTCGCGCTGCGCCACAGCGTCACCTTCACCGAAGGCGGGATCTTCCACAAGCTGATGGGCGCGCGCGAAGTGATGACCAACACGCTGCACGGGCAGGGGATCGCACGGGCCGGTTGCCGGATCGTGATCGACGGCCATGCCCCGGACGGCACGCCAGAGGCGCTCTACGTCAAGGATGCGCCGGGCTTTACCCTTTCGGTGCAGTGGCATCCGGAATGGAACGCGGGCAACGATCCCGTCTCGCGCCCGCTGTTCCAGGCCTTCGGCACGGCGCTTGCCGACTGGGCTGCGGGTGTGCGTCCGGCGGCGATGGCGCGGTCGGCCTGACCCTCCCGGTCACAGCGGGCGCAGCTTCAGCCGGGTGATCCGGTTCTCGCGCTTGCCCACCACCTCGAAGCGGAAACCGTGGAAGCTGAAGACCTGGCCCTCGTTCGGGATCATCTGCGCTTCGTGGATCACCAGGCCCGCCAGCGTGTTGGCCTCGTCATCGGGCAGGTGCCAGTCGGTCGCCCGGTTCAGGTCGCGGATCGTCATCGCCCCGTCGATCAGCCAGCCCCCGTCCTCCAGCGGCGTCAGCCCCTCTTCCTTCTTGACCACGTCGAATTCGTCGGTGATGTCGCCGACGATCTCTTCCAGGATGTCCTCCAGCGTGATCAGACCCTGCAACGCGCCATATTCGTCGACCACCAGCGCGAAATGGGTGCGCCGGGCCAGAAACGCGCGCATCTGTTCGTCCAGCGTGGTGGTTTCCGGGATGAAATAGGGTTTCATCGCCACCTTCGCGATCAGCAAGGCTTCGATCCCCAACCCCTCATCGCCCCGGACCAGCCGGTCGACCTCGCGCAGAAGCTCCTTGGCATGGATCACGCCCAGGATGGTGTCGTCGCTGTCGCGATAGATCGGCAGGCGGGTGTAGGGCGAGGCCAGGACGCGGGTGATGATCTCACCGGGGGACAGGTCGACATCGATCATCTCGATCTGGCGGCGGGGACGCATGATCTCGTCCACCGTGCGATGCGACAGGTCCAGCGCACCGAGCAGCCGGTCACGCGCATCCTTTTCCATCGCGCCGCCGGAATGGCCGATGGCGATGGCCCCGGCGATGTCGTCGCGCAGGGCCTCCATCGCGCTTTCATGGCTTTCGCGGCGGAAAAACCGCAGGAACCGGCGGAGCCGGCCGGGCGCATTGGGAAAGGCGGGATCGCTGGTCATCGTCTGGGTCAGGCCTTGCGGGCCAGGGGGTGTTTCGTCAACACAAGGTCCTTCAGATGATCGTCGACGACATGGGTATAGATCTCGGTCGTCGCGAGATCGGCATGGCCGAGCAGGGTCTGGATCACCCGCAGGTCGGCCCCATGCGCCAGCAGATGCGTGGCGAAGGCATGGCGCAGGACATGCGGCGTGACAAGGGCAGGCGAAATCCCCGCCAGCACCGCCACATCCTTGACCAGACTGTGAAAATATTGCCGGGTCAGATGCCCCTCGCGCCCCTCGCCGGGGAAAAGATGCCGTGACGGCGCGCGGCCCGCCTTGCGGCCCGCTTCTTCCACGGCATCGCGGTGGGCAAGCCAGTCGGCCAGCGCGGTGCGGGCCGGGGTCGAAAGCGGCACCATCCGCTCCTTGCCGCCCTTGCCCTTGACCAGGATCATCCGCGGATCGCCCCGGACGGCGACGGCGGGCAGTCCCACCAGCTCGCTGACCCTGAGGCCGGTGGCGTACAGCAGTTCGAACAGCGCCGTGTCGCGCAGCCGCTCCGCCGGGTTGCGGGCGCGGCTGCGGGCAGCCTCCATCAGGCGCGTCACTTCCGCCTCGGTCAGGATCTTCGGCAGGCTCTTCATGCGCCCCGGCCCGGTCAGCCGCAGGGCGGGGTTGTCGCTGCGCCAGCCTTCCTCGAAGGCGAAACGGTACAGCTGGCGGATCGACGACAGCCGCCGCGCCCGCGTGGCCCTGGACAGGCCCTGCGCATCACAGTGGACAAGATAATCCTCCACCGCCTCGCGCCCCGCGCTGGCGAAACCCAGCTCCTGCCCGGCCAGCCAATCGGCAAAATCCAGCAGGTCGCGGCCATAGGCCAGCTGGGTGTTCCGCGCCGCGCCCAGCTCTGCGGCCCGAGCGTCGAGAAAGGTCGAAATCCACCGGCTCGCTTCGGCATCCGGCATGGTCAGCCTCGCCGCTCCAGGATCATCAGCTCCAGCGCGGTGCGCCGCGCCACGCTCTCCAGCCCGACCAGCCGCAGCAGCGACAGGCCTTCCGTCACCCCGCGCAGGTCGCCCTGCACGCCGCGCCCGATGTTGTCGATGGCGACGATGATCGCCTCACCCCTGCGGTTGCCGTCCAGAAGCGCCTTCGCCTCGGTCGAGGGTGCGGGCTCGCGGAAGGCGGTCGCAATCGCCCGGCCCAGACTGTCGGGGGGCAGGACCAGGCTTGGGTCTCCGGCCGCCAGCGCCAGCAGGAAGGCCTCTTCGGCCGAGGCCGGTTTATGCCGCTTGGCCACGGCTTCGGCATAGGGCGACAACAGCCCCACCCGCAGCGCGATATCGGCCGCCTCGCCCGTCAGGGCCATGGTCTGCAAGCTCTTGCCGAACAGCGTGGCGAAAGGCACCTCCAGTTCCGCCTCCTGCATCCGGGCCCAGGCCTCGGGCAGGGTTGCGACGACCCGCGCCGTGTCGCCGGAGGACATCGCCGCCTCGAAGTCCTGGAAGGCGGCGACGCGGTCCCAGACCCCGCCGGATGCCGCCGGGTCGCGCTCGGTGTAAAGCCCCAGGATCACGTTCGGCGGGATCGTCCCCGCCCGCGTCAGCCGTTCCGCCGCCTCGACCTGCGCCTTCCACCCGGCACGGGGGCCAAGCTCGGCATAGGAAAACGCGATGGGCAGGCCCTCGGTCGGCAAGGGCTCGCCGATCGCGGCATAGATCATCCAGTCCAGCGGCGTGACCGGGTTCGGGGCC
>JAGPEG010000233.1 GCA_018057165.1 Tabrizicola sp.
CCTTTAGGCTGGGCATATGCCGTCTCCTTCAGGGGCTCAGACGAAGTTTTTGGCGAAGGCGTCAAGCTCCGCGCGGATCGCTTTCTCCAGATCGCCCGCCACCTTGCGGTCGTTCTTGGTGATGTCGTCCAGAAGCGCCTTGCCAGTCCCGCGCAGCTGCTTCAGCAGACCCGCTTCGAACCGGCCCACATCCTTGACCGCCACCTTGTCGAGATAGCCCGCAGTCCCCGCGAAGATCACGCAGACGATTTCCGCGTTGGTCATCGGCGAATACTGGTTCTGCTTCATCAGTTCCGTCAGACGCGCGCCACGGTTCAGCAGCGCCTGCGTCGAGGCGTCAAGGTCCGACCCGAACTGCGCGAAGGCCGCCATTTCGCGGTACTGCGCCAGCTCCAGCTTCACCTTGCCCGCGACCGACTTCATCGCATTGGTCTGCGCGGACGAGCCCACGCGGCTGACCGACAGACCCGTATTCACTGCCGGACGGATGCCCTGGTAGAACAGTTCGGTTTCCAGGAAGATCTGGCCGTCGGTGATCGAGATCACGTTGGTCGGGATAAAGGCCGACACGTCGCCGCCCTGGGTTTCGATGATCGGCAGCGCGGTCAAGGACCCAGCGCCGAAATCCTCGTTCAGCTTCGACGAGCGTTCCAGCAGGCGCGAGTGCAGATAGAACACGTCGCCCGGATAGGCTTCACGCCCCGGCGGACGGCGCAGGAGCAACGACATCTGGCGGTAGGCCACGGCCTGCTTCGACAGGTCATCATAGATGATCAGGGCGTGACGACCGTTGTCGCGGAAGAATTCCGCCATCGCGGTCGCGGCATAGGGTGCCAGGAACTGCAGCGGCGCCGGGTCGGATGCGGTTGCAGCGACGACGATGGTATAGGCGTCAGCGCCGGTTTCCTGCAGCTTCTTCACCAGCTGCGCAACGGTCGAGCGCTTCTGCCCGATGGCGACATAGATGCAATAGAGCTTCTTCGATTCGTCGGAACCGGCCGCCTCGTTGTAGGACTTCTGGTTCAGGATCGTGTCCAGCGCCACGGCGGTCTTGCCGGTCTGACGGTCGCCGATGATCAGCTCGCGCTGGCCACGGCCAACCGGGATCATCGCGTCGATGGCTTTCATGCCGGTCGCCATCGGCTCGTGCACCGACTTGCGGGGGATGATGCCGGGGGCCTTGACGTCGGCGATACGACGCTCCGAGGCGTTGATCGGGCCCTTGCCGTCGATCGGGTTGCCGAGGCCATCCACGACCCGGCCCAGCAGCTCGTTGCCCGCCGGCACGTCCACGATGGACTTGGTGCGCTTGACGGTGTCGCCTTCCTTGATGTCCTGGTCCGACCCGAAGATCACGATCCCGACGTTGTCGACTTCAAGGTTCAGCGCCATCCCGCGGATGCCGCCGGGGAATTCGACCATCTCGCCGGCCTGCACGTTGTCAAGGCCATGCACACGGGCAATCCCGTCACCGACCGACAGCACGCGACCGACTTCGGCCACTTCCGCGTCCTTGCCGAAGTTCTTGATCTGCTCTTTCAGGATCGCAGAGATCTCAGCAGCCTGGATTCCCATCACCCAACCTCTTTCATTGCATTTTGCAGGGCCGCGAGCTTTGCCTTGACCGACGTGTCGATCATGGTCGAGCCCAGCTTGACGACAAGACCGCCGATGAGGGATTCATCGACAGTTGTTTTCAGTTTCACGGTCTTGCCGACGCTGGCTTTCAGCGTCTCGGCAAGCTTTTTCGATTGTGCAGCGGTCAGCGCGCGGGCGGCGGTGACTTCGGCGGTCACTTCGCCCTTCTCGGCGGCGATCAGATCGGTCAGCTGCGTGGCGAACTGCGGCAGCACGAACAGGCGGCGCTTGTCGGCCATCAGCGCCAGCGTATTGGCGGTCAGCGTGTTCAGGCCCAGCTTCGCGCCGATGGCTGCGATCACGCGGCCCTGATCCTCGCGGCTGATCACCGGCGAGGCGATCACGCCGCGCAACTCTTCGCTGGCGGCAAGCGTTTCGCTCAGGGCGGTGGCGTCGGCTTCCAGAGCCTTCAGCGCGCCGCCTTCCCTGGCCAGATCGAACAAGGCCGATGCATAGCGCGCGGCGATGCCCAGAGAGATCGAAGCTGGTTCTGACACGTCAACCCTTCCGCTGTCATATGCCCCGGGCTCATGCGAACCGGGCGTTCCTTTGGCGCACACCTCGAAAACCGTCTGGGCGGCACCATCCGTCGCCGGGTCCATTAGCAGAGGCTTTCCCACCCCGCAACCGGGTTGAACACGCTTTCTTGAGCCGCGGATCAGCCACATCGCCCCTGTTGGCGCAAACGCTGCCGCCGGGCTGATTTGCAGGGTCTGGCGCAGACCCGCCCTTCGCGATGCCGCCAGCTTGCAGCCCGTCTTCGAGGTCGCGATTCTTCCCGTCCGGCGATGGATTCGTTTGCTCACATCCGATCACATGGGCGTCAGGGAAGGCCCCTGCCGGTTGACCCCGCCGCCTTGCGCCGGAATGTGCCACCAAACACGTCAGCAGAAAGGCAGGCAGCATGACACTCTCGCGACGCGGACTTCTGGGCGCAGGTATCGGCACCCTCATCCTTGGCACGGCGGCACAGGCCGAAACCCCGTCGGTGCGCAACAACATCTCCAGCTTCCAGTCGCAGGACTGGCGCGACCACTTCGACAATCTGGGCATTGCGACCATTGTCGCCGACACCACCTCGCGCGCCCTGCATTTCTGGAGCGCGGATGGCGCCAACTACCGCATCTTCCCGACCTCGGTCCCCCTGACCGACGAGCTGACCAAGCGCGGCTATACTTCGATCGTCCGCAAGAAGGTCGGCCCCAGCTGGACACCCACGGCGTCGCAGATGGAACGCTATCCCAGCTGGAAGCCGGTCCCGCCGGGGCCGGAGAACCCCTTGGGCACCCACGCCATGTATCTCTCCTGGCCCGCCTACATCATCCACGGCACCCATGACACGCGGAAGATCGGGCGCAAGTCGTCGGACGGCTGCATCGGTCTTTTCAACGAGAACATCGCCGAACTGTTCGAGCTGTGCCCCGTCGGCACCCAGGTCCGGGTGATCTGACGCGCCGCTGCGCCCGGGCGGGTCGGGGCTCGCCCCGGCTCTCCCCGCCTACTCCCGGTTCAGCGCCGGCTCCGGGGCACCCTTGCCCACCCCCTCCAGCACCCGGAGCGGCTTCTTCACCGCCGCGCGCAGGCCGCCCTGCGTCGGGGCATAGACCTGCTTCGACGCCTCGACCATCAGCACACCCCCGGCGAGCCAGGGCATCTTCCGCCCCACCCCTTCCCAGAAATTCGCCGACCGCAGCCAGAACCGCGTCCCCGAGGGCGGCGCGAACAGGACCGAAC
>JAGPEG010000096.1 GCA_018057165.1 Tabrizicola sp.
AGTGTCACGGAACCGTGACGTGGCGTCATTGATTGACCGAGTCCCGCACCCGACCTAGCCTTTCTTCAGGGGGAAGTCCCGAGGAGGGAGTTCATGTTGAGGGATGAGACAATGAAACGGTTCATGTTGGCCAGTACGGCCTTGGTCGCAGCCACCACGCTCGCACACGCGGGGGGCGTGGAGCGGTCGACACAATCGGTGGCGATCCTGTTCGAACAGGGCCGCTATGCCGAGCTTAGCTTCGGGCATTTCGACCCCACGGTCGAGGGCGCGGTCGGCGGCGGGGCGGTGAGTTCCGGCGACATGGCACCCAGCTACAACAGCTGGAGCCTTGGCTACAAGATGGACCTCGGCGACCGGATGGCCTTCGCGCTGATCCTGGACCAGCCCATCGGCGCGAATGTGAACTACCCTGGACCACTTGCTCCGGGGAGCTATCCGCTTGCCGGATCGACGGCCAAGCTGACCTCCAGCGCGATCACCGCCCTTTTGCGCTACAAGTTCGAGAACAACGTCTCGGTCTACGGTGGCCTGCGCTATGAAACGGTGCATGGCGAGGTGTCGCTACCTTCCATTCCAGGCGGCTACACGTTGAACACCAATCACGATTCCGAATTGGGCTATGTCGTGGGTGTCGCCTGGGAGAAACCGGAAATCGCAGCGCGCGTGGCGCTGACCTACAACTCGGCCATCACCCATACGCTTGATGCGACTGAAACTGGTCTTTTAGCTGGAACTTCCAATTTCGACACCGAAGTTCCGCAGTCGGTGAACCTGGAATTCCAGACCGGCATCGCCAAAGACACACTTCTGTTCGGCTCTATCCGCTGGCAGGAGTGGACAGCTTTCATCATCGACCCCGACGGATATATTCCGCCCGATCCGTTGGTCGACTACGCCAGCGACCGCGTGACCTACAACCTCGGCATCGGACGGCGCTTCAATGAAAACTGGGCGGGCGCCGTGACCCTCGGCTACGAGAAAACCGATGGCAAACCCACCGGCAACCTCGGCCCGACCGACGGCATGATAAGCATCGGTCTCGCTGCGACCTATACCATGGACAACATGAAGATCACCGGCGGCATCCGCTACGTCGAGATTGGCGATGCAACGACCAAACCGCCAATCAGCGGCGTCTTCACCGGCAACAGTGGCGTCGGGGTCGGCGTCAAGATCGGCTACACGTTCTGATCCAGGCCACTGACAGACGACCAAACCCCGCCCCCGTCCGGGCGGGGTTTTTCGTTGTGGATCGCCCCCCGCGCGGATAACAGAGGCGCGATGAGGTGACGCGATGATCTACCGCTCCGGTGCAGACTACCTGAACGCTCCCCGCAAGCGCGTGCTGCTGTTCGGCATGTCCGGGCTGGGCAAGACCTACCTCTCCAACCTCCTGCGTGACCATGGCGACTGGTTCCACTACTCGGTCGATTACCGGATCGGCACCCGTTACATGGGTGAATTCATCGCCGACAATTTCAAGCGCGAGGCGATGAAGATCCCGCTGCTGCGGGAACTCCTGATGACCGACAGCGTCTACATCGCGTCGAACATCACCTTCGACAATCTGGCCCCCCTCTCCACCTACCTTGGCAAGCCCGGCGATCCGGCCAAGGGCGGCGTGCCCTTCGCCGACTACATGAAGCGGCAAGAGCAGCACCGCGCCGCCGAGGTGGCCGCAACGCTCGACACCGCCCGCTTCATGGAACGCGCCGAGGAAATCTACGGCTATCCGAATTTCGTCTGCGACACCTCCGGCTCGATCTGCGAGGTGGTTGAGGCGGAAGATCCCGCTGACCCGGTGATGCGGCAGTTGTCCGACACGCTTCTGCTGGTCTGGATCAAGGGTTCCGACGCGCATACGGCGGAACTGGTCCGCCGCTTCGACCGTGCGCCGAAACCGATGTATTACCAGCCGCATTTCCTTCATGCGATGTGGGAAGATTACCGCGCAACCCATTCCGTGACCGAGGAAACCTGCGATCCCGACCATTTCGTCCGCTGGACCTATGCCCGCGCGCTCGCCCACCGCCAGCCGCGCTATGCCGCCATGGCGCGCTGGGGCGTGACGGTGACGGCGGAAGAGGTCGGCGCGGTCGCAACCACGCAGGACTTCGACACGCTCATGGCCCGCGCCATCGACCGCGCCTGATCCCGCCCCGACCTTGCAACCCCTGCGATAACCCCCTAGCTCTTTGCCCTCCGAAGGCTCCAAGGATCCTGACCATGCCGATCACGCTTCCCGAAACCCTGCCCGCCTATGACGTGCTGCGGTCCGAAGGCGTCATGGTCATGTCGCCCGACCGCGCCGCGCATCAGGACATCCGCCCGCTGCGGATCGGGCTTCTCAACCTGATGCCGAAGAAGATCCAGACCGAGAACCAGTTCGCCCGGCTGATCGGCGCCACCCCCCTGCAGATCGACCTGCATCTGATCCGCATGTCCGAACACACGACGAAGAACACCGCCGCCGAACATATGGCGACCTTCTACCGCCCCTTCCAGGAGGTGAAAGCCGAGAAGTTCGACGGGTTGATCATCACCGGCGCCCCCATCGAACATCTCGCCTTCGAGGACGTCACCTACTGGGATGAGCTGTGCGAGGTGATGGACTGGACGCAGACCAACGTGCAGTCCACCTTCGGCGTCTGCTGGGGCGGGATGGCGATGATCAACCATTTCCACAGCGTGAAGAAGCACATGCTGCCCGCCAAGGCCTTCGGCTGCTTCCGCCACCAGAACCTCTGCCCGACCTCGCCCTACCTGCGCGGCTTCTCCGATGATTTCGTCATCCCGGTCAGCCGCTGGACCGAGATGAAGGCCGCCGAGATCGAGGCGGCCACCGGCCTGAAGACGCTTCTCGGGTCGGACGAGGTTGGCCCCTGCCTGGTCGAGGATTCCGCGCATCGCGCGCTCTACATCTTCAATCATTTCGAATATGACCGCGACACGCTGAAGCAGGAATATGACCGCGACGTTGCCAATGGCACGCCGATCAACGTGCCGCTGAACTACTACCCCGACGACGACCCCTCGCGTCCGCCGCTGAACCGCTGGCGCAGCCATGCCCATCTGCTTTACGGCAACTGGATCAACGAGATCTACCAGTCCACCCCCTATGACCTGGCCGAGATCGGGCGCTGAACGGGGCGGAGCCTGTCCTGCGCCGGATTGCGGCTTCCCGACCCAATCGCCATACTGGCGGCAAAGCCGGGGAGGCCATGATGACCCTACCATTCGACGGCGCGATCAGCCGCTACTTCCGCGAAGGCGCGCCGAAAGCGGTGCGCAAGGCCATCGAGGGCGCGGGCAAGGACGAGATCATGACCGCCTCCTACCCCTACCGGGAGGAGATCAAGGGCAAGGATTACGATGCCCGGATGGAGGTGTTGCAGATCGAGCTCGCCAAGATGCAGGCGGGGCTGAAGACAACCGGCAAACGGCTTCTCGTGGTGTTCGAGGGCCGCGATGCGGCGGGCAAGGGCGGGACGATCAAGGCGGTGACGGAAAACCTGAACCCGCGTCAGGCCTATGTCGTGGCCCTGCCAAAGCCGTCCGAGCGCGAGAGCCAGCAATGGTATTTCCAGCGTTACGTCGACTGGCTGCCCGCCAAGGGCGAGATCGCCCTGCTGGACCGCAGCTGGTACAACCGCGCGATGATCGAGCATGTCTTCGGCTTCTGCAAACCCGAGGAGCGGGCGAAGTTCTTCCGCCAGCTCCCCGAGTTCGAGCAGATGATCGTCGATGAAGGCATCATCTTCCTGAAGATCTGGCTGGAGGTCGGGCGGGCCGAGCAGTTGAAACGCTTCCTCGACCGCGAGGGGGATCTGTTGAAGCAGTGGAAGCTTTCCCAGATCGACGTCGACGGGCTCGCGAAATGGGACGACTACTGCACGGCCATCGACGAGACGATGCAGAAGACCCATTTCAAGCAGGCGCCCTGGACGGTGATCCTGTCCGACGACAAGAAGCGCGCGCGGATCGCGGCGATCCAGACGATCCTGTCGGCGGTGGATTATGCCGGGAAGGATATGAAGGCCATCGACAAGGTCGACGACAATATCTGTGGCGGGCCGAAGCTGCGGTCGAAGGACTGACCTTGAAGCGGGGGTATCATCACGGCAATCTCCGGCAGGCGCTGGTCGAGGCGGCGCTGGAGCTGATCGCCGAGAAGGGGCCGCAGGGCTTCACGCTCTCCGAGGCGGCGAAGGCAGCGGATGTGACCCCGGCGGCAGTCTACCGGCATTTTGTGGGGCGGGACGACCTTCTGGCCGAGGTCGCGCGGCAGGGGTTCGACATCTTCGCGGCCCTGCTGGAATACGCCTATGATCAGGGGCGGCCCTCGGCCCTGGCGGCGTTCGAGGCGACGGGGCGGGCCTATCTGGCCTTCGCACGGAAATATCCCGGCCATTATCAGGCGATGTTCGAAAGCGGGCTGCAGCCGGGAAGGCACCCCGATCTGGCGCAGGTCTCGGCAAAGGCGAGGGCGACGATGGACCGGGCGGCGGAGGCTTTGGTCCGGGGTCTGCCCGAGGGGCGGCGGCCGCCCGCCAGCATGATCTCGGCCCATGTCTGGGCGGTTTCGCATGGGGTGGTGGAGCTGTTCCTGCGGGGGAACGGCGGGCCGCAGCCCTGGCCGGCGGAGGATCTTCTGGAGACCGGGATCGGGATCTATCTGCGGGGGCTGGGGCTGTTGTCACCGGATCGGTGACGCAGAGCGTCCACGGTGGACAAAAGCCGGCCTATCAAGAATTTCAATGGGTTGCTTGCGGACGTTCAGGATTTTTTAACACCCGTCCCGGGCTTGACCCAGGGCCTCGTGCAATGATCCCGCGGCGATCCCGGTGGCAAGTGGAGGCCCCGGATCAGGTCCGGGGCGGGGTCTCTTCCCGTTGCGGATATCCCTACCGGAACAGCACCAGAGCCGAGGGGCTCCAGGCCACGCGCACCCTGGTGCCGACCTCCAGAACCGGGCGGCCCGGCACGTTGCGCATCGAGAGCCGGACCTCGACATCGGTGCCACCAAGGTAGACGTCGTAATAGGTCATGTCGCCGAAGTAGATCACCTCGTCGATCACGCCTTCCGTCTCGCGCTCGGCTGCCTTCTGGTCATCGTAAAGCAGCGTCAGCGTCTCGGGCCGCAGGCCCACCACCGGGCTTTCGCCTGCTGGGACCGGAGCCTGCGCGATGTCCAGCGTGACACGACCCAGGCCCTTGGCATCGACTTCGACCTTGTCGCCGGCTTCCGAGACGATTTCGGCCGGAATGAAGTTCATCGTACCGATGAAATCCGCGACTTTCTTGGTCGCCGGGCGGCGATACAGCGTTTCGGGGTCGGCCAGCTGCGCAATCTCGCCTTCGAACATCACCGCGATGCGGTCGGACATGACCAGCGCCTCTTCCTGGTCATGCGTCACCAGGATGAAGGTGATGCCGACCTGGCGTTGCAGCTTGATCAGTTCGACCTGCATGTGTTCGCGCATCTTCTTGTCGAGCGCGGAGAGCGGTTCGTCCAGCAGCAGCACCTTCGGCTTCAGGATCAGCGCCCGCGCAAGGGCCACCCGCTGCCGCTGGCCGCCAGACAGCGCATGGGCCGCCCGTCCGCCAAAGCCCTTGAGACCGACCATCTCCAGCGCCTCGGCCACCGCCTTCGCCTTTTCCTCTTTCGAGCGCGGGTCCTTGCGCAACCCGAAGCCCACGTTTTCCGCCACGCTCATATGCGGGAAGATCGCGTAGCTCTGGAACACCATGTTGGTCGGCCGCGCATTGGCAGCGACGGAGGCCATGTCCTTGCTGTCGATCATGATCACGCCCGACGAGATGTCCTCGAACCCCGCGATGGTGCGCAGGAGCGTGGTCTTGCCGCAGCCCGAGGGGCCCAGAAGCGAGAAGAACTCCCCCGCCTTGATGGTGCCGTTGATCCCCCGCAAGGCGTGGTAATCGCCATAGTATTTGTGGACGTCCTTGAACTCGATCATGGTCGGACGGTCGTCGGAAAAGGTCACAGGAAGCCTCCGGAATCTTTGCCACCGGCCTTGGCGATGCCGCGGCGGCGCATGTACTCGGCAAAACCGAGCAGGATGATCGAGAAACAGACCAGCACCGTCCCGAGCGCGAGCATCGAGGGCACCTTGGCGGGGAAGCGGAACTGGCCGAAGATGTAGACCGACAGGATCGGCTGGCCCGAGCCGAGGAAGTTCGAGATGATGAATTCGTCGAAGGAGATGGTGAAGCAGATCAGGAAGCTGGCCAGGATGCCGGGCATCACCAGCGGCAGGACGATCAGGCGGAAGGTCGACCAGGCGGATTCGCCCAGATCCATCGCCGCCTCTTCCAGCGAGCGGTCAAGCGACTGGAAGGCCGAGGTCAGGATCGCCACCGCGAAGGGCGTGGTGATCAGCACCTGACCGATGATCACTGTGAACAAGGACAGGGGCACGTTCAGCGACAGCAGCACCACCAGAAGCGCCATCGCCACGATCATCTCGGGCAGGACCAGAGGCAGCATGATCAGCCCCATGATCGGCGCCTTGCCGGGGAAGCGGTAGCGGACGGAGGCGCGGGCGGCGAAGATGCCCAGCACGGTGGACAGCGAGGCGACCGACAGCGCGATGATCAGGCTGTTCTTCGCCGCGATGCGCAGGTTCTGGTCGGACAGCATCTCGCGGAACCAGTCCAGCGTGAAGCCGGTCAGCGGGAAGGCCACGACCTTCGAGTCGTTGAAGGCGAAGATCGGCAGAAGGATGATCGGGCTGTAAAGGAACAGCAGATAGAACAGCGTGTAGCTGCGCAGAAAGGGGGCCTTCTTCATTTTTGGCCACCGATGAAACGCTTGTTCGCCAGCACGAAGGCCACGCTGACGATGGCGACCATCAGCATCGAGACCACGGCGAAGGCCGAGCCTTGCGGGAAGTTCTGCAATTTCAGCAACTGGGTCTCGATGAAGTTGGCGATCAGCGGCTGCTTGCCGTCGCCCACCAGTTTCGGCGTCACATAATCGCCGACCGTGGGGATGAAGACGATCAGCGACGAGGCGATCACCCCCGGCATCGACAGGGGCAACGTCACCCGCAGGAACGTCGCCCAGCGGCTTTCACCCAGGTCCTGCCCGGCCTCAAGCAGGCTGCGGTCGACCTTTTCCAGACTGACAAAGATCGGGAGGACCGCGAAGGGGGCATAGGCATGGGCAAGGACGAAGATGATCGCCGGGATGCCGTAGCTGGAAAAGTTGAGCTGGGTGTCGATGATCCCCAGCGACATCAGCGTCTTGTCCAGCACCCCGTCATAGCCGAGGATCACGAACCACAGGCTGACGCGGATGATGTAGCTGGTCCAGAACGGGATGGTGATCAGGAACAGCCAGAGGCTTTTGCGTTCCGGCTTGATGTGGAAGCTGACGAAATACGCGACCGGATAGGCCAGGACGACGGTGATGGCCGTCACGGCCAGCGCCACCATCAGCGACTTGAACAGGATATAGGCATAGACCGATTTCGACGCGAGTTCGGTATAGTTCTCGATCGTCAGCGGCAGCGAGACATTGCCCCGCCCGCCGGTCATCACCGAATAGATCAGCACCGTGGCAAGCGGCACGGCCAGCAGGAGAATCACATAGATTGCTGTCGGTGAGATCAGCTTGAGGCCTGTCCGGGCCTCGGAACTTGGCGTTGCAGCCATCTTGCCCCCCGTTCGATTGCACTGCGGCAATCTTGTCATTTGATCAAATCTAGACCGAACGACGCCGTTTAGGCAAGAGGGCCATCACTTCCCGATGAAATCAAGCCCGGCGGCAGGCGGGACAGCTGGTCCCTGCCCCGTTCGATCCTGCTCACCCGGCGATGCGCTCGATGGAGATCGCGCGCTTCTTCAGCTCGTCATACAGCGTGGGAACGACCCGGATCGCGCCGACCGCGACGCGCAGCGCCTCGCTGATGCGGGCCTCCGAAGGATCATCGGTGGCGACGCGCCAGATCATCCGGCGGGCGACGCCGTCGTCATAGACGATTTCGGTGGACCCTTGGCGTGTCTTGCGCCAGCCAAGAAAATCCGCGCCGCCGTGCGGCGCGTGAAAGGCATGTTGCAGTCCCATTTTTCGGGCTCTCTTTTGTCTGCTCGTGCCCGCAGTTTCCGGCAGCAAGGGCCTTTCGGTCAACCGGGGCCACGGGCAAATCCGCGTGAACGAGTCCGATCTGCCACAGGTCGGGAATTCCCTACGCCGACAGGTCCGAGGGCGGGCGGGCCAGCAGATCGCCCAGCGTGCGCATCGCGGTCTCGAAGGCCTCGCGCGGGACGCCGGCGGCGATGGCGATGCGGACGGCATTCGGGGCGCGGCCGTGGATCAGCGCATATTCGTCGGCGGAGCGGACCAGGACCCCCCGCGCCTCGGCGGTGCGCAGGAAGGTGGATGCGCGCCAGCCCAGCGGCAGCCGCAGCCAGACGAACGGCACGCCGGGCTGCCAGCCGAGGTCGAAGGCGCCGATGTGGTTGACGAGAATCTGCAGGCGGACCGCGAATTCGGCCTGGACACGCTCGCGGATGCGGGCGGCCTCGCCCGACTGGAACAGCCGCAGCATCAGGTCCGCGACCGGCCGGGCCAGGGCGAAGAAGCCGTGCTGCGCGGTCAGGCGGCCGGCCTCACCCATGCCGGCGGGGCAGATGACATAGCCGAAGCGCAGGGCGGCGGAGAGCGTCTTCGACACCGAGCCCACCAGCCAGACCCGTTCCGGTGCCAGCGCGCGCAAGCTGGGGATGTCGGAGGCGGCGACGGAATAGCAGTCGTCTTCCAGGATCTGCAGATCATAGGCGCGGGCGATCTCGGTGATCTCCTGGCGGCGACTGATCGGCATCCGGCCCGTGGTCGGGTTCTGCGCCTCGGTCGTCAGGCAGAGGACCTGCGCGCCGTGGCGGCGGCAGGCGGCCTCCAGCGCTGCGGGCACGATGCCATGCTCGTCGATCTCGACCGCGACCACTTCGGCCCTTGCCGCGCGGGCGGCGTAGCGGAAGCCGGGATAGGCCAGGTCCTCGATCAGCACCACCGGACGTTCGCCGCGCAGGCAGCAATCGAAGATCAGATGGATCGCGTTCTGCCCGCCATGGGTCAGCGCCACGTCCTCCGGCCCGATGGGGCCAAGGATGCGGTCGCCCATCCAGCCCACCACCTCGGCCCGCAGCGGGGCCTCGCCGGACTGGCTGGTATAGTCGAGCCAGCCGTGACCCGTGCTGTCGGCCATCTCCAGCAGGGCCTGCCGGAAGGCCTGCGTCTGCCCCATGTCCGGCACCTGCGGCGCGCGCAGATCGACAAGTCCCGTCGTGCCGCCGGTGATCCGTTCGGCGTACAAAGGCTGCGTCGGACCAAGTCGCGGCGATTGTGCCGCTACAAAGGTTCCCCGCCCCACCGTCGCCGCCAGCAGCCCCTCTTGCGTCGCGAGTTGATAGGCCCGCGCCACCGTTCCCGGCGTGAGTTGCAGCCGCCAGGCCAGATCGCGCACTGTTGGCAGTTGCGAATTCGCCGGCAGATCGCCGCAGCGGATCGAATCCCGCAACGCGCGCGACAGGCCCAGATATTTCGGACCGGGGAATTGTGTCAGATCAGGCGCCCAACTTGTATCAGTCACAATAAACCTCTGGCGACTCATTGCAGGATATTGATACAATCATCTTAACGCGACTCGTAAATTGTATCAACACAAAACGAAGGAGGCAGCAATGCCCCACAGCCATGCCTCGACCCTTCCGCTGCGCGCCCGTCCGGGCATTGTCCTGCGCCTGATCCAGTCCGTCACCATCGTAGCCACCCGCCGCCGTGATCGCCAACGCCTTGGCCAGCTTGATGCACATCTGCTGCGCGACATCGGCCTTGAGGCGCAGGTCGCGCGCCGCGAAAGCGTCAAGCCGTTCTGGCAGCCCTGAACGCCAGCCTTCCTGGCGCGTCCGCACATTCTTACCCCTGACTGGGCCGGGTTCTCCCGGCCCTTCTTTTTGCTTGGGCCCAAAGCAAAAGGCCCGCCGAATGAGGCGGGCCTTCGCGGGTGGTGCGTGAGATCACGCACCCTACCAATGATCTTAGCGCTTCGAGAACTGGAACGAGCGGCGGGCCTTCGGCTTGCCGTACTTCTTCCGTTCGACGACGCGGCTGTCGCGGGTCAGGAAGCCGGCGGCCTTCAGCGCACCGCGCAGGGCGGGCTCATAGAGCTGCAGCGCCTTCGAGATGCCGTGCTTCACCGCACCGGCCTGGCCCGAGAGCCCGCCACCGGCGACGGTCGCGTAGACGTCGAACTGACCTTCCACGTTGGCCACGGTGAACGGCTGCTTCAGGATCATCTGCAGCACCGGACGGGCGAAGTAGACCGCCATTTCCTTGCCGTTGACCACGACCTTGCCCGAACCGGGCTTGACCCAGACGCGGGCGACCGCATCCTTGCGCTTGCCGGTCGCGTAGGAGCGGCCGAGCTTGTCACGGACGGCGACGCGGGGCGCAGCTTCCACGGCGGTGGGAGCAGAGCCGACAGCCGATTTCAGGTCATCGAGAGATTTGATATCGGCCATGATCACGCGCTCCGGGTGTTCTTCGGGTTCAGGACCTTGACGTCCAGAACGGTGGGCTGCTGCGCTTCATGCGGATGCTCGGCCCCGGCGTAGACGCGCAGGTTGGTCATCTGCTGGCGGCCCAGACGGTTGCGGGTGATCATGCGCTCGACGGCCTTTTCCACCACACGCTCGGGGTGCTTGCCTTCCAGCACCTGCCGCGCGGTGCGCTGCTTGATGCCGCCGGGGTGCCCGGTGTGCCAGTAATAGACCTTGTCGTCGCGCTTCTTGCCGGTCATCTGGATCTTGTCGGCGTTGACGACGATGACGTTGTCACCCATGTCCATGTGGGGGGTGAAGGTCGGCTTGTTCTTGCCGCGCAGGATGTTGGCGACGATCGTGGCGAGGCGGCCCAGAACAACGCCCTCGGCGTCGATCAGGATCCACTTCTTCTCGATGTCCGCCGGAGTAGCGGTGAAGGTTTTCATGGTTTTCCCAAAGAAGAAGGGGGCACCACTGCCCCCGGAAACTCGGATGCGGGCTTGTCGCAGAAGCCTTGCATCGCGTCAACCGCCACAATCAATATTTAATAAAGCAATATCAATACATTACAATAGCGGTATCATTTTACCCCAAATACGCGCCTTTCATACTGGCCCAAATATCCCCGCCGGAGGCTCCGACCTTTCCGCCGGGCGTCCCGTCCGGTCAGCGCAGCTTCGGCGGGCGTGCGGGGTCCATGCCGGGTGCGGCGGGGGCCATGTCCTGCACTTCCGGCTGGGGCAGGTCGAAGCGCAGGCCCACCCGCGCCATGGCCCTGGCCGAAGACGACCCCGCCGCCAGGAACACCACGT
Organism: Tabrizicola sp.; assembly: GCA_018057165.1. Taxonomy (GTDB): domain Bacteria; phylum Pseudomonadota; class Alphaproteobacteria; order Rhodobacterales; family Rhodobacteraceae; genus Tabrizicola. The sequence goes on from JAGPEG010000096.1 coordinate 11,382, forward strand.
CCAGCTCCCCCGCCTCGATCCCCGAGAACACCAGCGCCTCGTTCATCGCGCGGGCCAGCGGCCCCTCGGCCCCCGCGACCGTGTCCAGAAGTGCCAGCAGATGCCCGCGCCGCCCGTCCTTGTAGACGACCCCCGCCAGCACCGCCGCGACCGCCAGCCCGCCCGCGCGGGCCAGCTTGGCGTCCAGCGCCGCGACCACCGCCTCGGGCACCGAGGGCGCGAGGGATTCCTCCGGCTCTGCCTCCAGCTCTTCCGGCCCGGCATCCAGCGTCTCGGCCAGCCAGTCCATCGCCTCCGGGGGCAGCAGCATGGAGGAGGGCGCGACCCCGAGGTTCACCCCCATCCCGATCCCCTGCCCTTTCAGCAGCCCCGCGATCACCCGCCCCGG
>JAGPEG010000004.1 GCA_018057165.1 Tabrizicola sp.
CGACGAAGATGTCGCCCTTGCGCAGGGTGCCGTTCTGGACCAGCACGGTCGCGACCGGGCCACGGCCCACGTCCAGCTTGGCTTCGATCACCGCACCGGACGCCGCCCGGTTCGGGTTGGCACGAAGCTCAAGGACTTCGGCCTGAAGCGTGATCGCTTCCAGAAGATCATCGAGGCCAAGGCCGGTCTTGGCCGAAACCTCGACATCCTGCACGTCGCCGGACATGGCTTCTACCACCACCTCGTGCTGGAGGAGGTCGGTGCGGACCTTGGTCGGGTTCGCTTCGTGCTTGTCGATCTTGTTGATCGCCACGATCATCGGCACCTTGGCGGCCTTGGCGTGGTTGATCGCCTCGACCGTCTGCGGCATCACGGCATCGTCCGCCGCAACCACCAGAATCACGATGTCCGTCACCTGGGCCCCGCGCGAACGCATGGAGGTGAAGGCCGCGTGGCCGGGGGTGTCGAGGAAGGTGATCAGCTGGCCATTCGGCGTCTTCACCTGATAGGCGCCGATGTGCTGGGTGATCCCGCCGGCTTCGCCCGTGGCCACGCTGGTCTTGCGCAGCGCGTCCAGAAGCGAGGTCTTGCCGTGGTCGACGTGGCCCATGATCGTGACGATCGCCGGGCGCGGGGCCAGATTTTCGTCCAAATCCTTGACGGTGTCGATGACCTGTTCGACGTCGGCGTCCGACACGCGGACCGCCTTGTGGCCGAATTCCTCGATCACCAGTTCCGCAGTGTCGGCGTCGATGGCCTGGTTCATCGTGACCATCATTCCCATCTTCATGAGCGACTTGACCACGTCGGCGGCGCGTTCGGCCATCCGGTTCGCCAGTTCCGAGACCACGATGGTTTCCGGCAGCTGCACGTCGCGCACCTGCTTTTCGGCCTTCTGGCCCAGACCCAGCGCCTTGGCGCGGGCCTTTTCCTGCTTGCGCTTGATCGCGGCAAGGCTGCGCTGACGGCCACCTTCACCCGCGATTGCATCGTTGAGCGTCAGCTTGCCCGAGCGACGGCCTTCGTCGCCGGTGCCACGCTTGGCGCCACGGTCGCCACGGTCGTCCTTTTCGCGGTCGGTCTTGCGGGGCGTCGGCAAGCCGGGCTTGGCCGAGGCCGGGCCGCGCGCATCTTCGGTCGCCGCAGGCGTAGCCGGGGCAGCACGGTCAGCCGGTTTGGCCGCAGCCGGAGGCGGCGTGGTCGAGCGGGCACGGGTGCCAAGCACATCGGCCTTGCGGGCTTCGGCAGCCGCGATCTTGGCGGCGGCTTCGGCCTTGGCGGCGCGTTCCTCTTCCTCGGCCTTCAGGCGAAGGGCCTCGTTGCGTTCGCGATCCTCGCGCTCTTTCGCCTCGATCTCTTCGCGGCGACGGGCACGCTCTTCCTCGCGGGCCTTGTCTTCCTCGGCGCGGCGGACGGCATCCTCGGCCTCACGCGCCTTGGCGGCGCGGAGAGCGGTCAGGCGACGCTCCATCTCGGCATCGGAAATCCCGGCGGGCCGTTTCGACGGATCGCCAAGCCCGGTCGCTGCCGAGGCCGTGCCAGCGCCAGGCGCCCCCGGTTTGACCGGAGTGGGCACCATAACGCGCTTGCGTTTGGTTTCGACCACGACGCTCTTGGTCCGGCCATGGCTGAAGCTTTGCTTCACCTGTCCGGAACGGGGGGCGCCCCCAAGGCCAAGAGGTTTCTTGCCGTCAGTATCGCTCATGCGTTCTTCGTATCCTTCATGGCGGTCTCGCCGCCGTCATCCCCGCCTGTCTGCCCACGCAGCCCAGCGAGTTTTGCCGCTTCCTCTACAACACGGGACCTGAGTCCACCAGCGGCAAGCGCGGCGTGTATCGCACGTTCGCGCCCGAATGCCAAACCGATTTCCCCAGCCGAAAGGCAGCCGATGAAGCCCTTTGCGCCATCGGGCGCATGCAGCTTGGTCTTGCCCCGTTCCGACCCGTCGCTGGCCTGGATCAGCGTTGCCGCCGTGCCCTTGACCAGCCAGTCCTTCACCTTCTCGTAGCCGGTGACAGCGTCACCCGCCTTGCGTGCCATCGACAGCATTTCGATGGTCCGCTGCAACACCAAAGCCTCGACCAGATCGGCAAGGCCGTCGGGCACTTTCACCGGCTGGCGGGCCGCGCGGGAGAAGAGATTCTTCTTCGCCGCCTTGTCCAGTGCCTCCCGGTCCGCCGAGACATAGATGCCCCGGCCCGGCAGCTTGCCCAGAACGTCGGGGACGATCTGTCCGTCAGGACCCAGGCAAAAGCGGATCAACCCCGCTTTTGGCTGGCTTTCCCCGGTCGCAATGCACTTGCGTTCCGGATCGTCCCTGTCCTTTTCCCGGCCGCCGCGCGTCATGGCGCGTAACCCCGAGGCCTGAGATCAGGCCTCGGTCTCCTCGTCGCTGGCAGCCTCTTCTTCCGGCTGCTCAAGTTCCGTCGGGTCGACCCAGCCCAGCATCACGCGGGCTGTCATGATCAGGGTCTGCGCTTCCTCCAGCGACATTTCGAATTTCTCAAGGACGCCCTCGTCCTTCTTGCGCTGGCCATTCTCGGTCGTCCAGCCACCGGCCAGTTCCCAGTCGGCGCAGGTGGCGAAGTCTTCCAGGGTCTTGATCCCGTCCTGGGCCAGGGCTTCCAGCATCTGCGGGGTCAGGCCTTCGAAGTTGACCAGGCTGTCCTCGACGCCCATCGCGCGGGCGTTTTCCATCGCCTTGGCATTGGCCGCTTCCAGATAGTCACGCGCGCGGGCTTGCAGTTCCGCCGCCGTATCCTCGTCGAAGCCGTCGATGGACAGAAGCTCGTCCAGTTCGACATAGGCGACTTCTTCCAGGTTGGTGAAGCCTTCGGCGACCAGCAGCTGCGCCATCATCTCGTCAACGTCGAGCGCGTCCATGAACAGCTTGGTGCGTTCGGCGAATTCGGCCTGGCGGCGCTGCGATTCTTCGGCTTCGGTCAGGATGTCGATGTCCAGCGCCGTCAGCTGCGACGCAAGGCGGACGTTCTGGCCGCGACGGCCGATCGCAAGCGACAGCTGCTCATCCGGGACCACGACTTCGATCTTCCCGGCCTCTTCGTCGAACACGACTTTCGACACTTCGGCGGGTTGCAGCGCGTTCACCAGGAAGGTCGCGGTGTCCTGGTTCCACGGAATGATGTCGATCTTTTCGCCCTGAAGCTCGTTCACCACGGCCTGCACGCGGGAGCCGCGCATCCCGACGCAGGCACCGACCGGGTCGATGGAGTTGTCGTAGCTGATGACCGCAATCTTGGCGCGCGAACCCGGATCGCGGGCGACGGCCTTGATCTCGATGATGCCGTCATAGATCTCCGGCACTTCCATCTTGAACAATTCCGCCATGAACTGCGGGTCGGTCCGCGACAGGAAGACCTGCGGGCCGCGCGGTTCGCGGCGCACGTCCTTGATGTAGCAGCGGATGCGGTCGCCGATGCGATAGGCTTCGCGGCCGATCTTCTCGTTCCGGCGCAGGATGGCTTCGCCGCGACCGATGTCGACGATGACGTTGCCGTATTCCTCGCGCTTGACGGCGCCGTTGATGATGGTGCCCTTGCGGTCCTTGAATTCCTCGAACTGGCGGTCCCGCTCGGCCTCGCGGACCTTCTGCAGGATGACCTGCTTGGCGGACTGCGCAGCGATACGACCGAGGTCGACCGGGGGAACCTCGTCGATCACCTCATCCCCGATCTGCGGGTCGGCGAGGTAGGATTTCGCCTGTTTCGCGGTGATCTGGGCGTGGTGATTCTCGATCAGGTCATCTTCGGTGACGGTGCGGACGCGGGTGAAGGACGCGCGGCCGGTCTTGCGGTCGATCTTCACCCGGATGTCCATCTCGGCACCGTAGCGCGACTTGGCGGCCCGGGCGAGACTGTCCTCCATCGCCTGAATCACCAGGTCCGGGTCGATCATCTTTTCGCGCGCCACGGCTTCGGCGGTCTGCAGAAGCTCCAGCTGGTTGGCGGAGGTGATGGCCATGGGTGTCTCCCGTCAGTGTTTCGTTTCCGGGGCGGGCGCGTCGTCCTCGTCCCCGTCAATTTCCTCGATCTCGTCGAACTGGCCTTCGGTGGGTTCGGCCACCTTCTTCTGGCGCAGCATTTCGCTGATCAGCTCTTCGGTCAGAATCAGCTTGGCGTCGGAAAGCCAGTCGAACTGAAGCCCGATGGTCACTTCCTCGCCGCCCTCTTCGAGGGTGATCAGCACTTCGTCGCCCTCGACTCCGGCGAGGTCGCCCTTGAAGCGGCGGCGGCCGTCGATCAGCTCGGTCGTCTCGATCCGGGCTTCCCAGCCCTGCCACATCTCGAAGTCCTTCAGCCGGGTCAGCGGCCGGTCGATGCCGGGAGAGGAGACTTCAAGGACATAATTGTCCTCCAGCGGGTCTTCCACGTCCAGCACGGCGGAAACGGCGGTGGAAATGTCGCCGCATTCGTCGACGCCGATCCCGCCATCGGGACGGTCGGCCATGATCTGAAGGATGCGGGTCTTGCCGCCCATCAGACGGATGCGGACCAGTTCGAACCCAAGCCCTTCGATCACCGGGCCGACAATGTCAGCCAGGCGGCGGTCGATGGCAGTTTTCGCGATCAGATCGGACATGGCATTCCAGAAACAAAAAAGCGGACCCAGCGGCCCGCCCGTGACTTTCGGTAGCTTCAGGTTTGGACCCGGAAGCAGCTGTTGAGGTGCATATAGGCCGGTCTGACCGAGTCTGCAAGGGATTTGGCACGGGTCGCGCGGGGAACCCATCTTCGCCCATGCGGTTTCCCCTGATTGAAGGGGTCGGCACAAGCTGCAATAGTCCGGGGGTGAACTGCCGATGAGGGTCGTCGAAGTGGATGCCGGTCGCAACATGTTGCGGGTCCGTGGGGCTGTTGCGGCGGCCTTCCTTGGGCTTGCGGCGACTTCGGTGCAGGCGCTTGACCGGCTGGACATCAGCGTGGCGGGCGGGTCGGAGGATCTGAGAGTGGCGGTCGAGGCCGCCTCGCAACTGCGGACCTTGCAGGCTGAAGGGCAGACCGATCCGCAGGACCTTCTGGCCGCGGCACGGGCGGATTACGCGCGGATTCTGGCGGCGATGTATGCCAAGGGGCATTACTCGGTCGACATCCGCATCCAGATCGACGGACGTGAGGCGGCGGCGATTCCGGTGCTGGAGGCCCCCCGCGCGATTTCCATCATCCGCATTGCCGTGGATCCGGGCACGGCCTTCCGTTTCGGCCTGGCGCGGGTGCAGCCGCTGGCACCGGAAACCGAGCTGCCGAAAGAGTTCCGCACCGGGGCGATAGCGGAAAGCGGGGCAGTGACATCGGCGGTGGACGTGGCGGTCGAGGCCTGGCGCGAAGCGGGACATGCCAAGGCTTTCGTCTCGGCAGAAGAGGTTGTGGCCGACCATGCGGCGCAGCGGCTGGATGCCGATGTGGGAATTTCCCCCGGACCCCGGCTTCGCTTCGGCGCTTTGGAAATTACCGGCGAGGAGCGGATGCGCGAGCGCCGAATCCGCAAGATCGCCGGGTTGCCGGAAGGCGAGACCTTCAGCGAAACCGAGCTGCGCCGGGCGGAAACCCGGCTGCGGCGGACGGGTATCTTCGCCTCGGTCGCCATGACGGAAGACGAACAGATCACCGCGCCGGATCTGTTGGGCGTCACCGCGACGGTGGTGGAACAAAAGCCGCGCCGTTACTCCTTCGGGGTCGAGGTCGCCAGCCTTGACGGGGTGTCGCTTTCGGCGTCGTGGCTGCACCGGAACCTCATGGGCGGGGGCGAGAAACTGGGCGTGAAGGCCGATGTGACCAACATCGGATCGGGGCAAAGCGGCATCGACTACGGGCTGGAGGTCACGCTTGACCGCCCGGCCACGCTGACGCCCGACACGACAGCGGGGCTGGTGCTGGGCTACTGGCATGCGGACGAGATCGACTACAACCTCGACGCGGTGACGTTCGGGCTGAAGTTCTCGCATATCTTCTCTGAAACGCTGAGCGCCCGTGCCGGGTTGACCTATGATTATCTGGATGGGCGCGACCCCGGCGGATCCTTCTCGTTCCGCAACCTGTCGCTGCCCCTGGGCGTGACCTGGGACAAGCGCGATGTGGCGAACAACCCGACCAGGGGTTTCTATCTGGACGCCACCGCCAAGCCCTTCGCCGGGTTCGGCACCACCGGCTCGGGCCTGCGCAGCACGGTCGACGGACGCACCTTCCGCAGTCTGGGCGAGCCCGGAAAAGTGGTGGTTGCGGCCCGGTTGCAGGCGGGAGCGATCTTCGGTTCGGACCTGCTGGACACCCCGCGCGACGACCTGTTCCTTTCGGGCGGGGGCGGCACGGTGCGCGGGCAGCCCTATCGGTCGCTGGGGATCGATGTGGCGCGGGGTGGGGGGCCGTCGTTCCTGATCGGCGGCAGGTATTTCCTGGCCGGATCGCTGGAGCTGCGCGCCAAGGTCAGCGACAAGATCGGCGTGGTCGGCTTCGTCGACTGGGGCAGCATCGGGCTGGACGGGTTCACCGGGGCAAGCGCCGACAGCCATGCCGGGGCAGGGCTGGGCCTGCGCTATGACACCGGCCTCGGGCCGATCCGGCTGGACGTGGCGGCGCCGATCAGTGGCAGCACCGGCGACGGGGTGCAGATCTACGTCGGCCTGGGGCAGTCGTTCTGATGCGGCGTCTACTTTGCATCGCAGCCTGTCTTGTCGGCACTGCCGTCTGCGCGCAGGAGGACGACCGCGATTTTCTGACCGCGTTCCTGGAGGATAGCCTGTCGGACGCCGGTCGTCAGGTGACGGTGACGGGCTTCGAAGGCGCGCTGTCCTCGCGCGCGACGATGGAGACGCTGACAATCGCCGACGACGAGGGCGTTTGGATCACGCTGAACGGAGTGGTGCTGGACTGGAGCCGGTCGGCGCTGCTGTCGGGCGAGCTGAACATCGGCGAGCTTTCGGCGCAGGAGATCATCCTCGCCCGGCTGCCGCAAACGAAAGACGGCACGCCCTCGCCCGAAGCGTCCGGCTTCAGCCTGCCGGAGCTTCCGGTTTCGGTAAGCATCGACCGGGTGGCGGCCGAGCGGATCGAGCTGGGGCCAGAGGTGCTGGGCCAGCCGGTGACGGGAACGCTGGAAGCCTCGATGCAGCTTTCGGGCGGCGAGGGCCAGGCCAGGCTGGACCTCCTGCGCACCGGAGACGGGCCGAAGGGCGAGATCACGCTGGATGCCTCCTACTCCAACCTGACGCGGGACCTGGGACTGGCGCTGGTGGCCGAGGAGGACGCGAAGGGGATCGTCGTCAGCCTGCTGGGCATTCCCGGAGCGCCCTCGGCCTCGCTGCGGGTGACGGGAGCCGGACCGATCGACGACTACGCGGCGCAGATCGCGCTGGCGACCGACGGGGCCGAGCGGTTGCAGGGCACGGTGACGGTGCGGGGCGGGGATGACGGGTATCGCTTCCTGGCCGATGTGGCCGGCGACCTGGCCCCGATTCTTGCGCCGGAGCAGCTGGATTTCTTCGGCACCGAAGTCGCCCTGCGGCTGGACGCCTTGCGATCCCCGGCGGGGCGGCTCACCATCGATGCTTTCGACCTGTCGGCGCGGTCTCTCAGCCTCAGCGGCAAGGCCGAGATCGCGGCGGATGGCTTGCCGGAATGGTTCGACGTGACCGGCACCCTCGCTTCGCCCGACAATACCCCGGTCAACCTGCCCTTCGCGGCGGACACGCGCCTCAGCCGGGCGGAGTTTCATCTGGCGACAAAGCCGGGCGACAGGGACAGCTGGTCGGGCGAGGTGTCGGTGGACGGCTTCGACCAGCCCGCGATGAAGATCGCCCGGATGCGGCTGGACGGATCGGGGCGGGTGGGGCGGACACCTGCGGGCAACAGCTTTGGCGGGACGCTCAAGGTGCTGGCCTCGGGCATTGCGCCAACCGATCCGGCGCTGGCCGAAGCCCTGGGACCCGAGATCAGCGGCCAGCTGCGGATGCACATGCTGGAAGGCTCCGGCGCATTGCAACTGTCCGGCATCCGGCTTGACGGGGCCGGGCTGACCGGGACAGGGGCGCTGAAGATCGAGGGGCTGGAGAAGGCGTTCCTGACCAGCGGTCGGCTTGCTGTGGACGCCAGCGATTTCTCGCGCTTTTCGCGGCTTCTGGGGCGCAAGCTGGGCGGGTCCGGGCGACTGGACCTGACCGGCTCGGTCAGCCGGCTGTCGGGGTTCTTCGATGCCGAGATCGCGTTCAAGGGCAATGGCCTGAGCCTCGACATCCCCCAGGCCGACCGCCTGCTTGCCGGGCAATCGACCGTCACCGCCTCGATCCGGCGGGATGAGGCCGGGACCGTCCTGCGGGCGCTGGAGGTGGCGGCGGACGGGCTGCTGGCACGGGCGAATGGCAAGCTGGCCTCGCTTGGGTCGGACCTCACGGGGTCGGTGACGCTGGAGGATCTGGCGGTGCTGGGACCGGGCTATGGCGGCAAGATCGCGCTGGACGGGCGTTTCACGGGCACGCCCGAGGACGGGCAGATCACGCTTGCCGGAACCGGGCAGTCGCTGCGCCTCGGCAATGCCGAGGTGGACAAGCTTCTGGCGGGGAAAAGCGTGCTGGATGTCGCGCTGGCGTTGAAGGGCGGCGTGGTCGAGGTACAGTCGGCCAAGCTGGCAAACCCGCAGCTTTCGCTGGCGGCGAACGGCACGTTGGACGGCAGCAACCGCACCATCGACCTGGAGGCAAGGCTGGCGAACCTGGGACTGATCGTGCCCGAGGTGCAGGGGCCGCTGACCCTGTCGGGCACGGCGACGCAGGACGCCAGCGGCTATGCGCTGGACATCCAGGGCAAGGGGCCGGGGCAGATCAGCGCGACGGTGGCGGGACGCATCGCAACCGGGTTCGGCTCGGCCGATCTGGCGATCAAGGGCCTGGGCGAGGCGGGGCTGGCGAACCTGATCCTCTCGCCCCGGTCGGTGTCCGGCCGGGTGAGCTATGATGTGCGCCTGGATGGCCCGCTGGCGCTCCGCTCGCTGTCGGGCCGGGTGACGCTGTCCGACGGGCGGATTTCCGATCCGGGGCTGGGCCTGTCGCTGCAAGGGGTCGAAGCCATTGCGCAATTGCAGGGCGGCAGCCTGCAACTGGCGGCGACCTCCGGCGTTTCCTCGGGCGGCAGGCTGCGCGTCGACGGGCCCATCGGGCTGACCAGCCCGCAGGCCGCCGACCTGACGATCACACTCGACGGCCTGCGGCTGTATGACCCCGAGCTGTATGACACCCGGATCAGCGGCAACCTGTCGCTGAAAGGCCCCTTGACCGGTGGCGCGCGGCTGGCGGGGGGGCTGGATCTCTCCGAAACCGAAGTGCGGGTGCCCTCGTCCGGCTTCAGCACGGCCGCGGCGCTTTTGGACATCCGCCATGTCCGCGAACCGGGGGCCGTGCGGGAAACCCGGCGCAAGGCGGGGCTTCTGGACGATGGCAACGGTGCATCCGGCGGCAGCGGGACCGCGCGGCCCATCGCGCTGGACATCACCATCGCGGCCCCCAGCCAGATCTTCATCCGGGGTCGCGGCATCGACGCCGAACTGGGCGGTGAATTGCGCCTGCAAGGCACGACGGCAGATGTCCGGCCTTCGGGCGGGTTCCAGCTGATCCGGGGGCGGATCGACATCCTGGGCCGTCGCCTTGTGTTGTCGCGCGCCGATCTGGCGCTGGAAGGCAGCCTTGTCCCCAACATCAGCGTGGAAGCGTCGACCGAGAGCGACGGGATCACCAGCACCGTAACGGTCGAAGGCCCGGCGGATGATCCCGTGGTCAGCTTCACCTCATCCCCCGAACTGCCACAGGAAGAGGTGCTGGCGCGTCTGCTGTTCGGGCGGGGGCTGGACAAGATCTCGGCCCTGCAAGCCGCACAGCTGGCGAATGCCGTGGCGGTGCTGGCCGGGCGCGGCGGTGTGGGTCTTGTGGGCAACCTGCGGCGCAGTTTCGGGCTGGATGATCTGGACGTGACCACCTCCGAGGACGGCAGCGCCGCGCTGAAGGCGGGGAAATACATCTCGGAAAATGTCTATACCGAGATCGAAGTCGACCAGGAGGGCAAGAGCCGGATCAACCTGAACCTCGATCTGCGCGAGGGCGTAACGGTCAAGGGCCGGTTGGGGGCGGACGGCGAGACCGGGATCGGGGTCTACCTGGAGAAGGACTACTGAAACGGGCGGGCCGGGCTTAGGGCGGCGGCGGATCGTCGTCCGGCCCGCACATCACGATGCACAGGATCAGCGGAACCGCCAGCCAGGGCAGGACGCCGGCGCTGGACGCAGGCTTTTCCTCAACCAAGGGCTCCGTGTCCTCGACCACGACAACCGGCCCCCCGGCCAGGGCCGAAGACGCCACAAGGGCGGCGGACAGTGCAAATGCCGTCAAAGCCTTCATGGTGGTGCCCTCCTGCGGAGATCAGACCCCAATCCTGGGACTTGCGTTGCCCGAGCGCATCCCTTCTTCTGCACCTGACAGGATTATAGCCGCATCTGCGCGCAAAATGCACCAGATTCGTCCCCGGTCGGTCGGGACGGTCAGTCGATCACACGCTCGAAGTCGATATAACCGATCGCGCCGCTGACCCATTGCCGCGATTTGCGGATCGTCGTGCCTTCGATCCAGTAGTCATTGGTCAGCTTGCCCAAGGGCCGTTCGCATTGTTCGGTCACATGGGTCGCGTGGTGGCTGCGGCCCAGGACCTCGATGCTCTCCTTGCCGACGATGACGGTCGAGCAGTCATAGGTCCGCCGCGTGCCCTGGTCGTCGCCCCCGAGGAAGTAGTAGATGCGCTGATAGCTGGCGCCGGGCCGCAGCAGTTGCCCGACCGAAGGTGCCTGCGCCGACATCAGGTCGGGCCCAAGCCCGCGCGTCTGGATCAAGACACCGTCCCGCTGCGAGAACGTCGCCCCATCGGGGGTCTTCCAGGTCAGGACATCGCCCTTGGCGTCCAGGATGGTCAGGAACCCGGTCTGCCCCAGCGTCGCAGACGATACGCGCAGGATCGGCTTGCCCGCCTTTTCCAGAGCCGCGCGGCGTTCTTCCACAGAGACCGTCTTGCCACCGGACTTTCCGCCAGATTTGCGCGACTTGACCTTGGCGACGCTGTCCTTTGCCATCGCCCCGATGGCCGAAACCATCGGGTTCGGGCCGCTCTTGTCGTTGCCGCAGGCGCCCAGCAGGGCGATCATGGCAAGTCCCGCCACAAGCTTCATCGCCGACCTCACCGCCAGACCCTGCCCCAATCGGGGTCAAGCCCGTCGGTGTGATATTCGCGAAGCGATTCGTACAGCCGGTCGTCGACATCGACACGCGCGCCGCCATCGCCGGTCTTCGGCCGCAGGGTCATGCCGAAGCCGCGACGCGAATCGGTTCCAAGCGCCCAGTTGAACGGAACGGTGAAGCGGATGCCCTTGTCGAAACCGCCTTCGCCAAACTCCGCCGCGCTGACATCGGTCACGGTGGCAAAGGCACCGACCCGCCAGCCGTTCGCGAACACGCGGTCAAGCGAAAGCGTCGCGCCGACATCGCCTGCCAGATAGCGGCCCACGTCAAGCTGGCCCAGATAGCCATTGCCGAAATCGTAATAGGCCGAGACATAGCCCGTGACCACGTCATAGTCATATTCGTCGAAGCCAAGGCCGCCGTCGGTGTCGCGCTGCTTGGTGTAGTTCAGTTCGACCCCAAGCGCGAGCTGGCTGTCCACCGGCTTCCACAGCACTTCGCCGGACACCCCGGCATGCATCCGCTCCAGATAGCCGAAGGTGACGCGGGAATAGAAGTTTTCGGCCGGATGGGCATACCAGGCCAGGGTCAGCCGTTCCAAGGCTGGGTCGCCGAACTCATTGTAGCGACCGCTGTCCGTCCGCACATGCGGCAGGATCGAGGTCGAAGGCGTCGCACTGTCCCGGTTGCTGGCAAGCTGCTTGTAGATCGAGCCGGACAGGACCAGCCCCGGCGCAAAGTCGTAGCTGCCGGAAAGCCGCAGCCCGATATCGCCCTTCGCCGGTTCCGCCAGCCGGACGGCCGGCTTCAGGCTCCAGCGGAACTTCGGATACAGATTCTCATCACCCAGCGAAAAGGCCGGAACGGCGCCCGCATCGGTGACGGTGATCCGTTCGCGCAGAAGCGTGGCGTTGTCGGCGGTGTATTCCAGCGATTCCAGGTCGCTGCGCCGGATGGTGATCTTCGAGACGCCGATGCCGTTCACGACCGGCACGATCTCGAACACCTCGACCGAGGCGGGCATCACATGGCTAAGGGCGCGGGCGGTGCGGCCAATGGCCTGCGACCCGGCGTCGATGCGCCCGTTGCGGATGCGGACCTGCACGGTTGTCGCGGTATAGGCGAGGTTCTCGACCGCGATCCCGTCTGCCGCCAGCCGCTTGGCCAGGTTCTCGCGCAGGATCGGCCCGGCATCGGCTTGCGTGACCCAGCCGCCATCATAGGCCTCGGGATCGGCGGCACGGGCGGGGCGGGCCTTCACCGGAACCGGCGCTGTGCCGACGACTCCCCCCGTGGCCCGGCTTTTCGGGTCCAGGATGATGTGGAAGGCCAGCCCGACCTCGGAGCCGTAAAGCGAATAGATGCCCATCCGGACGTTCGGCCCGCGCTGGTATTCCAGACCGAAGTTGAACGGGCTGTCGCGGTCGATCAGCCCGCGTTCGTCATCCTCAAGCAGATAGGCGTCCGAGGAATATTCGCCCTTGAAGGTCCAGCTGTCGTTGATCCGGTATTCCACCCCGGCAAAGGGCGCAGCCTCGCCCCGGAACCACTGGTCGGCGTTCGGGGTTCCTGTCGGATCGACCGGCGGGCGGTCGCCGAACGGAGCGCCGATGCCCTGGTAGCTTCCCAGCCGGCCCCAACCCAGACCCGCCGTCACCTTCAGCCGGTCGCCGAAGGTTTTCGTCGCGGCAATGTATTCCGAGGCGAACATGCCCCGGCTGGTCAGGTCCTGCAGGCCGATGGTCACGGCAGGGACGAACTTGCCCTCTTTCAGCACCTGGTAGCGCAGGTCGATGCTGCGGTCGGTCTCTCTCTCGTCGCCGGGAATGATCGTGTCCCAGTCGCGCCAGGTCTGGAACCGGAACGACGCCGACAACCGCTCGCTGGCCTGGAAGCTGAGCGTGGTGCGCGTGATCGGGCCGATATTGCCGATGCTGAACGAAAACGTCGCATCGTCCTGCGCATCGCCCGAAGGCATGTCGATCAGGCCGGTCGCGCCGTTCATGTTCAGCGATCTGGTCATCTCGGCCAGGGCAGGCGCGGTGGACAGCGCGGTGCCAAGGACCAGCGACGAAAGGACGTGACGAAACGAAAGCTGCATGGCGACCGGGATCCAAGAGATACCCCAAATCTATGCGAAGATATCGCGGGCAGGGCAAGGGCTATTGGCGATGGGCCGGTGGTTCCGGAACGGTTATGGCATTTCTGACATGACCCGAAGGGTCAGCCGTCCTCAAGCTTGATCCGCAACTCGCGCAGCACCGGGAGGAGTGCGCGCACCCGGTCGGCCCCGATGGCCTGCACCACTTCGGCGATCAGCGGCACCACCCCGGCCAGCGCCGCCTCGCGTGCCGCCCGTCCGCTGGGGCTGATCGCCACGAACTTCTGCCGCGCGTCCTCCCAATCCGGGCGGATATGCACATGGCCCGCCCATTCCAGCTTGGTCAGCGTGTTGGTCATGGCCCCGCGCGTCACATGGAACGATTTCGCCAGCTGCGCCGGGGTGCGCTCGTCGCCCACCCGCGCCAGATGGTTGAGGACGCTGAAATGCGACAGCTCCATGCCTTTCGGCAGCACCTTGGAAATCCGGTTGCGCGCCAGCTGGTCGGCCATGAACAGCTCGCCGAACAACGCCACCGCGATGTCTTCGGCCTTCTCGGCGCTCATGGCCCGTCGAAGCCCCGGTCATGGCTGAGGGAGGGGACCCTGCCCCGCGCCTTGTCCACTTCGGCGAGGTCGAGGTCGACCAGCGTCACCCCCGGCCCGGACCCGGCATCGGCCAGCACCTCGCCCCAGGGCGCGATGGCCAGCGAATGCCCGTGGGTCTTGCGGCCCTTGCCGTTCGCTTCCGGGTGAAAGCCGGTCTGCGCTGGAGCCAGCACGAAACAGCCGGTCTCGATGGCCCTGGCCCGCAGCAATGTCTCCCAATGCGCGGCGCCGGTGATGTGATTGAAGGCTGCGGGCACGGTGATCACCTGCGCCCCGCCCTGCGCCAGCCGCCGATACAGCGCGGGAAACCGCAGGTCGTAGCAGACCGTCATCCCGATCTTCGCAAAGGGGGTCGCGGCCACCACCGCCTTCGTGCCGGGCCGGTAGCCCTCGCTTTCGCGGTAGACCTCGGTCGCCGAGACGTTCACGTCGAACATGTGAATCTTGTCGTAGCGCGCGGCCACGCCGCCATCCGGCGCGATCAGGAAACTGCGGTTGGCAAAGCGACCGTCCGCGTCGTGGGTCAGAAGCCCCAATGACCCGATCAGCAGCCAGATGCCCGCCGCCTGCGCTTCGGCCCTCAGCGCGGCCAGCGTCGCATCGTCTTCCTCATGCCGGAAGACCGACCGCTGATGCGCCCGGCTGGAGGACAGCCCGTTGGTCAGTTCCGGCGTCAGCACGAAGCCCGCGCCCGCGGCCACCGCCTGCCGGATATACCCCACCGTCACCGGCAGGTTCGCCACCGGATCGTCCGACACCGTCAGCTGGACCAGCGCCGCCCGCATCATTCGGCCAAGAGCGGGTCAAGCTTGCCCGCATGCTCCAGCGCGTGCAGGTCATCCGACCCGCCGACATGGGTTTTCCCGATGAAGATCTGCGGCACGGTCCGCCGCCCGTTCGCCCGCTGCACCATTGCGCTGCGCAGGGATGGATCGGCGCTGACGTCGATCTCGCGGTAGGCCACGCCCTTGCGGTCCAAGAGCCGCTTGGCCATGGCGCAATAGCCGCAGAAGGGGGTTGTGTAGATTTCGACCGAACGCATCAGGCACCTCTTTCGTGCCCGAATATAGGGGTTCAGCCGTCTTTCGCAACGCGCGCCAGACCAAGCACGGAAACCGAGCGCGCGCCTGCCGCAAAAAGCGCCTCGGTCGATGCCGCAAAGGTCGCGCCCGAGGTCATCACGTCATCCACCAGCAGGATATCCCGCCCCGCAACCCGCCTTTCCCGCGCTTTCGGCACCCGGAATGCCCCCACAAGATTGGCAAAACGGGCGTCGCGGGTCTTGCCCTCCTGACTGCCGGTCGTGCGCGTCCGGATCAGCGCGTCCGGGCAATGCTCCAGACCGGCCGCCTTGGCGATGGCCCGTGACAGCAGCGCCGCCTGGTTGAAGCGCCTGCGGAAAAGCCGCATCCAGTGCAGCGGAACCGGCACCACCAGCATCCCCGGCGACAGGATCGGCTGCGCCGCCTTCAGCATCCAGGCCGAGGCGGGGCGGGCAAGGTCCATCCGGTCGCCGTGCTTGAGCGCCAGCACCAGCCGCCGCCCGTTGTCGCGATACATCAGCGCGGCGCGGCCCCGGTCCCAGGGCCGGGCGATGGTCATGCAATCGTCGCACAGTACCCGCTCAGCACTTTCCTGCCCCGGCAGCGGCACGCCGCACTGGTCGCAGACAAGACCCAAGATGAACGAGGTTTCCCGCCAGCACTCGGCACAAAGCCCGAAGTCGGATTGCACGGGGGCGGCGCAGGAAATGCACTGCGGCGGGTACAGAAGTTGCAGCGCGGCTTGCATTCCCATCTCGCCCTCCTAATCTCCGCCCGATGACCCAGCCGACGATCCTGACCGACCGGGTGGCGCTGACCCGCCACCGCGACCGTGCCCGCACCCTGCCCGGCCACGACGCGGCGCTGTTCCTGCACCGCCTTGCCCTGTCCGACCTTCAGGAGAGACTCGGCGAGATTAACAGAAGGTTTACAACACCGGCTGTCGTGACAGGTTTTCCCGAGATTTTTGGTGTGTTGTCGCCGACGAAGGTTGTCTCTGACGACGATCTGATCGCGCTTGAACCAAGCGCCCACGATCTTGTCGTGCACGGTATGTCACTGCACTGGGCCAGCGACCCCATCGGCCAGCTTGTCCAGTGCCGACGTGCCCTGCGACCGGACGGGCTGTGCCTGGTTGTCTTGCCCGGTGGCCGCAGCCTGCAGGAACTGCGCGCCTGTCTTGCCGAAGCCGAAGCGACCGTGACCGGCGGCCTCTCCCCCCGCGTGCTGCCGATGGGCGAAATCCGCGATCTCGGGGCCTTGATGCAGCGGGCCGGGTTCGCCTTGCCGGTGGCGGACAGCCTGGTGCAGACGGTGGAGTATCGAAGCTTCCCCGCGCTTTTGTCCGACCTTCGCGCTGCGGGCGAAACCAATGCGCTGGCCGGACGGCTCCGCCGCTTTACCCGGCGATCCGTCCTGGCCGAAGCCGCCCGTATATACGCGGGTAGCTACAGCACGCCCGAGGGTCGCTTGACCGCAACCGTCGAGCTGGTGTTCCTGACCGGCTGGGCGCCACATGAAAGCCAGCAGCAACCCTTGCGGCCCGGCTCGGCGCGGGCCCGGCTGGCCGATGTACTGGGCGTGCCGGAGAAACCCTTGCCCGAAGACGGTTGACCACGCCCGCCCAACCCTTATGTCCCGTCCTGAACCATTGGGAAGAACCGCCATGCAGGGACCAGAGACCCCAGTCACCCCCGGCCAGGGCCGCCTTGCCCATGCCCCCGCCGACCATCCCCCGGTCCGCAAACCGCGCATCGGGGTGCTGCTGGCCAACCTCGGCACGCCGGACGCCTATGACTACTGGTCGATGCGGCGCTATCTGAGCGAGTTTCTCTCGGACAAGCGGGTGGTGGACTACCCGTCGTGGAAATGGCAGCCGCTGCTGCAACTGATCATCCTGTCGAAGCGGCCCTTCACCTCGGGGGCGAACTACAAGCTGATCTGGAATGAAGAGCGGAACGAAAGCCCGTTGCTGACCATCACCAAGGCTCAGACGGCGGCGATTGCGGCGCTGATGGCCGAGAAGCACGGGGCGGAGGTGATGGTCGACTTCTGCATGCGCTACGGCAACCCCTCGACCGAGGCGAAGGTGCGCGCGATGGTCGCGGCGGGCTGCGAGAAGGTGCTGTTCTTCCCGCTCTACCCCCACTACGCCGGGGCGACCTCGGCCACCGCGAACGACCAGTTCTTCCGCGCCCTGATGCAGGAAAAGCGACAGCCTGCGGCGCGGACCGTGGCGGAGTATTTCGATCACCCGCTTTACATCGACGCGCTGGCCCGGTCGGTCGAGACTGTCTATGCCGGGCTTGATCACCGGCCCGACGTGCTGGTCGCCTCGTACCACGGGATGCCGAAACGGTACCTGATGGAGGGCGACCCCTATCATTGCCAGTGCCAGAAAACCTCGCGGCTGTTGCGGGAGAGGCTGGGGTGGGAGGCGGGGGCGATCGACACCAGCTTCCAGTCGGTCTTCGGGCGCGAGGAATGGCTGCGGCCCTACACGGTGCAGCATGTGGCGGCGCTGGCGAAGGCGGGGAAGAAACGGATCGCGGTGATGGCTCCGGCTTTTTCCGCCGACTGCATCGAGACGCTGGAGGAGATCAACGGCGAGATCCGGGAGGCTTTCGAGCATGCCGGGGGGGAGAGCTTTACCTACATCCCCTGCCTGAACGACGACGCGGCCCATATCGAGGCGCTGGTTGCGGTGATCGAGGAGAATCTGGGCGGGTGGCTGCAGAAAGGCTGATCTGCCCACAGTGGACACATCCAGGATTCTTTCATAATTTCAATATCTTGACAAATTCTGTTAGGGTGGCCTTAACCTTTTCCGAAGTGCCGTGCTAGCGTGCCCCGAGGTGAGTGACGGGGGAACATGATGGCAGCTACGATCCTGAGCGGGACGGCCCTTGTTGCGGGCCAGGCCAGCGGCGCGGTGCTGCACGCCCACACCGGCCTCAGCTTCATGGGCGGAGTCGATGCCACGACCGGGCGGGTCATCGACACCCATCATCCACTTTGCGGCCAGTCGGTTGCCGGGAAAATCCTGGCGCTTCCCAGCGGGCGGGGTTCCTGCTCGGGCAGTCTGGTGATCTTCGAGCTGCTGATGAATGGCCATGCCCCGGCGGCGCTGGTCTTCCGGCACAAGGAAACCATCCTGACGCTGGGCGTTCTGATCGCGGCGGAACTGTTCCAGCGTGGCATTCCGGTGCTGCAACTGGACGAGGCCGCGTTTGCCGCCCTGTCCGACGCGCGCTTTGCCCGGATCGAAGGGGACACGATCCAGCCGACCGAGACCCTTGCCGGTGGGCCGCATGGCTTTGTCCTGCCCAAGCCGGACCCGGCGGATTTCACTCTGGGCGAGATCGACCACCGCTTTCTGGCCGGTGAGTTCGGCGAGGCCGGGCGGATCGCGATGCGGATCGTGCTGCAAACGGCGCGGATCGAAGGCGCGACGGAGCTGGTCGATATCGAGATGGCGCATCTGGACGGCGTCTTCTACCAGGGCCCCGCCGGCCTGCAATTCGCCCGGAAGCTCTGCGAGCTGGGCGCAGAGGTGCGGGTGCCGACGACGATGAACGCGATCTGTGTCGACCGGCGGCAATGGCGCGCGCAAGGGGTGCCGGAGGGGCTGGGAACGGCCTCGGACGCGCTGGCCGAGGCCTATGTCGAGATGGGCGCGAAGCCGAGCTATACCTGCGCGCCCTATCTTCTGGACCCCGCGCCGAAGGCAGGTCAGAAGATCGCCTGGGGAGAATCGAACGCGGTGGTCTTCGCCAATTCGGTTCTGGGCGCGCGGACGCTGAAATACCCGGATTATCTGGATATCCTGGTCGCCATCACTGGCCGCGCCCCGGCGGCGGACTGCTATCTGGACGCCCGGCGCCGGGCCACGATCCGCTTTGATCTGCCGCCTTCAGGCGATCTGGACGATCTGTTCTTTCCACTGCTGGGCTATCACATCGGCAAGATCGCGACGAACGAGATCCCGCTGATCTGTGGGCTGGAAGGCCATGCTGTCAGCCATGATGACCTGAAGGCCTTTGGCGCGGCCTTTGCCACCACCTCGGCGGCGGCGATGTTTCATGTTCTGGGGATCACCCCGGAAGCGATGACGGCGGAAGCGGCCATCGGAGAGGGGGGCGAGGCGCGGGTCGTGCAAATCACCCTGGCAGACCTGGCCGAGACCTGGGCCGAGCTGAACATCGCGCAGGGGGAGGATGTCGATCTGGTGTCGCTGGGCAACCCGCATTTCTCGCTGACCGAGATCGAGGCTTTGGCCGGGCTGTGCGACGGGCGGCAGAAGGCGGCGGGGGTTGAGCTGATCGTCACCTGCGGCCGCGATGTCTTTGCCAAGGCACAGGCGGCGGGGCTGATCGACACGATCCGGGGCTTTGGCGGGCAGGTTCTGAACGACACTTGCTGGTGCTTCATCGGCGAGCCGGTGGTGCCGCAATGGGTGCGGACCATCGCCACCAATTCCGGGAAATACGCGCATTATGGCCCCGCAGCCGTGGAGAGGGGCTTTCATTTCGCCAGCCTTGCGCGCTGCGTCGATGCCGCCTGCACTGGCCGGATCGACAGGAGGTTGCCCGGCTGGCTTCGGCAGGCCTGACGCCGGAGATCGGCGCAGAAAAAGACCGCGCGGCTGGTCAGCGGCGCGGTCGTTTCGGATCAGCCTTTGAGCCGAGGGTCAGATCAACCGAACCTGCGTGCCGACCTTGGCGAATTCGAACAGCTCTTCGATATGTTCGTTGTAAAGCCCGATGCAGCCCGAGGACGAGCGACGCCCGATCTTGCGGGTGTCATGCGTGCCGTGGACGCGGTAGGCGGGCCAGCCGAGGTAGAGCGCGCGGGTGCCGAGCGGATTGTCCGGCGCTCCGCCTTCGACGACAGGCGGCCATTCCGGGTGGCGGGCCAGCATGTTGACGGTCGGCCGCCAGGTGGGGTTCACCACCTTTTGCACGACCGAGGTGACGCCCCGTCGCGTCAGCTCTTCGGTGAGGGGAACGGAGGTGGGGTAAAGCCGGTAGATCGATTGGTCGTCCGACCAGAAATGCAGCGCCCGCGAGGTGGTGTCGGCCAGGATCGCGCCATTGCGGGTGTTGTCGAAGTAATCCTGCCACTGCAGCATGCGGAAGCTGGAAACATTGTTGCGCACCGAGGTGGCAGGCTGGATGAATTCGGTGCTGCCGTCCTGTGCCAGGGCCGGAAGCGCCGCCAGACCGGCAACGCCCACCGCCCCACCCAGAACCGCGCGGCGGCTGACCTTGTCGTTCGCCATGGCTGATACTCCTGGAAGACCTTGTTGGCCCGCCTATAGCCGTTTTCGCGGACAGCCGCAAATCAAACGCCTGTCAGCATCCGCCGATCGGCAGAAGCCTGTTTGAACCTGACGCAAGCTTCCGCTAAGAGGGTCCGAACGGTCGCTTGGGCGGCTTCGAACTGGTGGACGGAATGGATAGACGCATTTTTCTGGCTCAGGGCATGGTCCTGACCCTTGCTGCCTGCGGGACAACCACTGCTCCGACGGTTGGGGCCGACGGCAAGCCCCTGCCCCGGGTCTACAAGATCAAGGACGCGCGCGAGGTGTCGTTCCGCTTCCTTGATTCGATGAACACCCTGCGGGCCGCCAAATCGCTGCCGCCGGTGGCCTTCGATGCGGCGCTGAACGCCGCCGCCGAGACGCATTCGCGCGACATGTCGGTGCAGAACCGGCCCTGGCACTTCGGGTCGGACGGTTCGTCGCCCCTGGTCCGGGCGCAGCGCAGCGGCTACACCGGGCGGCTTCTGGGCGAGAACATCTCGGAGACCTACGAGACCGAGCTGGAGACGCTGTCGTCCTGGATGGCGCAGCCCGATACAAGGGTGGTGATCATGGACCCGATGGCGACGCGGCTGGGCTTTTCCTGGTTCCAGGAGCCGGGCGGCAAGATCTGGTGGACGATGCTGACCGGGGCCTGAATGGCCTTGCAGCGGATGGATCGGGGGCCTTCGGGCCCCTTTTCTCATGGCAGGATGAAGACCGGGGTGCCTGGCTTCACCATGGAATAGACGATCTCGATTTCCTTGTCGGTCAGGGCGACGCAGCCCCAGGTCCAGTCGCGCCTCGACACGCGGGAGTTCGGGCCGCCGTGGATGAAGATGTCGCCGCCGGGGGATTTGCCCTCGGCCTTGGCAAAGGCGAGGTCGACCGGGTTCGGATAGGAGATGCCGAGCGAGAGGTGATACTGTGAATCCGGGTTCTTGTGGCTGATGAAATACTGGCCCTCGGGGGTCTTGCCGTCGCCCTCGAACTGCTTGTGGCCGACGGGGTCGAAGCCGAGGCCGATGTCATAGGCCTTCAGCACCTTTTCGTTGTGGAAGAGATACATCTTGCGGTCGGCCTTGTGGACCTGGACCTGGGTGACTTCGGGGCCGTAATACCGCTTGAATTTCGAGCCGCAGCCCGAAAGCCCGATCACCGCGACGAAGATCGCCAACCAACCGAAGAACCGCATGCCCGTGTCCGCCTGTAGTCTGCCTGTTTTTTTCCAATGGATACAGGAAAGTGCCAGGCTTGCCTAGACGGCTGGCGGGCCGGGGTCTTCACGGAAATGTCAGGGCCGGAAGAAGCGGGCGACCAGCTCGACATGGGTGGACCAGCGGAACTGGTCGACGACCTGCACCCAGTCAAGCCGGTAGCCTGCTGCGGCAAGGGCGCGGGCGTCGCGGGCGAAGGTGACGGGGTTGCAGGAGACGGCGGCGATCACCGGGATTTTCGAGGTGGCGAGGGTCGCGGTCTGCGCCTCGGCTCCGGCGCGCGGGGGGTCGATGACGGCGCCGGTAAAGGTGAGCAGTTCGTCAGGTTCCAGCGGGCGGCGGAAGAGATCGCGGGTTTCGGTGGAGATGCGGTGGAGGTTGGGGGTGGTGCGGGCGGCAAGGTCGAGGGCCTTGGTCATCGCGGCGTCGCCTTCGACGGCATGGACCTCCATCGCTTCGGCGAGGGGCAGGGTGAAGGTGCCGACGCCGGAGAAGAGGTCGACCACGCGCTTCTGGGGGCCGAGGGCGTGGCGGACCGCGGTCAGGAGGGCGGCTTCGCCTTCGGCGGTGGCTTGCAGGAAGGCGCCAGCGGGGGGGACGACACTGGCTTGGCCCATCGTCAGGGCGGGCCGGTCGCGCAGGGCGATGGTCTCATTGTCCCAGGTGAGGCGGGAAAAGCCGTGGGTTTCGACCAGCCGGGCGAGGTCCATGCGCAGGGCGGCGTCGAGGGGTTTTCCGCCCGTCACCACAACATCTGGCCCGCCGCGCGTCAGTGTCACCTGCAGCGAGAGTTCCATCGTGCGCGATCCACCGGCGAGGACCAGGGCTTGCAGGCCGGGGAAGGCGGCGAGGATGCCGGGGTGGAGAAGCTGGCAGTCGGGGATTTCGGCGATGGTGTCCGAAGCGCGGGCGTGAAAGCCGATCAGCACGCCGGATTTGGTGCGCCGCGCGGAAAGCGTGGCGCGACGGCGGGAGTTTGGCGGCGACGTCACCAGCGGGAGGAAGTCGGCGGTCAGGCCCTGCCCCGCCAAGGCGTTCTGGACGACCTCTTGCTTCCATCCTGCCACGAAAGCGTCGGAGGCGTGTTGCAACTGGCAGCCGCCGCAGGCGCGGGCGTGGCGGCAGGGGGGTTTCACCCGGCTCACCGAGGGGGTGATGATCTTGGGGTCGAGAAGCCGGTCGCCGTCGGGCGTGCCTTCGACCACCTCGCCGGGCAGGGTGCCGGGGACGTAGATCGGGCCCGAACCGGGATTTGCCGCGATGCCGTGGCCGAGATGGCCCAGCCGGTCAATGGTGACGATCACTCTGCCGCTTCCGCTTCGTCTTCTGTGCCGATGAAACCGCCAGATTGCCGGTTCCAGTAGCGGGCGTAAAGGCCGTCCAGCGCCAGCAGTTCGGCATGGGTGCCCTGTTCGACGATCCGGCCCCGGTCCATCACGATGATCCGGTCCATCGCGGCGATGGTGGAAAGCCGGTGGGCGATGGCGAGGACGGTCTTGCCCTCCATCACCCGGCCAAGGGCTTCCTGAATGCTTGCCTCCACTTCGGAGTCCAAAGCCGAGGTCGCCTCGTCCAGCACCAGGATCGGCGCGTCTTTCAGGAAGGCGCGGGCCAGTGCGATGCGCTGCCGCTGACCGCCGGAAAGCTTGACCCCACGTTCGCCAAGGAAGGCGTCATAGCCCTTGCGACCCTGATGATCGAGCATATGGGTGATGAATTCATCCGCTTCGGCGGCACGGGCGGCAGCGATGATCTCGGCCTCCGACGCCTCGGGTCGGCCGTAGGCGATATTGTCGCGCGCGCTGCGATTGAACATCGCGGTTTCCTGCGTGACCATGCCGATCTGACGGCGAAGCGATTCCTGCGTGACCTGCCGCAGATCGTGGCCATCGACCGTGATGCGCCCCTGTTCGGGATCGTATAGCCGCAGCAGCAGCGAGACGAGCGAGGATTTCCCAGCGCCGGAAGCCCCGACGATGGCCAGCTTTTCCCCGGCACGGATGGTCAGGTCGATGCCCTGCACCCCGCCACGTTGACGGCCATAGGCGAAGGTCACGTCGTCGTAGCAAATCTCGCCCATGACGCGCGGCAGCACGGCGGCGTCGGGGGCATCGGTCAGGGTATGCGGGGCAGAGAGCGTGCGCATCCCGTCCTCGACCTCGCCCACGCTGGTATAGATCGACATCAGGGTGAAGCTGACCCAACCCGACATCTGCGCGATGCGAAGCGCGATGGCCCCCGAAGCGGCAATGTCCCCGGCGGTTGCGGCGCCCTGTTGCCAGAGCAGGACGGCGCCGCCGATCAACAGCACCGGCAGGACCCCGGCCAGCAGCATCAGCGCCAGACGGAACCAGGTGGAGATCACGCCGAACTCCAGACTGCGGTCGCGGAACACCTCCATCGCGTCCAGCGCGACACGGTCCTCGAAGGCGGCATGGGCGAAAAGCTTGACCGTCTTGATATTGGTGATCGTGTCGACGACCTGACCCGAGACCATGGCGCGCGACGAGGCGCGGGCAGCGGAATTCTTGCGGATCACCGGCAGGAAGAAACGGATCAGGAAGACATAGGCGACCAGCCAGACCAGCAGCGCGATCGCCGCCTTGGCATCGACGGCCAGCAGGAAGGCGACCGAACCGATGATCGAGGCGAGCGCGAAACAGACGGTGTTGATCACCTCGGTCGCGACATCGGTGACGGCGCGGGCGGCCTGCATCTGCTTTTGCGCGATGCGACCGGCGAAGTCATTGTCGAAGAAAGTTACGGCCTGGCCGAGGGTCCAGCGGTGCAGGCGCGACAGGACCAAGGGCATCACGTTCGGGCCGATGATGATGCTGTTCGAGGCGGAAGAGACGGCGAAGGCCAGGGGGCGCAGGATCAGGTAGAAGCCAAGGAACCAGAGGATCAGGTTCCAGTGCCGGGCGAAGAAATCGGTCGGCCCGGAACTGACGGCGGCGTCGATCACCCAGCCAAGGATCAGGGCCGAGACGACCTCGGTGACGCCGGCCAGCGACGACAGCACGCCAGCCACGACCAGCATGAGCCAGGAGCCGGAGAGGCACCAGCGGATGAAGGCCCCCAGCTTCTGCGGCGGATTGCCCTCGGCAGGGCGGAAGGCGTCGATGAGGGAGCCGAGGCTTTGAAGGGCACTCATGAGGGAGAGGTAGGCCTGTGGGCGGGGGGAAGCAAGGGTGAAGGCGGGCAGGAGAGCGTGAAGCGGGAGCCTGAAATTTTTCGGCGAAAAATTTCAGGCTCGCCGATCATTCTGCCGCGTCTTCTTCCAGCCCGATGAAGCCGCCCGATTGCCGCGCCCAGAATCGGGCGTAAAGGCCTTTCCGGCGCAGAAGCTCGGCATGGGGGGCATCCTCGACCACCTGGCCGTCTTCCAGCACCACGATGCGGTCCATTGCGGCGATGGTCGACAGGCGGTGGGCGATGGCGATCACCGTCTTGCCTGCCATCACGCCGTAAAGCGCGCCCTGGATCGCGGCTTCGGCCTCGCTGTCCAGCGCCGAGGTTGCTTCGTCCAGGATCAGGATCGGCGCGTCCTTCAGGATCACGCGGGCGATGGCAACGCGCTGGCGCTGGCCGCCGGACAGCTTGACGCCGCGTTCGCCGACATGGGCGTCATAGCCGGTGCGACCCTGGGGATCTTCCAGTGTCAGGATGAAGTCATGCGCCTCGGCCTTCTTCGCGGCGGCGATCATCATCGCTTCGGTGGCGTCGGGGCGGCCATACAGGATGTTGTCGCGGACCGAGCGGTGGAGGAGCGAGCTATCCTGCTGCACCATGCCGATCTTCTGGCGGAGGGATTCCTGCGTGACGTCGCCGATGTTCTGCCCGTCGATCAGGATCGCCCCGCTTTCGGTGTCGTAGAAGCGCAGCATCAGCTTGACCAGCGTGGATTTCCCCGCGCCGGAGCGGCCGACGACGCCGATCTTCTCACCCGGACGGATGGTCAGGTTGATGTTCTTGAGGCCGCCGAAGCCGCGTCCGTAATGGTGCGAGACGTCCTTCAGCTCCAGAAGCCCCGTCTTGAAGTTCAGGAGCTTGGCGCCGGGTTTGTCGACCAGGGTGACGGGTTGGGCGATGGTCTCCATGCCTTCGGCCAGCGTGCCGAGGTTCTGCACCAGTTGCGTCGAGGCCCACATGATCCAGTAGGTCATCGAATGCAGCCGCAGGACCAGCGCCACGGCGGCGGCCACCACGCCGACGGTGGCAAGGTTGTGGGTCCAGAGCCACATGGCCAGGCCCGCAACGCCCAGGATCATCAGCCCGTTCAGGGTGGTCAGGACGATGTCCATCTTGGTGACGATGCGCATTTCCTTCTGGAAAGTGCTGCGGGCGGCCTCGATGGCCTCTTTCGCGTAGTCGAGCTCGCTGCCCTGATGGGCGAAAAGCTTGACGGAATGGATGTTGGTGTAGCTGTCGACGACGCGGCCGGTGACGGCAGAGCGGGCCTCGCTGGAGGCAGTGGCGGCGGGACCGGCGCGACGGATGGTCCAGCGCATCAGGGCGATGTAGCCGATCAGCCAGAGGATCAGCGGTATCATCAGGCGCGGGTCGGCATCGGCCAGCATGAGGAGCGCGCCGACGAAGGTGGTGCAGGCGAAGGCGGCCATGTCGAAGACCTGGAACACCGCGTCGCCGGCGGCGGGCGGGGCCTGCATGATGCGGTTGGCGATGCGACCGGCGAAATCGCTTTCGAACCAGCCGACGGGCTGGCGCAGGACATGGCGATGCGCCCGCCAGCGCATCATCGTGCCGAAATTCGTCAGGATGGTGTTGTGCAAAAGGCCCACCGCGCCCCCGGCGACCAGGGGGCGGATGAAGACGACGACGAAAGCGACGACGCAGATCTCGACCCAATGCGCGGCGAGGAAGGCCTGCGGGGTCAGCCCGGTCATCAGGTCGACGAGGCGACCGAGATACCAGATCAGCCCGATGTCGAGAACACCGTTGCCGATGGAGAAGACGGCAGTGACGGCGAAGACCTTGCGGAAGGCGCGGACGTAATCGCGCAGGAACGGCCAGAGCCGGGTGGGGGGCGCGTCAAGCTCGGCATAGGGCTGGTAGGGATCGACGAGGTTTTCGAGGAAACGAAACATGGGAGAAGCCCGAATAAGGTGCAGCGATGGGGTGAAGCGGTGCCTGCAAGCGACCGCCACGACGGGATCGGTCAACTCAGGCGAGTTGGTGTGGGATCCCGTGTTCCATGCTGGTCTCCTTCTTGGGTGTCACTTCCGTAGCTGAGTCGCGGCGAATTGTCACGCCCCTTTCAGCAGGTCCTCGCGGCTGAGGCTGAGGTTGGAGGCAAGCCAGCGGGATTCCAGCGCCTTCAGCCGCGCACCCAGCGCCTCGCCCTGCAGGGCGGGCATCAGGTCGGCGGCGGTGACGGGGAAACGGGCCTTGGCACCACGCTGGACCTCGGGTTGCCAGTTTTCGGGCGGGTATGTGCCGAAGCTGGCGGCGCGGGCGAGGATGGCGTCACTGGCAAGCGCCTCGCCCAGGTGCCAGCCCAGCGCGGCGGGGGTTTCACCAGAGCCGAGAGCGGCGCGGAGGGCGGCGAGGTCGCGGGCTTCGGCTTTGGAGAGCCGGAGCGCATCGGTCTCGCCCCCGAGGACCGAGAGACGGCGAAGCCAGCGCGGCGGCTCGGCCTGGTCGAGGTGGACCAGCGGGGCCAGCGCGCGGGGATCGGCGCCGGGCAGGATGCGGTTCAGGATACCGGACTGGGCCATCGCGGCGACGGCAGGCGCGGGGTCGCGGGCAGAGAGGAGTTTGCGCAACTCGGCGGTGATGCGTTCCTGGGAGATCGTCTCCAACCCCTCGGAAAGCCCGGCGCAGGCCGCGAGGCCTTCGGGGTCGAGGCCGCCCTCCGGGTCGCCATAGGCGGCATGGAAGCGGAAGAAGCGCAGGATGCGGAGGTAATCCTCGCGGATGCGGGTTTCGGCATCGCCGACGAAACGGACGCGGCGGGCTTGCAGGTCGGGCAGGCCGTGCAAGGGGTCGATCACCCTGCCCCGGCGGTCGGCGTAAAGCGCGTTCATGGTGAAGTCGCGGCGCTCGGCGTCCTCCTCGATCCGGGTGGAGAAGGCCACCACGGCGCGGCGGCCATCGGTTTCCACGTCGCGGCGGAAGGTGGTGACTTCATGCGGCTCGCCCTGGGCAACGACCGTCACGGTGCCATGGTCGATGCCGGTCGGAACCACCTTGAACCCGGCCTTTTGGGCGATGTCAGAGACTGTTTCCGGTATCGCGTCGGTGGCGATGTCGATGTCGGCGACGGGTTCGTTCAGCAGTGCATTGCGCACGCAACCGCCGACGAACAATGCCTGAAACCCCGCGCCTTCCAGCGCCGCGCACAGGGCCTGGGTGCCGGGATGGTCGATCCAGTCGCCATGCAACATCATGACACCGGGGCCTTCGATGCGAGACCGAAAAGGATACGCGCCGTCGCGCCCCAGACGTAATAAGGCCCCCACGGCACCGTGTAGTAGCGCCGCAACTGCCCCTGCCAGTGCCGCGACTGGACCAGGAAGTTCGCCGGGTCGATCAGGTGATGCAGCGGCACGGGGAACACCTCATCCACTTCACCCGGTTCGGGCCGGGCGGTGAAGGGACGATACACATGGCCGACGAAAGGCGTCACCAGAAAGCCGGTGACGGTCTCATGCGGGGGCAGGGTGCCGAGGATATCCACACAATCCGGAGGCAGGCCGATTTCCTCCTGCGTCTCGCGCAGGGCGGCGGCCTCAAGGCTGGCATCGGTCGGGTCAAGCTTGCCGCCGGGAAAGGCGATCTGGCCGGGATGGTGCTTCAGATGCGAGGATCGCTTGGTCAGCCAGATGCCCTTGCCCGGCTGGAAGGCCAGAAGAACCGCCGCCGGGCGCAGCTTGCGGTCGGGCGGCAGTTGAGCGGCAGGGTTCAGGTCGAAATCCGACGTCTCGCCCGAAGACGCCAGATGGACGGCGCTTCGCAGCAGCGCCAGTTCATCCATGCTTGCCCTCGAAGCCCAGGGTCTTCGGATCCAGCTCGTAATGCGCGCCGCAGAACTGGCAATCGGCGGTGACGATCCCGGCTTCGGTCGTCATCTTCGCGATGTCCTTCTGGCTGTAGATCGACATGGTGTTGCGCACCTTGTCTTCCGAGCAGGAGCAGCCGAAGCGGATCGGCTGCGCGTCGAACACACGGGGGCTTTCCTCGTGGAAGAGGCGGACCAGAAGGTCGGTGGGCGGGACCGAGGGGCCGATCATCTCCAGCTCCTCCACCGTGTCGAGCAGATGGTTGGCGCGGTTCCAGTCTTCGGATTCCGCACCACCCAGGATGTCGGCATGGGTGAGAAGCCCGCCCTCGCCGCTGCCCTGTTCGGCGGCCACACCGCCCACGGCAGGCATGTGTTGCAGCATGATGCCCCCGGCACGCCAGTGCAGCGGGCGGCCCGGCTCGGCGCTTTCGCCATAGGCCAGCTGGAAGCGGGTGGGAATCTGTTCGGACTGGGCGAAATAGGTTTCCGCGCAGGCCGAAAGCGAGCCACCGGCAATGGGGGTGAAGCCCTGGTAGGGCAGCATGCCTTCGCCCTGGTCGATCATGACCGCGAAATAGCCTTCACCGATCTGGCTGAACGGATCGGCGTTGGGGTCAAGACGATCCTCGTCATAGCTGGCATAGGCGCGGATGCGGGCGGGCTGGCCGTCCTCGGTCGGGCCGTAATAATCGGTTGCGATCAGGCGCGCGGGGCCCTTGCTGCGGATTTGCAGCGAAAGCTTCCAGCGCAGCTTGATGGTCTGACCGATCAGCGCAGTGAGAAGCGCGGTTTCGGCCACCAGCGCCTCGATCACGGAGGGATAGGCGTGTTGCTTCAGCACCTGATCCAGCACGCCGTCCAGCCGGGCAATGCGGCCACGGATGCCCGAGGCGTCCAACTGGAATGGCAGGACGGTATCGTCCCAGGCGATCTGCATGCTGGTGGTCATTCGGGGATTTCCTGATGGTGCCAGTGCTGGCATATCGCGCCTATATAGGCAGAGCAACCGAAGGTCCAAGGGGGTGCGGATGATCCGGCGCTATGGCGAGGCGGTGAAATCCGGGCAGCGATATATCCGGCGACCGGGGGTCTATGCGATCCTTCTGGACGGGGATCACATCCTGGCAACGCATCAGGCCGCGCCGGTGCCCGAGTTCCAGCTGCCGGGCGGCGGGATCGACAAGGGCGAGCAGCCGCTGCCCGCGCTGCACCGGGAAGTGTTCGAGGAAACCGGCTGGAAGATCGCGGTGACGCGGCAGCTCGGGGTGTTCCGCCGGTTCACCTTCATGCCGGACTACGAGATCTGGGCGGAAAAGCTGTGCAGCGTCTATCTGGCGCGGCCCGTGTTGCGGCTGGGTCCGCCTTCGGAGGCGGGGCATACGGCGGTCTGGCTACCCGTCAGGGATGCGATGACCCGGCTGGGCAATGCCGGAGACCGGGCGATGCTGGCCCGGTTCCTGGGGTAAGAGGTCCAGCACGATTCCCGAGACATCGTCGGGGAAGGACTCGGTTCCTGCCGCGCGGGTCAGATCCCAGACCATCGCCTCCAACAGGTCGGAGCCGGAAAGGTTTGCCGAAGCGCGCAGGCTTTCGGTCAGCCCGTCCTCGCCGAAATCCTTGCCGTTCGGCAGCGGGCATTCGGTGAAGCCGTCCGAACAAAGGATCAGCCGGTCGCCGGGCTGGACCCGGACCCGGACCGGATCGAAACCCGCCCCGGCGATCAGGCCGACGGGAAGGCCGCCGTCGCCCAGCCTTTGCACCCGCCCGTCGGCGCGGATCAGCATCGGGTGCGGATGGCCGGCCTGCACGAGATCAAGCTGGCCGGTGCGCCGGTCGATCACCGCGAAGGCCATGGTAAAATATTGTTCGGCCTGGATTTCCTCCAGCATCAGCCGGTTGAAGCGTTCGACGACGGCGGCAGGGGGCAACAGGAGATGGTCGCCCTCCGGCCCGGTCTGGAAGGCAAGGTTCTGTTCTGGGGACGATCCGGTGAGAAACCCGGCCAGCCGCGCCGTCATCATTGCCGAAGCGACACCGTGGCCGGACACGTCGATGGAATAGACCACCACCCGGTCCTCATCCACCCGGAAGCTGCCGACCAGATCGCCACCGACGCGACCGGAGTTGCGCAGGATGAGCGAGACCCGCGCCCAGCCATACTCGCGCACGCGGTCGCGGATCAGGGTCTGTTGCAGTTTCCGCGCCTCGATCAGGTCGCGGTCGAGCGAATCGTAAAGTTTTTGCAATTCGACCAGGGTCGAGACGATGACCTTGTTCTTGGCCAGCAGCTCGGCCTGCATGGCGAGCATCCGTTCCCCGGCGCGCAGCCGGGCGCGCAATTCGTTCGAAGACACGGGTTTGGTGAGGAAGTCGTCGGCCCCGGCTTCCAGCCCGTCGGCGATTTCGGTCTTTTCGGACTTGGAGGTCAGGAGAACGAAGTAGCCATAGTTTTCGCGGCCCAGGCCACGGAATTCCTTGCAGAATTCCAGGCCAGTCATCCCCGGCATCATCCAGTCGCTGATGATGATGTCGATATCGGTGCCCCGGCACAGGTCCAGCGCGGCATTGGCGGTTTCGCATTCGCTGACGCGGTAGCCCCAGCGGCGCAACTGCATCGAGACCATGTGCCGCTGCGCGCGGCTGTCATCGACGACAAGCACATGGCGCGGCACAGGAATGGGCTGCGTTCCCTCTTTGAACTTCATGGCGCTGGCAGACACGTCCGGACCTCCGTTGACGGCCAGACTGCGCGGCAGGTCTTAACGGGGGGTGAAAGCTAAAATGCGCGCTGCTTCGGATATCGGCGGCTACCGATTGTTAAGCCCGATGGCGGCAGGATGCGTCCTTGGGTGTGACTTGGGGTGGCTGTCATGATCGACTGGAAACGGGTTGAGGAACTGAAGGAGGAGATCGGCACCGATGGCTTTGTCGAGGTCGTCGACATGTTCCTGGACGAAGCCGAAGGTGCGGTGCGGGCGCTGGTGGCGGGCCTGCCGGCGGAGGCGGTGGAAGGCCAGCTGCATTTCCTGAAGGGCAGCGCGCTGAATCTTGGGCTCTCCGACCTTGCGGCGATCTGCCAGGAGGGGGAGCGCAAGGCCGCCACCGGGCAGGGTGCCGGGGTGGATGCCGGGCAGGTGGCGGCGATCTGGCGTGCCGCACGCGCAGGCCTGCTGGGCGGGCTGTCGGTGGATCAGGCGGGGGCGGCCTAGATCAGGAACTCGGACAGGGCCTCGTCGCTGGTGATGTCGCGGAACGCCAGGCCCGCCGCGTCCATCCGGGCGGTGAACTGGGCGAAGCCGTCAGCGGCCTTGGTCTCGATCCCGATCAGGACCGAGCCGAAGTTGCGCGCCGACTTCTTCAGGTATTCGAACCGGCTGATGTCGTCATCCGGGCCAAGCAGATTCAGGAATTCACGCAAGGCACCCGGACGTTGCGGCATCCGCAGGATGAAATATTTCTTCAGCCCCGCGAAACGCTGCGCGCGTTCCTTGACCTCGGGCAGACGCTCGAAGTCGAAGTTGCCGCCAGAGGTGACGCAGACCACGGTCTTGCCGCGGATCTCTTCGGCCAGTTCGGGCAGGACGTCGACCGACAGCGCACCTGCAGGTTCCAGAACGATGCCTTCGTGGTTCAGCATTTCCAGCATCGTCACGCAGACGCGGTCTTCGGGCGCCAGAAGCACATCCTTCCGGTCGATCCAGGACAGCATGCGGAAAGTGTTGTCGCCGACGCGCGCGACGGCGGCCCCATCGACGAAGCTGTTGATCTTCGGCAGTTTCGTCGGCGCGCCCTCTTGCAGCGCGGCGGCCAGGCTGGCCCCGCCCAAAGGCTCGACGAAGCGGAAATCGGTCCGGGGCGCGACCTCGCGCAGGTAGCCGGTGACGCCCGAGGCCAGACCGCCACCCCCGACCGGCAGGACCACGAGATCGGGCGCGCGGCCAAGCTGTTCCAGAAGCTCGACCGCAACCGAGGCCTGGCCCTCGATCACGTCGGGGTCGTCGAAGGGCGACAGGAAATGCGCCTGGGCCTCGGCGCAGAAGGCCTGGGCGGCGGCAAGGGTCTGGTCGAAATAGTCGCCGGTCAGTTCGATCCGCACATTGTCGCCGCCGAAGACGCGGGTCTTGTCGATCTTCTGCTGTGGCGTGGTGACGGGCATGTAGATCACCCCCTGCACCCCGAAATGCCGGCAGGCGAAAGCCACCCCCTGCGCATGGTTGCCCGCACTGGCGCAGACGAACTGGCGCTGGTCGGGCTTCACAGCGCGGACCTTGCGCATGGCGTTGAAGGCCCCGCGCAGCTTGTAGCTGCGGACCGGGGTCAGGTCTTCACGCTTGAGCCAGATCTCGGCCTCATAGCGGGCGGAGAGAAAGTCGTTCCGCTGCAAGGGCGTCTCGGGGAACAGCTCGCGCAGGGCAGCGGTGGCTTGGCGGGCATGGGCGGGGAAATCGGTCATGTCGTCTGGCATGACCGATGCAGGAGCCTCGCGCAAGACTCAGACCAGGGGACGCTGCTCGACATAATGGCCGTAAAGCGTGGTCAGGATCGAGACACCGACCATCGCGACAATCCATTGCTTGACCAGATCGTAGACCAGCGCCGGAATGGATGTCGGGTTGGTAAAGAGCTGCGCCCCGATGAATTCGAGGATGACTGCGAACAAGACCGATAGTGCGACAACGCCCAGAATTGTCACCGTCGCGCCGCGCGTGGCCTCCCAGCCGCTGAAGACCGGCACACCCAGCTCCAGCGCCGCGCCGGGCAGCATGGTCGCCAGCCGTGTTCCTATAGTCGCAAGAGGAACGTAAACCAGCACCGCCATGACAATCAGAGCTGGGAACGGATTGTCACCGCCATGAACCAGTCCCGAGGCGACGCCACCGACAACGAAGCCCAGAATCAAAGCCAGCGGAAGCAGGATGAGCCCGATCAGGAACGATTTGCCGAAGTACCCCAGCATCCGGTCAGCCCGGAACTCCGGGACCAGTTTTGGCCTTTCGTTCAGAAGGATGTAGCGGTGCCAGCCGACAACGAGCCAGAGCCATAGTATTGCGGTTACCAATGCGACCAATATCGCAAGGACGAAGCGGCCCCAGGGCATCTGGCCTTGCATCATCATCTGCCGCATTGCAGCCTCATCCATCATCAGCGACCGGTCGAAGGTGAGCAGCATCCCGAACTGGACAAGCATCAGGACGCCCGAGACTTGCAGGACGCCTCCGAGATTGCCGAAGATCTGGCGGAGGGAGTGAAGGAAAATACGCAAACTCATGCTCGTCTCCAAAATTGATCATTACAACACTGGAATCCCGATCTGGCCTTCCGTCAAGCGTTGCGGTGTCCTTGCCCTCGCGGAGGTTTCACTTTAATCGCCAGCAAAACCGCGCCAGAAAATCATGGGGGAGCCTTCCCGATGCTAAAGCCCAAGAAAGTCGTCCTCGCCTATTCGGGCGGCCTCGATACCTCGATCATCCTGAAATGGCTGCAGACCGAATATGGCTGCGAGGTGGTGACCTTTACCGCCGATCTGGGGCAAGGCGAGGAACTGGAACCGGCGCGGCAGAAGGCGCTGTTGATGGGGATCGCGCCGGAGAACATCCATGTCGTCGATGTCCGGGAAGAATTCGTGCGCGACTTCGTGTTCCCGATGTTCCGGGCGAATGCGCTGTATGAGGGCCTGTACCTGCTGGGCACCTCCATCGCGCGCCCGCTGATTTCGCAGCATCTGGTGCGGATCGCGCATGAGACCGGGGCCGATGCGGTGGCGCATGGGGCGACGGGCAAGGGCAACGATCAGGTGCGGTTCGAACTCTCGGCGGCGGCGCTGGACCCCGCGATCAAGGTCATCGCGCCGTGGCGGTTGTGGGACCTGACCAGCCGCACGAAGCTTCTGGAATTTGCCGAGGCGAACCAGATCCCGATCGCCAAGGACAAGCGGGGCGAGGCTCCGTTCAGCGTGGACGCGAACCTTCTGCACACCTCGTCCGAAGGCCGCGTGCTGGAGAACCCGGCGGAGGAATTCCCGAATTACGTCCTGCAGCGGGTGGTGCCGGTGGAAGAGGCGCCGGATCAGGCCGAGATGGTGGAGATCACCTTCGAGGCGGGCGATGCGGTGGCGATCAACGGCGAGGCGATGAGCCCGGCGACGATCCTGACCAAGCTGAACGAGATCGGCGGCAAGCATGGCGTGGGCGTGCTGGACCTGGTGGAGAACCGCTTTGTGGGCATGAAGTCGCGGGGGGTCTATGAGACGCCGGGCGGGACGATCCTCTTGGAAGCGCACCGGGGGATCGAGCAGATCACGCTGGATGCGGGGGCTGGCCACCTGAAGGACAGCATCATGCCGCGCTATGCGGAGCTGATCTACAACGGCTTCTGGTTCTCGCCCGAGCGGGAGGCGTTGCAGGCGCTGATCGACAAGACCCAGGAGCATGTGTCGGGGACGGTGCGGGTCAAGCTGTACAAGGGCCGGGCGGTGACGGTGGCGCGGTGGTCGGAACATTCGCTGTATTCGGAAAAGCACGTCACCTTCGAAGAGGATGCCGGGGCCTATGATCAGAAGGATGCGGAAGGCTTCATCCGGCTGAACGCGCTGCGGCTGCGGTTGATCGCCAGCCGGAATGCCAGGGTAGCGAAGTAGGCTGTCCACCGTGGACAGATTTTTCGACCGAATTTGATCAACGGGTTATGGGGGGCGGTTTACGCCCCCTTAACTTTTGGCGGCGGCTTTTGCCTCGGCTTCGATCAAGAGTTTCGCCAGGGTCAACGGCACGGTCAGGTCCTGCGTCGCGGCGCGGACGTCGTGGAAGATCTGGTTTTCGTCCGGGAAGAGGCCGCCAAGGTGGAAGAGGTTGCGCTTGTGCGACAGCGCGATGTGCATCTCGACGCCGTTCGAGGTTGCGGCATAAAGCTCGGCGCCGGAGCCGACGTGATCCTCGATCCGGGTCAGGATGGCGACCACCTCGGTCAGGGCGGGCGGCTCTTCCAGCTTGCTCCAGGAGGTCCAGACGCCATAGCGGCGTCCGCCGTTGCCGGTGATGGTGCTCTGCTGGAACAGACCTTCGGTCGAAAGGTCGCCGCCGAAAAAGAAGCCGGGGCGGGTCTTGTCTTCCAGCGCGACGAAGAAGGCGGGCATCGCGGTGCGGTTGGGAAACTGGGCGACGATCCCCTTGAACAGCGTCCGGGAGTTCTTGCCGCCTGTTTCGACGTTCACCTCCGCCATCTGGATGGCATGCGCGCCCATCGTGCCGTGGACATGGTCTTCGCCTGCCCTGACACCCCGCGCGGGCAGTAGGCGCCTGGGCAAGGTGCTGACGAAGGATTTGGCGTTCTTTGAGTAGCTGAAGCCGATCGCGCGGGCGAGGATCGGCATGACCTGCGCCTCTTGCTTGCGGACGGTCCATTTGTAGGTCCAGGTCACGACAAAGAAGGCGGCAATTCCGACAAGGAAGGCCATCTTCCAGCGATCCTCACCGTCCATTCCCGAGTTGAGGAAGAACATGCTGGCCACGGCGGCAGCGATGATGGCCAGTGTGATGATGCCGACGGCGAGCGTGGCCTGGCGCTTCAGCACCGGCATCAGGGCGCGAACGGCCAGTGCGACTTCGCTGCTGGCGTCAGGGGGCACGGCGTCTTGCGGCATGGCGAGGCTCCTGTCGCTCAGGGCGACCGCGGCAGCCCCGCAGGCTGGCCGTTCCAGATGCCGGTCAGGCTGAAGGCCTCGTCCGCGGTACGGTGAAGGTAGGTCAGATCGCCCTCTGCCGCCCCGGTGAAGCCCAGGGTCAGCGTCATGCCGTCGTCGGGTTCGTCCATCGACAGCTCGACCCCGGTGCCGGAAAAGGCGAGATCGGGCCAGAAGCGGCAGTCGGCGAAGGCGAAGTCGGTGCCTGCCTCGGTGGGTGTGGCAGTGAGGGTGCCACCCATCGGGCAGCCGTAGGTGGCGGGATATTCGCCGTCCCAACCTGCAAGCGGAATGTAGTTCAGAAGCTCGGTTTCCACGGCGCGGGCGGTGGTCAAGGCATCGGCCAGCTGGGCGGGATCGGTGAGGGTAAGGGGGGTGTAACCGCCGATGGGATCCTGTTCGCAAAGCTGTTCATGGGCGGCGGGCAGCGTGCCGTCATAGAGCAGGGCCTGGACGATGCTGTCGGGACAGGCGAGGCCACGGCCCCAGATCACATGCGGCCCGCCGGTCATGAAGACGCCATAGGCGTTCCTGGCATGGTCGAGGACGGACCAGGCCATCGAGATCGGGGTGATCGGGTCATGGTCGCCGTTCAGGACGAGGGTCGGGAAATCACCCCCGGCATAGGGCGCGGGGCGGGTGTCGGGGCCCTGGTGTGGCCAGTAGGCACAGGCGATGCGTTCGAGGTAGTAGGAGCGGAGCAGACGCGGGGCTTCGGGGGCAAGGGCGCGGGCCTCGTCCAGGATGCGGGCGGCACGTTCATCGGGGGTGCCGCTGCCGCTGCCATAATCGGTGCAGGTGATGGCGTAATAGGCGGCGCCGAACCAGCCGGGATCCTCCATCCCGATTTCGGTTTCCGGGTCGATATACATGTTGGAATAGCCGAGTTGCAGCATCGGGATGAGGTTGCCACGTCCGGCAGCGGCGAGGGTGCGCAGGAATTCGGCCCGGCCTTCGGAGGAGTAGAGGGCGTAGAAGGCGTTGGCTTCGAGAAGGCCGCTGGTGAACTGGCGCTGGACCGTGCTGCCGTCGCCGAGAATGTAGGGGACCGTCACCGGGGCGGCGGCGACGCGGGCGGCGAGGTCGTCGTAGACCTGGGCCGCGTCGCCGGGAATGTCGGCATGGCAGGCAGGGATGGTGGCGCAGAGGGCGAAGGTTTCGGCAAGCAGCTGTTCGGCGGCCAGGGTGTAGCGGCGGTAGAAGGCTTCGGCCGAGAGGGTCAGATCGACGACGCCATCGACGATGACGCCCTTCACGGCGGTCGGAAACTGGGTGGCATAGGCCTGCACGATCTGGGTGCCGTAGCTTTCGCCGTAGAGCCAGACCTTCGGCGATCCGATCTTCTGGCGGAAGAGTTCGGAATCGCGGATGGCCTGGTCGGTGTTGGCGACGGCGAGAAGGGCATCGGCATCCAGCTCGGCGGTGCAGTCGGTGACGTAGGATTTCGCCGTGGCAAGAATGGCATCGGGGTCGGACAGCGGCGCGGGGGCGATGTCAAATCTCGCCTGGGCGGTCGGGCAGGCAAGACCGTGGGCCGGCCCGGTGCCGCGCTGGTCAACGAAGACGATGTCGATGTTTTCGGTCAGCGAGGGGTCGAAGGCCGAAAGATAGCCGTCCGTCGAGGCAAGGCCGGAGCCGCCGGGACCGCCGACGAAATAGAAGAGGATGCCCTTGCTTTCGTTGCTGGCGAAGGACAGGGCGAAGGTGATGTCGAGCGTCTGCGCGGGATCATTGGCGCGATGGTCGAGGGGGACGGTGAGCGTGGCGCAGGACAGGCTGGAGAGCGCACAGGGAAAGAGATCGAGGCCGGAGGCGGCATCTTGCAGCGAGGGATCGGCGAAAGCCGGAGTGCCGAGAAGGCCGAGAGCGAGAAGGGCGAAGCGCATGGGGACCTTTCGGGTCAGGGTCTCGCGGCTGAGGCTACGGCGGGGAATCGATCAGGCCAAGGGTTTTGCCGGGCACTTTGCTTTTGGGAGAGCTGCTGTAGATACATGTAACTACAGGTTGTAGATACATCAGGTCAGCGCAGGCAACCCGACAGCGGCCCGCAGGTCGGGGGCGCGGATGTCGAGGTCCTGCCCAGCCAGCGCGGCGGCGGCGGGGGTGCAAAGCCAGGCGATCGCGCGGGCGGGTTCGGAGGCGGGGGCAAGGCTGCTCCGGGGGAGTTTCGAGACCGGGTTGATCCCGCTGGCGCGGATGGCGCCCTGCATGTCGGTGTCCACGACGCCGGGGGCGAAGCCGAAGATGCGGATGCCCTGGTCGGCGTATTCCAGATGGACGGAGCGGGTCAGCATGGCGAGGCCGGCCTTGCCCGCGCAATAGGCGGACCAGCCTTCCTGTGGCCGATGCGCCGCGCCGGAGGAAATGTTGACGATGGTGCCGCCGCCCTTGGCAACCATATGGGCCAGCGCGCGTTGCGTGGCGTGGAAGGCGGCGGTGAGGTTGACGTCGATGCTTTGCGCCCAGTCCTCGGAGGAGATGTCGAGGATGCGGCCGATGGGGGCGATGACGGCGGCGTTGTTGACCAGGATGTCGAAGCCCTGGTCCAGCAGTGTGGCCATGGCGATACGGTCGGTCATGTTGGCATGGTGGCCGGTGGCTTTCGTCTCACCCAGGTCGCGGTGGGCGGCGGCAAGATTGGCGGCGTTGCGGGCGGTGAAATGGACCGTTGCCCCCGCTTCGGCCAGCGCGCGGACGGTGGCAAGGCCGATGCCGCGATTGCCGCCGGTGACGAGGGCGGTCTTGCCGGTGAGTGTCATCGCGGTTCCTCTGGTTTGGGGCAGGGTAGCTGCGGCGGGGGTTCGCTGTCCACCGGGAAGGGCGGGTTGACGCTGTCGGGCAGGCGGGCGAGGGTCCGGGAAACGGGGAGATGCCGGTGCGCAAGCTGATGATCGTTCTGATGCTGGCGGGCTGCGCCGCGCGCGGGGATTTCACCATGGCCCCGGCAGGGCTGTCGGGGGGCACGCCGGAGACGATCTTTGTCGGCACGACGCGGATGAAGGACGGCGAGGTCTATGCCTTCGGCCGGTCGGGAGAGCCAGGTTTCCTGCGCTATGACATCGCGATCCCGCCGGACCGCGAGCCGGGCAAGGTGAACTGGCCGCCGAAGACGCGCAAGCCGGACGGCAAGCGCGATTTCCTGACGCTGGACCAGCGCAGTTTCGGCTCGGCGGACGAGTTCAGCGCGGCTTTGCGGGCGGCGATGCAGCTGCGCGGGCAGCGGGACGCGGTGGTCTATGTCCACGGCTTCAACAACACGATGGCGGAAGGCGTCTACCGGGTGGCGCAGATGCATCACGACCTGGAGGTGCCGGGGGTGGCGGTGCATTACGCCTGGCCCTCGCGCGGGTCGGCGCTGGGCTATGTCTATGACCGCGACTCGATCCTGTTCGCGCGATCGGGCTTCGTGACGTTGCTGGACGAAGTGGAGGATGCCGGGGCGAAGGATGTGATCATCGTCGCGCATTCGATGGGGGCCTTCCTGACGATGGAGGGCCTGCGGCAGATGGTGCTGAAGGATGGGCCGCATGCGCTGGACCGGATCAAGGGCGTGGTGCTGATCGCGCCGGACCTGGACCTGGACGTGTTCCGGGCGCAGGCGAAGGATATCGGCAGGCTGCCGGAGCCCTTCGTGATCTTCGGCAGTTCGCGCGACCGGGTGCTGAACATCTCGGCCACGCTGTCGGGCACGGGGGACCGGCTGGGCAATATCGACGGCGTGGCGAAGATCGCCGACCTGAACGTGATCTACCTGGATACGGCGGCCTACAGCACCGGCACCGGGCACCTGAACCTGGGCGAGAACCCGGCGCTGTTGAAGCTGTTCGGCGGGCTGGTGGGAATCTCGGATGCGTTCACTGCGGATGCCCGCGCCAGGGTGGGTCTGTTGCCGGGGCTGGTGCTGACGGTGCGGAACGCGACCGAGGTGGTGTTGCGCCCGGTGGGGGCGATCGGCGAGGGGTCGCAGTAGCCGGGGTTTGGTCTGCTGCATCAAGCGCCGGGGGTTTCACACCCCCCAGTCCGCCGGTTTCTTGAACCGATGGCGAAACCGGCTTCCTACCTGTGGAGTATTTCCAAAAGAGCAATACGAATTTTATATAAATTTTAGGTACTTATCGTTTTCGCAGGTAGACGTAGTAGGCTCCGCCGCCGCCGTGTTTCAGGTGGGCCTCGCTGACTTGCAGGACGGCGGGACCAAGGGGCGGCAGGTGCAGCCAGTGCGGGACCTGATGGCGCAGCGCGCCGACGCGCTGGGGGATCGGGCCGGTGTCGTCGCGGCGCTTGCCCTTGCCGGTGATGACCAGCACAAGGCGCAGGCCTTGGGACTGGGCGTTCAGGATGAAGCGGATCAGTTCGGGATGTGCC
>JAGPEG010000234.1 GCA_018057165.1 Tabrizicola sp.
TCCACGGCGGGGTGCATCTGCCAGACTGGGCCAGCCTGCACCCGGGCCGTCTGGTGGCGGAACTGGTGCGGCTGTGCCTTGCCGCGGGCGTGCGCTTCGTTCCTCAGTGCCGGATTTCGCGGATCGAGGATCATGTCGACCACATCACCTGCCTTGCCGGCACCCGCACCGTGCGCGCAGCACACCTGGTGATGGCGACCGACGGCTACACTGACGGCGCGTCACGCTGGATGCGGCGGCGGGTGGTATCGCTGGCTTCGGTGGTGACGGCGACCGAGGCGATGGCCCCCGCGGCCGTACGCACGCTCTATCCCCGTGCTTCGATGGTCTATGACACGCGGATGAACGTGACCTATCACCGGCCCTCGCCCGATGGCGACCGGGTGGTGATCGGCACCGTGGTTCCGGTGAACATGAACAACGTGGCGGCCTGCCTGCCGCGCGTGCGCCGCAACATCCTGCGGCTTTTCCCGCAGTTGGACGGCGTGAAGATCGCCCATGCCTGGACCGGCTTTGTCGGCGCCACGTTCAGCCATCTCCCGCATGTCGGGATGCACGGGCGGATGGGCTATGCCATCGGCTACAACGGCACGGGCGTGGCGATGTCGTCCTATCTGGGGATGAAGCTGGCGCAGAAGATGCTGGGCAAGGGTGGCGAGACCGCGCTCGACGGGTTGGAGCTGGAGACGCGCCCGTTCTTCCATGGCCAGACCTGGTATCGCCGTCCTGTCCTTGCCTTGCATGACCTGAAGGACAACATGGCCTCGCGCGGGGCAACCATCGGATGACCGCTTTCGACCTGACAGCCCTTGGCGACAACTGCATCGACCGGCTGACCGGCGCGGTGACGGCCGATCTGGTTGGCGGCAATGCGGTGAACGTGGCCGTGCAGGCGACGATGCTGGGCCTGCGCGTGGCCTATTGCGGGGCCGTTGGGCCAACAGGAGAGGCCGATGGCGACCGGGTTCTGGCCGCGCTGGCCGAAAAGGGTGTGGATGTCTCGCTGGTGGAACGGCGCACACGTCCGACCTCGGTCACCTGCCTGAGCGTCGCGCCGGACGGCAACCGCACCATCCTGACCGAGGATTTCGGCGCTTGTGCGAACTGGGGGCCGAATGCCGCGCGCCTGCGCGCGCTGTCTGCGGCGCGGCATGTCCATATCGGCTGGCTTCAGGATGGCGGGCACGCGCGGCGGGTGCTGGCGCGCGACGGGGTCAGCCTGTCGCAGGATGTGTCGGTGAACGCAGCCCCGGGGGATCTGGGCGTCGAGGGGCTGACGATCGCCTTCGCCTCGCTGCCCGAAACGCTGGCCGGCCAAGCGGAGGCCCGCGCGGCGGACCTCGTGGCGCAAGGTGCGAAGGGGGCCGTCGTCACGCTGGGTGCGCGGGGCAGTCTTGCGCTGATCGGCGGCCACACCCACCGCGCCGAGGCCCCGAAGATCAGCCCCGTCGACACCACCGGCGCCGGCGATGCCTATATCGCGGGGTTCCTGACCGCGCGTCTGAACGGGGCTGATGTGCCCATGGCCATGGCAGCGGG
Source organism: Tabrizicola sp. (assembly GCA_018057165.1). Classification (GTDB taxonomy): domain Bacteria; phylum Pseudomonadota; class Alphaproteobacteria; order Rhodobacterales; family Rhodobacteraceae; genus Tabrizicola. The sequence continues at coordinate 1,540 of JAGPEG010000234.1, forward strand.
CCACGCCTGCGCTGCCGCTTGCTGCGGCCATCCGGGGGGCTTTCCCCAGTAGCGCCCAACCCATTGCCGACCTGCCGTTGCCCCGGAACACCGCTTCCGGGACCGGCCCAACCTTGCCAGACGAGAGGACCAGATGACCGACAAACCCTTCCCGACCAAGGCGCAGATCGCCGCCGCGCTTGCCGCCGCCAAGGCCCGGCCTGCGCTGACCGAAATCTACTTCGTCGCCTGCGGTGGCTCTTACGCGCTGATGCTGCCGAACCAGTATGCGGTGGATCGCCATGCGAGGACAATCGCCGGCCACGCGCTGAACGCGGCCGAATTCCTGGCCCGCAACCCGGCGCGGCTGGGGCCAAGTTCGGCTGTGATCCTGTGTTCGCATTCCGGCACCACGCCCGAAACGGTCGAGGCTGCCCGCTTCGCCCGGGCCAAGGGCGCGCTGACCATCGCGCTGACCAACCTGCCCGGCAGCCCGCTGGATCAAGCGGTCGAATTCCCGGTCTACTACACCCACGCGCCCAAGACCTTTGCTCCGGATCATTCCGCCGCCGTCATGGCCGGGCTGACCTTCGGCATCATGAGCGTGCGCGAGGGCAATCCGCTGGCAGCGAAGGTGGAAAAGGCACTGACAGCCCTTCCCGCGCTGATCGACACCGCCATCGCCGCCCACGCCGACCGCATCTCCACCTTCGCCGAGACGATGAAGCGCGAGCCGGTGATCTACACGATGGGCGCCGGGGCCAACTATGCCACGGCCTATTCCTACGCGATCTGCATCTTCCAGGAGATGCAGTGGATCCACTCCGCCGGCATCCACGCGGGCGAGTATTTCCACGGCCCCTTCGAGATCACCGATTTCGACGTGCCCTTCATCGTGCTGCGCGGCCTTGGCGCCAGCCGCAAGATGGATGACCGCGGCCTTGCCTTCGTGACGAAGTACAGCCAGCGCGTCACCACCCTTTGCGCCGAGGAACTGGGGCTGGGCGTGATCGACGCCGAAGTGGTCGAGCACGTCGAGCACATGGCCTTCGGCACCCTGCTGCGGGTCTATTGCGACAAGCTGGCCGACAGCCGCGGCCACCCGCTGACGGTGCGGCGCTACATGTGGAAGATGGACTATTGACGCGAGGATGGGGGCGGGCCAGTCCTGCCCCCCATTTTCAGACGGGGCCAGCATGACGGACGGACTTCTCTGCATCGGCGACAACGTTGTCGATCTCTATCTTGACCGCGGCGTCTTCTTCCCCGGAGGCAACGCGCTGAACGTGGCCGTTCTGGCCCGCCGTTTCGGGCTTGCAGACGTGGCCTACATGGGCATTGTCGGCAATGACCGCGAGGGCGACCATGTGCAGGCCTGCATGGTGGCCGAGGGCCTGTCGACCGCCCATCTGCGCCGGGTAGAAGGGCCGAACGGCAAGGCGCAGGTCACCCATGATGCGGACGGAGACCGGGTCTTCGTCGCGTCGAACCGGGGCGGCATCCGGCGCAAGCTGATGCTCCGGATGGACGAAGATGACCTCGCGCTGATCGCGGCGAAGGGTCACGTCCATTCCAGCTGCTTCAGCTATCTGGAACCCGAACTGCCCCGCATCCGTGCTGCCGCGCGCGGGGTGTCGTTCGACTTCTCCACTCTGCACGACCCGGCCTATCTGGCGCAGGTTTGCCCGCATGTCACGACGGCTTTCCTGTCCGGCGCAGGACTGGATGACGCGGGCGTGTCGGACCTGATCGCGCGGGTCCTTGCACTTGGACCAGACACGGTCTGCGTGACGCGCGGCGACAAGGGGGCGGTCTGGGCCAAGGGTCGGA
>JAGPEG010000097.1 GCA_018057165.1 Tabrizicola sp.
GGAAGGGTCTGGTCCATCGCGTTGATATGGGTCGTGCCGCCCCCGGTGCAATGGCCGTCAGGTCGCTTTCGTGACCACCCCGCTCACACCTTCCCAGGCACCCGCTTTAAGGTCCAGCCCCAGGATGCGGTCAGGGTTTGTCGGCGGCGGCATCGCCACCCCCTCCAGCTTCCGGAACCCGAAGCGGGCATAATAGGGCGCGTCGCCAACGAGCATCACCCGTTCCCAGCCCAGCCGCCGGGCCTCGCCCAGGCTTTCGTTGATCAAAAGCGCGCCAAGACCTTCGCCCTGGTGTGTGGGGTGAACGGCAACCGGGCCGAGGAGGAGCACGTCATGCTCGCCGATCAGCGCGGGCCAGTAGCGGATCACCGCCGCCAGGGCTCTGTCATCGTCTCGCAGGGTCAGGCACAGGGGGGCCACGGTCGGCACCCCGTCACGCAGGCGATAGGAGGACAACGCCGTGCGACCGGGGGCGAAGCAGAGGTCGTAGAGCGCCTCGACCTCCCACCAATCGTCTTCCGTCTCTTCCTCAAGTTGGTACACGCCTGTGCTTTCCCCACCTGTCACGCCGCTTCGAATCCGCTGGCCCGAAACCACTGGAAACGCGCCGTAACATGGCGCAGTCTCACGATCAATTTGTGAAAAGGCCCATCCGATGTTCTACCGCCCCGCCGAAGGCCACGGGTTGCCGCACAGCCCGTTCTCGGCCATCGTCTCGCCCCGGCCGATCGGCTGGATTTCGACGCGCGCCAGCACGGGCGACAATCTGGCCCCCTATTCCTTCTTCAACGCCGTGGGCTACACCCCGCCGCAGGTGATGTTCGCGGGCGACTATCGCGACAGCATGATCAACGCGATGGAAAGCGGGGTCTTCGCGGTGAACATCGTGGCCGAGGCGGCATTGGAGGTGATGAACGCGACCTCCGCCCGTTTCCCGCGCGGAACGGATGAGTTCGCGGCGGCAGGGGTGGCGAAAGCGGAATGCCTGGCCATCGACTGCCCGCGCGTGGCCGATGCCCCGGCGACGCTGGAATGCCGGGTGGTGAAGCTGGTCGACCTGATCGGGCCGGAGCGGGTGCTGATCGGCGAGGTTGTCGGGGTGCATCTCCGCGACGACTGCCTTGTGAACGGACGGCTTGACCCGGCGCGCTACCATCCTGTGGCGCGGCTGGGCTATCACGACTATACCTTCGTCCGCGAGGTTCGCGAGCTGCGCCGCCCGAAGGACCCCACGCAAGAATGACCCCGGCCCGCCGCAAGATCGTTTACGCCGTCAGCTTCGAGGCGCTGGGGACGCTCCTCGCCTCGGTCGCGCTGATGCTGATGTCCGAGGCCAGCGCAAGCTCGTCGCTGGTGCTGTCGCTGCTGACCGCGACCATCGCGCTCAGCTGGTCCTTCGTCTTCAACACCGGGTTCGAGGCCTGGGAGGCGCGGCAGCCGGTCAGGGGCCGGTCGCTGCGCCGCCGCACCGTCCATGCGCTCATGTTCGAGGGCGGGCTGGTGCTGATCTGCATTCCGGTCATGGCCTGGTGGTTGCAGGTCGGCTATCTGGAGGCGCTGGTCTACGAAGCCGGGCTGATCGCGCTGTTCATCGTCTATACCTACGCCTTCACCTGGGGATTCGACCGCATTTTCGGCCTGCCTGCCTCGGCCCGATAAGGCTTGCGCCCAGACTGGCAATCTGTATAAGGCCGCATCCTTCCGCTTATCCATGAACCGGCGATGCCTCTCGTGGACGGGCTGCGGAAGGGGTTTCGCCCGTCCTATGAAGCCGCCCCGAAACGAAGGAAGCCCGCATGCCTCTTTACGAGCATGTCTTCATCGCGCGTCAGGACCTGTCCAACACGCAAGCCGAAGGCCTTATCGAACACTTCTCGACCGTCCTCGCGGACAACGGCGGCAAAGTCGTTGAAAACGAGTACTGGGGCGTCAAGACGATGGCCTACAAGATCAACAAGAACCGCAAGGGCCATTATGCCTTCCTGAAGTCGGACGCGCCCGCCGCAGCCGTTCAGGAAATGGAACGCCTGATGCGGCTCCATGACGACGTGATGCGCGTGCTGACCATCAAGGTCGAAAAGCATGCCGAAGGCGTGTCGGTCCAGATGCAGAAGCGCGAAGAGCGCGACGGTGATCGTGGCGACCGTGGCGGTTTCGGCGGCGAGCGTCGTGAACGCCCGTCGTTCGGCGACCGTGGCGACCGCCCGTCGTTCGGCGCTCCGCGTCGTTGATCTGAGAGAGGACACATAAAATGGCGAACAAACCGTTTTTCCGCCGCCGCAAGGTTTGCCCCTTCTCGGGCGACAATGCTCCGGCAATCGACTACAAGGACACCCGTCTGCTGCAGCGCTACATCTCCGAGCGCGGCAAGATCGTCCCGTCCCGCATCACCGCAGTCTCGGCGAAGAAGCAGCGTGAACTGGCCCAGGCCATCAAGCGCGCCCGCTTCCTGGCCCTGCTGCCCTATGCCGTGAAATAAGGAGCACAATCATGCAAGTGATCCTTCTGGAACGTGTGGCCAAGCTTGGCCAGATGGGTGAAGTCGTTTCCGTCAAGGACGGCTATGCCCGCAACTACCTGCTGCCGCAGGGCAAGGCGCTGCGCGCGAACGACGCGAACGTGAAATCGTTCGAGGTCAAGAAAGCCCAGCTGGAAGCCACCAACCTGGAAACCCGCAAGGAGGCCGAAGCTGTCGGCGCCAAGCTGGACGGCCAGACTTTCGTGGTGATCCGTTCGGCATCGGACGCCGGCGCGCTGTATGGTTCGGTCACGCCGCGCGATGCGGCCGACGCAGCGACCGAAGCGGGCTTCACCGTGGGTCGCGGTCAGATCGTGCTGGACCGCCCGATCAAGGACCTGGGCCTGCACACCGTCTCGGTGTCGCTCCACCCGGAAGTCGCGGTGAAGATCACCCTGAACGTCGCCCGTTCGGCGGAAGAGGCCGAGCTGCAAGCTTCGGGCAAGTCGGTGGCCGAACTGGCCGCCGAAGCCGAAGCCCAGGCCGAGTTCGAGATCGCCGAATTGTTCGACGAAATGGGCGCTGCCGCGTCGGACGAATAAGCCTTTCCCGTCAGGGATTTGCGAAACCGCGTCCGGGAAACCGGGCGCGGTTTTCGTTTGAGGCAGGGATCATGTACTACACGCCCCATAGAATGTAGTACATGAAGCTTGCCTGCGCCCCCGCCTTCATGTACTACACTGGACATCAAATGTAGTACATAGCCATGCAAAGACTGAGCGCCATCGCCCATGCGGCCTACATTGACTTGCGCAGCGCGCTGATCGACGAAGCGGCATGCGAAATCATCGGAACACCGCGACTGGAGAAGCGCGGCGGGAAGACCTACTGGTACGACATGTATCGTGTCGGCAGTGACGTCCGAAAGCGATACATTGGCGAAGATACGCCCGAAACGGCAGACAGGATCGCCCGGCTTCATGACATCAAACAGGCCGGAGCGGCCCGCGCCGCAGACCGCACCCGGCTGATCCGCGTCTTGCGGGCAGAAGGGGCGCAAACCACCGACCCCGCGACCGGGTCGTTGCTCACCGCCCTGGCGCAGACCGGAACCTTCCGGCTTGGCGGCACCATCGTCGGAACCAATGCCTTCCGGTTCTATGAATGCGAGCTGGGCATCCGTATCCACGGCACCGAGATCATGCAAACCGGCGATCTCGACATCGCACAGTTCGAGCGCCTTTCGCTGGCACTTGGCGACACGGTCGAGACACCGCTCAACGACAGTTTCAAGGCACTGGACTTCGCGCCGATCCCCTCGATCAACCACCGCTCGGTCTGGCGCTGGCGGCAGACGAAATCCAATACGCTGGTCGAATTCCTCACCCCCTCCTTCCGGTCCGAGGAGGACATCCGCGAGCTGCCCGCGCTGGGTGTCGCAGCGCAGTCCCTGCATTTCCTGAACTACCTGATCGCCGAGCCGATCAAGGCGGCGGCCCTCTATCGGTCAGGCGTTCTGGTCCAGATCCCCCGGCCCGAGGCCTATGCGGTGCACAAGCTGATCGTCGCCAACCGGCGCACCGGCCCCGACCAGCTGAAATCCCGCAAGGACCGGGCACAGGCCGCCCTATTGATCGAAGCCCTGGCCGAAGACCGGCCGGATGAACTGCGCGAGGCCTATGAAGATGCCCTGTCACGCGGGCCGCAATGGCGCGCCCATATCGAGGCAACGCTGAAGCGGATGCCGGAGACCGCCGCAAAGCTTGCCGCGCTTTGACCAGCCGCTGTCGGGCGCAGGCAAGCCTGACCGATTGCCGCGGGTAGCGTGGCGGGCATGCAGATGTCAGCCACCAGTCGCGGAATACTTGCCCTCGTCGTAGGGATTGCAGTCTTTTCCTTGCAGGACGTGATCCTCAAGCTCCTGTCCGGCGACTATCCGCTGTATCAGGCGATGATCATCCGCAGCCTGACCGCCGTTCCGCTGCTGCTGATCATCGTGTTCTGGCTTGACGGGCGCTTGACCACGATCACCACGCCGAACTGGGGCTGGATGCTGGCGCGGGGCTTCCTGAACTTCGTGGCCTACACCGCCTATTATCTTGGCCTTGCGGCCATGCCGATGGCAGACACGGTGGCGCTGTTCTTCACCGCCCCGCTTTTCATCACCATCGCCGCCGCCCTTGTCTTCAAGGAACGGATCGGCCCGACCAATCTTTTTGCGCTGCTGGCCGGGTTCATGGGGATGCTGATGATCTTCAACCCCAGCGAAAGCGTCTTCGACCCCGCCGCACTGCTGCCGGTCCTTGGCGCCCTTGGCTATGCCCTGACCCAGCTTGCAACCCGCGTCCTGGGCCGGACCGAGACCGCCGGAGCGATGACCTTCTGGGGCAATCTGACCTTCCTCGCCAGTGCCCTGGCCCTGGCAGCTGTGTTCGGATCGGGCGCCTATGACGGCGCAAGCCACCCCTCGCTCGCCTTCCTGACCAGGGGCTGGCAGGAGATGCCGGTGCGCGACCTTCTTTTGTTCATGGCCTGCGGCGTCATCGCATCCATCGGGCTGTCGCTTCTGACCTATGCCTACCGCGTCGCACCCTCGTCCTCGGTGGCGCCATTCGAGTACAGCTTCATCATCTGGGGCGTGCTTTGGGGCTGGCTTTTCTGGGCACAGCTTCCCGCGACGCTGGCCTGGGGCGGGATCGCGCTGCTGATCGGGGCGGGGCTGCTGGTGATCCGAGCCGAGGGAGCAAACGAAAAGACCACCGTCGAGGTTTAGCGGAGACTTGGCAGCTAACCCACCCGGCGCGGAGTCTGGTTCAGCGGATGGCCTTCCAGCCAGCGCCCCATCTCGCGCGCCAGACCCGGATCGCCATCAAGCTGCACCTGCCGCGCGGCGACTTCCTGCGACAGGCGGGAAAGCCCCATCCAGACCGAGGTGAGCGAGCGTAGCGATCCCGTGACCAGCAGGTCGATCTCGTTGCCCGGATCGACGTAGCACAGCTCCACGACACGATCCTCGACCACCAGCCACCAGTTCCGGTCAGCCGGGATCAGGTCGGGGTACAGAAACTGTATCGTTCGCTTCTGCGGCATCGGCGGCTCGGGGCGGATGGAACGGCGGATGTCCCACATCAAGAGCGAAGGATCGAGCTTCGACAGGGTGACGCTCGATTCAACCCAGGCATGGCCCCAGAGCATCATCGCCTCGACCACGGGACGCAGCTCCATCCCCGCGGCGGTCAGGTGATATTCCGGGCTGCCGCCGCGGTTGCGGATTTCGACCACCCCCGCTTGCTTCAACTCTTTCAATCGCTTGGACAGAAGTGCCGGCGACATCTTCGGCACCCCGCGCCGCAGGTCGTTGAACCGGGTGCTGCCACAATGCAGCTCGCGCAACACCAGGGGCGTCCAGCGCGTGCACAGGATCTCCGCCGCCATCGCAAGCGGGCAGAACTGGCTGTAGCTGATGTTCGTCATGCGACCCTCCGACTTGCAGCGGGATTCAGACCGTGAACTGGACCGACTCGGGTCTCTGGGTGGACTCTTGGGCCAGTCCCCAAGCGGACCATTTCAAAGGAGCACCAGATGACGCTTTCAAACAACACGCTTGCACGATCCCCCGCCGCCATGGGCGAAACCCTGTCGGAAAAGGCTGACCGCCTGGCGCTGGATTTCGCCACCCGCGCCGACCGCCACGATGTCGAGGGGTCCTTTGTAGCAGAAAACTACGCTTGTCTAAAGGACGCGGGTCTGATCGAGGCCGGCGTGCCCGCCGAACTCGGCGGTGGTGGGGCGACGGTGGCAGAGCTTGCCGATATGCTGCGCCGTCTGGCGCATGGCTGCGGCGCGACGGCGCTTGCCTTCGCGATGCACACGCATCAGGTCGCGATCCCGGCCTGGCGCTGGCGGAACCAGCCCCCCGCAAAACCTGTCGTCGAACCGCTGCTGCGCCGCATTGCCGCCGAGCGCATCGTGATGATGTCCTCGGGCGGGTCGGACTGGGTGGGCGGCGCCGGCCGGGCCGAGAAGGTCGAGGGCGGCTACCGGATCCACGCGACCAAGGCCTTCGCCTCGGGCGCGCCCCTGGGCGCGATTCTGATGACCAGCGCCGTCGCCGAGGAAGCCGGGGGGCCGACGGTCCTGCATTTCGGGGCGCCGCTGAATGCGCCCGGCGTGCGGGTGGATGAGGTCTGGGATGCGATGGGGATGCGTGGCACCGCCTCGCAGAGCGTGGTGTTCGACGGGCTGTTCATCCCCGACGACAAGATCCCGCTCAAGCGCAAGGCGGGCGAGTGGCACCTGATCTTCCAGATCACGGCCAATATCGCGATCCCGCTGATCTACGCGGTCTACACCGGACTGGCCGAGGCCGCGCGCGACCGGGCCATCGTGATCGAGACCGCCCGTCCCGAGGCCCGCCGCAGCCCGCACCTGGCAGGTGAGCTGGAGATGCGGCTGCACGCCACGCGGCTTGCGCATCACGACATGGTGGCGGCGGGGATGGAGGGGAACCCCTCGCCCGAAAGCGTCAACCGGGTGATGCTGGGGCGGGCGCTGGTGGTGGAAAACGCGCTGGCGACGGCCAGCCTGGCGATGGATCTTGCGGGCGGCGAAGGCTTTCAGCGCCGGGGCGGGCTGGAGCGGATCTTCCGCGACATCCAGGGCGCGCGCTATCACCCGATGCGGATGGACAAGGCGGCGGCCTATGCGGGGACGCTGGCCACAGGCGGGGATGTGTCGCGCATCTTCTGAAACGAAAAGGCCGCGCCCGAAAGCGCGGCCTTGTCCTGTCGGACCTCGGGTCCGCTCTTACATTTCGTCCAGCGCCTCGACGGCCTTCTGAAGCTTCTCTTTCGAGATTTCCTTCTCGGTCACTTTGGCAAGGCCGACGAGATGGTCGACGACCTTGTCCTCGAACACCGGCGCGCGCAGCTGCTGCTGCATCTGCTGGTTCTTCTGCACGAATTCGAAGAACTGACGCTCCTGCCCCGGATACTGGCGGGCGGCAGCCAGCACTGCCTGGGTCATCTCGGCATCGGAGACGGTGACTTCGGCCTTGCGCCCGATCTCGGCCAGCAGCAGGCCAAGGCGCACGCGACGCTCGGCCAGCTTCTTGTGCTCGTCCGTCGGCTCGATGTTGCCGTGGTTGTGGCCGTGATCGTCCGGATGCTCTTCGTGGTACAGCTGGTGGGCGATCTGACCCGCTTCCGCTTCGACCAGGTTGCCGGGCAGGTCGAACTTGACCATCCCGTCCAGCTGATCCAGCAGCGAACGCTTCAGCACCGCGCGCGCCGCGCCCTGGTACTCGGCCTCCAGACGCTCGGCGACCTGCGCCTTCAGCGCGGCGAGGTCGTCGGCCCCGAATTTCTTCGCCAGCTCGTCGTCGATCTCGGCGGCTTTCGGTTCCTTCACCGCCTTGACCGTGCAGGCGAAGACAGCGGCCTTGCCGGCCAGATGGGCGGCGCCGTAATTCTCCGGGAACGACACGTTCACCGACACCTCATCGCCGACCTTGGCGCCGACAAGCTGGTCCTCGAAACCGGGAATGAAGCTCTTCGAACCCAGCTCCAGCGGATAGTCTTCCGCCGAGCCACCCTCGAACAGCTCACCGTCGACCGAGCCCTTGAAGTCGATCACGATCTGGTCGCCGTCCTTGGCCTTGGCGCCCTTCTTGCGGTCGTCGTAGGATTTGGCCGACCCGGCCAGGTTCTCCAGCGCCTCGGTGATGGCCTTGTCGTCGGCCTTCACCACCAGCTTTTCCAGCTTGATCTTGCCGGCATCGACGTCCGGGATCGGGGGCAGCGCGTCATAGCTCATCTCGACCACGACATCCTGGCCCTCTTTCCACTCTTCGCCGCCAACCATCTTGACTTCGGGCTGCAGCGCCGGGCGGTCGCCGGTCTTGTCGAAATGATCCTTCATCGCGCCGTCGATGGCGTCCTGCATCGCGTCGCCCAGGATGCGGCTGCCGAACTGCTTTTTCAGGATCGCCAGCGGCACCTTGCCCTTGCGGAACCCCTTGATCTCGACCTCGGGCTGCGCCTCGAGCAGCTTTTGCTGGACCTTCGCGTCCAGTTCGGCTGCCGTCACCGTGATGGTGTAGCCGCGCTTGAGGCCTTCGTTCAGGGTCTCGGTGACCTGCATGGGGGGACGTCCTTCCTAAGCTGTCTCGGGCGCTGATGCGCAATAGGTCAACGGCACAGGGCAAAGGCCCTGCGCGCGATCGCGGGCCTTCTAGCAAAGCCTTCGGCCCGATGTAAGGGGGAATCGCCAGCCCGCGCAGAGGGAAAGGCTGGTGCGGGTGAAGGGACTTGAACCCCCATGCCTTGCGGCGCTGGAACCTAAATCCAGTGCGTCTACCAGTTTCGCCACACCCGCCTGGCCCGCCTTCTAGCAAAGCGCGCCTCCGGGGGCGAGAGGCAAAAGCGCCGCCGCATTTGCGCCACAACCGCAGCGAGATCAGGCCACAACTGCCCAGAAATGACCGAACCGTCATCGAATACCGACCACAAACGCACACCAGTCTGACCGAAGGATTGGAAGCGAGGGATTGGGAATGGACGCCGACGCGCCGTTTTCCAGATCGGCAGGCGGGGCGGGGACGCTCCCGGCTCCGGGCATGCTGGCAGGCACGATGGTGCGGACGCTGGAAGGTGTGCTTCCGGTCGAATACCTGACCCCCGGCGACCGGATCGTCACCCGTGCAGGGATGCGGCGGCTGACCTCGATCTCGGTCCTGTCGCGCAAGATGGTCGACCTGGTGCGCATCCGGGCCTCGACCATGGGGCATGACCGGCCCGACCAGGACCTGCTGCTGTCCCCCGGCCAGCCGGTCGTGATCCGCGACTGGCGGGCGCAGGCGCTTTACGGCGTGCCCGCAGCCGCGATCCCGGCGGCGCGGCTGGCGGATGGCGAGTTCGTCTGTCTGGAGACCCATCGGCAGGTGCGGCTTTTCGCGCTGCGCTTCGACGACGAGGAAGTGATCTACGCCGAGGGGCTGGAACTTGCCTGCCCCGCTTTCCTGCCCGAATTGGCCTGACGCTGCGTCGCACTGGGTTTGGCGCAAGGATCGGCTAAGGTCGCGGGCATGGAGCCGTCCATCGCCACGCTCTTCGCCCGGATGAAGGCCGGGAACGATGCCCGCCGGGCCAGCTTTGGCCTGACCGAACGCCGCGCGGCGCTGGACCGGCTGGCCGCTATGGTCCGCCAGCACGAAGAGGCCATAGTCGCGGCGCTGCAAGCCGACCTTGGCCGCCCCGAGGCCGAGGCGGTGTTGATGGATTACCTGGGCATCTTGCAGGACATTCGCCACGCCCGCCGTCATCTGCGCCGCTGGATGCGGCCACGGCGGGTCTGGCCCACGCTGGCGACCTTCGGCGCCACCGCCCGGACCGAAGCACAGCCGCGCGGCACCTGCCTGATCATCGCCCCCTGGAACCTGCCGTTTCACCTGGCGCTTGGCCCGCTCGCCTCGTGCCTTGCCGCCGGAAATGCGGCGATCCTGAAACCGTCGGAACTGACCCCGGTCTCCAGCGCCCTGATCGCCCGGATGATCGCCGAGACCTTCCCGCCCGACCTTGTCACCGTGGTCGAGGGCGACAAGACCGTGGCAGAAGAGCTTCTGACCCTGCCCTTCGACCATATCTTCTTCACCGGCTCGCCCGCCGTAGGCCGGATCGTGATGGCGGCGGCGGCGAAGGTGCTGGCCTCGGTCACGCTGGAACTGGGCGGCAAGTCCCCGGTCATCGTCGGCCCGGACGCCGACCTGAAACAGGCCGCCGACTGGATCACCTTCGGCAAATTCCTGAACGCCGGGCAGAACTGCATCTCGCCCGACCATCTTTACGTCCATGCCTCGGTGAAAGAGGCCTTCATCGGCGTGCTGCGCGCCCGCATCGCGCGCGCCTATGGCTCCGGCCCGGCAAGCCCGCATCTGACGCGAATCGTCACATCGTCCCATGCGGCCCGGCTCTCTGCGCTGATCGCCGATGCGGTGCAGAAAGGCGCGCTTCTGCCGCTGGCGGCTGGACAGGACGGCCAAGCCATCGGCCCGCATCTGGTGGCGGACACTACCGCCAGCATGCGCGTCAGCCGTGAGGAAATCTTCGGCCCGATCCTGCCGATCCTGCCCTACACCGACCTCGACGCGGTGATTGCCGAGATCAATGCGGGCGAGAAGCCGCTGGCGCTCTACATCTTCGACCGCGACCGGGACCGGATCGCGCGCATCACGCAGGGGACGACCTCCGGCGCGGTCGGGGTCAACCTGACGCTGGTCCATTACACCCAGCTGAACCTGCCCTTCGGCGGGGTGAATGGCTCGGGGATCGGGGCGGCGCATGGGCAAGCCGGGTTCCGCGCCTTCAGCCACGAACGGGCGGTGATGCGCAATCGCTTCCTGCTTCTCCCGCTTCTCTTCCCGCCCTACACGCCGCGCGTCATGCGACTGATCCGCCTGATCAAGCGCGTGTTGGGATGAGATTCCACTACATCATCGTCGGCGCAGGCTCGGCCGGATGCGTGCTGGCGAACCGACTTTCCGCCGATCCGGCCACGCGCGTCTGCCTGATCGAGGCGGGTCCCCCGGACCGCAACCCGATGATCCATATGCCCTTTGGTCTGGCGGCCCTGGCCCACATGCGCTGGCTGAACTGGGGCTATCAGACCGAAGCTGAACCGGGTCTCATGAACCGCCGCCTCTACTGGCCGCGCGGGCGGGTGCTGGGCGGGTCGTCGTCGATCAACGCCATGATCTACATGCGCGGGCATCCGCAGGACTACTTCGATTGGGCCAGCGCAGCAGGGCCGGACTGGGATTGGCCGCGAGTCCGCCAGATTTTCAAGGACCTGGAGGACAACCAGAGCCTGACCGACGATCACCACGGCCAAGGCGGGCCGCTGACCGTGAGCGACCTGGCACAGCCCAATCCGCTGTCGCGTGCTTTCGTGCAAGCCGGGCTGGAGTGCCAATTCCCGGTCAACCCCGATTTCAACGGCGCCGATCAAACGGGCGTCGGCCTCTATCAGGTGACGCAGAAGCACGGCCAGCGGTTCAGCGCGGCGAAGGCCTTCCTTGACCCGGTGCGCGGCCGCGCCAACCTGACGGTGCTGACCGGCGCGCAGGTCCACCGGGTGCGCCTTGACGGAAACCGCGCCACAGGGGTCGAGTTGCGGGACCGGGTGCTCGCCCTGGCCGA
>JAGPEG010000098.1 GCA_018057165.1 Tabrizicola sp.
GTCCGACATGTTCGGGCTTTACGCCTATCGTCATGCCTTCGACCGCCGGGTGCTGGCAATCGTGGTGCCGGGGGCCGTGCTGGGGATCGGGGTGGGCTGGGCCACGGCCTCGGTGGTGCCCGAGGCGGCGGTGACGCTGCTGGTCGGGCTGATCGGGGTGGCCTTTGCGCTGAACCTGCTGCTGCGGCGGCCGGTGGTGGCGGAGGCGAAGCGGGCGGAGGTGGCGCCGGGTCTCATCTGGGGGGCGGTGACGGGGTTCACCAGTTTTGTCAGCCATGCGGGGGCGCCGCCCTATCAGGTTTACACGCTGCCATTGGGGATGACGAAGGCGGTCTTCGCCGGGACCTCGACGATTGCCTTTGCGATCATCAATGCGGTGAAGCTGGTGCCCTATTATGCGCTGGGCCAGTTGAACCTGGAGAACCTGGAGATGGCGGCGGTGCTGTCGGGTCCGGCGGTGATCGCGGTCTTTGCCGGGGTGCGGCTGGTCAGGGTGATGCCGGCGCGGCTGTTCTTCCGGCTGGTGACATGGGCGCTGCTGCTGATTTCGCTCAAGCTGATCTGGGACGGCACGCGGGGGCTGATCTGACCCGGAAGCTGCGGGTTCCGGGGGCTGGTCGGTGATCTTTCCGGCGTGTTGTGCGAAGGTTGGCCGGATGCCCCCTCCCTGACCCTCCCCACGATGGGGTGGGGACGTCGGTGGAGAGGGCAGGTCCCGGATTTCGGAGGATCGGTCGATGGTGCCGGATACGGATGAGCTTTATGCCTCGCTTCAGGCCAGGGACGGGCGGTTCGAGGGGCAGGCGCTGGTCTGCGTGAAGACGACCGGGATCTATTGCCGGATGACCTGTCCGGCGCGGGTGCCGTTCCGGCGCAACGTGGAGTTCCGGGTTTCGGTCGAGGCGTGTCAGGCGGCGGGGTTCCGGGCCTGCAAGCGGTGCAGGCCGGATCAGGCGGGGTAGCCCTTCGCGGGCAGGTCTTCCGTCACCGTCTCGTAGTTCGCGCCGGAGGCCATCAGGCACATCTGACCGTCCGGCAGGGTCAGGGTGATCGACCAGGTGCCGGTGGCCTCGGTGGCGTAAAGCTCCATCACGGCGGATTGCCCGGCGATGCCGAGGCCGCGGCGGGTTTCGCCGTAGCGGTCGGCGAGGAGGGCGATGACCCGGTCGCGGGTGTCGCATTGCGGGGCGCCGTGGGCGATGTCGGCGGCGGCAAGCATGGCGACGAGGCCGAGGGAGAGGGCGAGCATCTCATGGGTCATGGGCGGCCTTTCTGGCGGGTGCGATGCCGGAAAATCTGCCGGGACAGGGCTGACGCGCGGTTAACGGGGCGGGCGGGACAACGCTGCATGCGCCAAGGGATTTCTGCGGCGCGGCGAATTTGGGCTTGCCGTTTGTGTCCGATCTGTGCTTTCAAGCGCAAGAATGTTGCGCGGAGGTGAGTCGGTGGGAAATAGCGGGGCGCGTCCCTATCGGTCTGTCCTTTACATCCCGGCCTCGCGCGAGCGGGCATTGGAGAAGGCGCGCGAGCTTCAGACCGATGCGATCATCTTCGATCTGGAAGATGCGGTGTCGCCCGAAGAGAAGCTGCGGGCGCGGGAGTTGCTGGCGGGGGTGCTGGCCGAGGCCGATTATGGCGCGCGGGCGCGGATCGTGCGGGTGAACGGGCTGGGGACCGAATGGGTCGCGGGGGATCTGGCGGCGTTTGGCGGGCATCCGGGGGTGGATGCGGTGCTGGTGCCGAAGGTGAATTCCCCGGTCGATCTGGATGCGGTGGCGGCGAAGGTACGGGCCCCGCTCTGGGCGATGCTGGAAACGGCGAAAGGATGCCTGAACGCGGGGGCGATTGCACGGCACCCCCGGCTGGAGGGCATGGTGATGGGGACCAATGACCTGGCCAAGGAACTGGGCGCGCGGTTCCGCAGCGACCGGCTGCCGCTGCTGGCGGGGCTGGGGGCCTGCGTGCTGGCGGCGCGGGCCGAGGGGCGGGTGATCGTCGACGGGGTGTTCAATGCGTTCAAGGACGAGGCGGGGCTGCGGGCGGAATGCGAGCAGGGGCGCGACATGGGCTTCGACGGCAAGACGCTGATCCATCCGGCGCAGCTTGCGGTGGCGAACGAGGTCTTTGCGCCGTCCGAGGAAGAGGTCGCGCTGGCTCGGCGCCAGATCGCGGCATTTGCCGAAGCACGGGCGCGGGGGGACGGCGTGGCGGTGGTCGACGGGCGGATCGTGGAGAACCTGCATGTGGCGGTGGCCGAGGCGTTGATCGGCAAGGCCGAGGCGATTGCGGCGGTTGCGGTTTAGGGTCAGGGTGCGCCCGATGAACCGGCTGGAGGCCTTTCGATGACGTTGATAGTTCTGGGACTGGCGCTGTGGTGGGCGGCGCATCTGTGGAAGCGGGTGGCACCGGGATCACGAGGACGCTGGGGCGCGCCGGGCAAGGGGCTGGTGGCGGTGCTGGTGCTGGCGGGCGTGGTGCTGATGGTGCTGGGCTGGCGCGGCAGCGACTGGCTGGGGATCGAGGGGGCCGGGTTTGTCGAGCTCTGGTCGCCGCCGCGCTTTCTGGTGCATGTGAACAACCTGCTGATGCTGTTTGCCTTCTATCTGTATGCCGCCTCGGGCATGAAGACCCGGATCACGCGCGTCATCCGGCATCCGCAGCTGACCGCGGTGAAGACCTGGGCGGTGGCGCATTTGCTGGTGAACGGGGATCTGGCGGCGATCGTGCTGTTCGGCGGCATTCTCGTCTGGGCGGTGGTGTCGGTCATCCTGATCAACAAGGCCGAGCCGCGCGGGCCGCTGCCGGGGCCGGCGCCGATGGGCAAGGAAGTGGGCGCGGTGGTCGGGGCCGTGCTGGTCATGGGTGTGGTGATGATGATCCACAACTGGCTGGGGGTGCCGCCCTGGGGTTGAGGTCGGAGCGGGGGTTTCACACCCCCGCACCCCCGTGGGATATTTGTGCCAGTATGAAGCGAAATTTCAGTCGAATTATCAGACTCTTGGTGAGGACATGAAGCTCTATCGGTTTCTGAGTGCGGATGACACGGCGGCCTTCTGCCACAAGGTGACGGCGGCGTTGAACAAGGGGTGGGAGCTGCATGGCGGCCCCAGCTATGCCTTCGACGCGGCCAATGGGGTGATGCGCTGCGGGCAGGCGGTGGTGAAGGAGGCTCCGGGTGACTATCACCCGGACGTGAAGCTGGGCGAGCAATGAAGACAAATCCGGGACGGTTCTTCGAAGATTACACCCTGGGCGAGGTGATCCGTCATGCGGTGCCCCGGACCCTGGGGCCGGGCGAGCGGGCGCTGTATCATGCGCTGTATCCGGCGCGGGGGGCGCTGTATTCGTCCGATGAATTCGCGCGGTCGGTGGGGCTGAAGGCGTCGCCGCTGGACGATCTGGTGGCGTTCCATACGGTGTT
Organism: Tabrizicola sp.; assembly: GCA_018057165.1. GTDB lineage: Bacteria > Pseudomonadota > Alphaproteobacteria > Rhodobacterales > Rhodobacteraceae > Tabrizicola. The sequence goes on from JAGPEG010000098.1 coordinate 3,422, forward strand.
CGGCAAGACGGTGCCGGACATCAGCCTGAACGCGGTGGCGAACCTTGGCTATGCCGAGGGGCGCTGGCTGAAGCCGGTCTGGCCGGGAGATACCTTGCGGTCGGAGAGCGAGGTGATCGGGCTGAAGGAAACCTCGTCGGGCGCGACGGGGGTGGTCTGGGTGCGGACGAAGGGGGTGAACCAGCATGGCGAGGTGGTGCTGGACTATGTCCGCTGGGTGATGGTGCGGAAACGGCGGCGCGAGGTGGTGGTGCCGGTTCATGTGCCGGAGCTGGCCCCGGTGGTGGCTCCGGGCGCGCTGGTGGTGCCGGAGGGGCTGGACTTCAGCCGCTATGACTTTGGCCTGGCGGGGGAGCCGCATCGCTGGGGGGATTATGCGGTGGGCGAGGTGATCGACCATGTCGATGCGGTGACGGTCGAGGAGGCCGAACACATGCTGGCGACACGGCTGTGGCAGAACACCTCGAAGGTGCATTTCGACGTGGGTCAGCGCGAGGACGGGCGGCGGCTGATCTATGGCGGGCATGTGATCAGCCTGGCGCGGGCCTTGTCGTTCAACGGGTTGGCGAACGCGCAGGTGATCGTGGCGCTGAATGCGGGGGCGCATGCCAACCCGTGCTTCGCCGGGGATACGGTGCGGGCCTGGTCGGAAGTGCTGGACCGTGCGGAGACCCCGGTGCCGTCGGTCGGGGCCTTGCGGCTGCGGCTGGTGGCGACCAAGGGCAAGGCGGGGGAGTTGCGCGGCGATGACGGCAAGTACCGGGCAGAGGTTCTGCTGGACCTGGATTACTGGGCTCTGGTGCCGGTCTGAGTCGCCGGGGCGGCGCTTGAGGCGAGGATGTGATCACGGTCCGAAAATCCGTGATCACAAAGAGAAGAAAATCGCCGTCGATAGCGACAACATGTTGCAGTTGCGGCATTCGCTGCGTGACATGGGCGAATTCCGCGCTATTCAGGTAGCGAACGACAGCCTGGCGCTGGCCTTCTGGTCCTGCGCCGCCAGACGTGAGGATTGATCATGGCAGATGCAAAGCGGGCTGCGCCCGTAGCCAGTTCCGGCGGACGCCCGCTCTCGCCGCATTTGCAGATCTACCGCTGGCAAGTGCCGATGCTGACCTCGATCCTGACGCGGATCACCGGGCATGCGCTGGTCGCGGGCGTGCTGCTGGGGGTCTGGTGGCTGTTGGCGGCGGCGACGTCGGAGGCGTATTTCGCGACGGCCGATGCGGTGGCGACAAGCTGGTTCGGGGATCTGGTGTTCACCGGCTCGCTCTGGGCGGTGTGGTATCATTACCTTTCCGGGTTGCGGCATCTTTACTATGACGCGGGGCACGGGCTGGACATTCCCACGGCGGAAAAGCTGGGCTGGGCCTGCATCATCGGGTCGGTCGTGCTGACTGTGATCACAATTCTTCTGGTTCAGTGAGGGTATCATGCGCTATCTGACCCCCCGCAAGCGGGCCGAGGGCAAAGGGGCCGCCCATGCCGGTACGGAACACCACTGGTCGATGATGGTTTCGGCCGTCGGCCTCGCGTTCCTGGTGCCGGTCTGGCTTTACGTCTTCGGTCGCACGCTTGGCCAGCCGCGTGAGGGGGTGCTGGAGACCTTCTCGCATCCGTTCCCGGCGATCCTGACCGCCTTGGTGCTGGTCGTCGGGATGCGGCATTTCGCGATGGGTGCGACCACGATGATCGAGGATTATGTCCGGGGCACGGCGCGGAAGATGCTGATCATCTTCGTGATCTCGCTGTCCTGGGTGATCGCCGCGACGGGGCTGTTCGCCCTGGCCCGCATGGCGCTGTAAGGATGTGATGATGACTGTCTATCCGTATGAGACGCATGAATATGACGTGGTCGTGGTGGGGGCCGGGGGCGCCGGTCTGCGTGCGACGCTGGGGATGGCCGAGCAGGGGCTGCGGACGGCCTGCGTGACGAAGGTGTTCCCGACCCGGTCGCATACCGTTGCGGCGCAGGGCGGGATTGCGGCCAGCCTGGGCAACATGGGGCCGGACCACTGGCAATGGCACATGTATGACACGGTGAAGGGCAGCGACTGGCTGGGCGACACCGACGCGATGGAATACCTGGCGCGCGAGGCGCCGAAGGCGGTTTACGAGCTGGAGCATTACGGGGTGCCGTTTTCCCGCACGGAAGAGGGCAAGATCTACCAGCGGCCCTTTGGCGGGCATACGACCGAGTTCGGCAACGGCCCGGCGGTGCAGCGCACCTGTGCGGCGGCGGACCGGACGGGGCATGCGATCCTGCATACGCTGTACGGGCAGTCGCTGAAGAACAACGCCGAGTTCTACATCGAATATTTCGCGCTGGACCTGATCATCACCGACGGGGCCTGCACCGGGGTTGTCGCCTGGAAGCTGGATGACGGCACGATCCATGTCTTCAACGCGAAGATGGTGGTGCTGGCGACGGGCGGCTATGGGCGGGCCTATTTCAGCGCGACCTCGGCGCATACCTGCACCGGGGATGGTGGCGGCATGGTCGCCCGGGCCGGGTTGCCGCTGCAGGACATGGAGTTCGTGCAGTTCCACCCGACCGGCATCTATGGGTCTGGTTGCCTGATCACCGAGGGCGCTCGCGGTGAGGGCGGGTATCTGACCAACTCTGCCGGTGAGCGGTTCATGGAACGCTATGCGCCGCATTACAAGGATCTGGCGCCGCGGGACTATGTCAGCCGCTGCATGACCATCGAAATCCGGGAAGGCCGGGGGGTGGGGCCGAACAAGGACCACATCCACCTGAACCTGAACCACCTGCCGAAGGAAACGCTGGAGGTCCGCCTGCCGGGGATCACCGAATCGGCGCGGATCTTCGCCGGGGTGGACCTGCTGAAGGAGCCGATCCCGGTGCTGCCGACGGTGCATTACAACATGGGCGGCATCCCGACGAACTATTGGGGCGAGGTGTTGAACCCCACGGCGGCAAACCCGGATGCGGTGTTCCCCGGATTGATGGCGGTGGGTGAGGCGGGTTGTGCTTCGGTGCATGGCGCGAACCGGCTGGGGTCGAACAGCCTGATCGACCTGGTGGTGTTCGGGCGGGCGGCGGCGATCCGGGCGGGGCAGGTGGTGGATCGGGCGGCTTCGGTTCCGGCGACGAACAAGGCCGAGGTCGACAAGGCCCTGGGCCGGTTCGACGGGTTGCGCAACGCCAAGGGGGCGGTGCCGACAGCCGAGTTGCGACTGGAGATGCAGAAGACCATGCAGGCCGACGCGGCGGTCTTCCGCGCCGAGGTGACGCTTGCGGCGGGCGAGACGAAGATGACGGCGATTGCGGGCAAGATGACTGATCTGCATGTCACCGACCGCAGCCTGATCTGGAACAGCGACCTGATGGAAACGCTGGAGCTGACCAACCTGATGCCGAACGCGCTGGCGACGATCTACGCGGCCCATGCCCGGACCGAAAGCCGGGGCGCGCACGCGCATGAGGACCATCCGAACCGCGACGATGCCAACTGGCGCAAGCATTCGCTGGCCTGGGTCGAGGGCAACAAGGTGAGGCTTGACTACCGGGCGGTGCATACCGACCCTCTGACCACCGAGGCGCAGGGCGGGATCGCGCTGGCGCAGATCGCGCCGACGGAAAGGAAGTTCTGATGAATAAACGCTCGGCAAAGTTGCCCGGTATTGCGGCCTGCATTCTTGGGGCGGCTGTTTTGTCCGGATGCATCCAGTCACTGGATGTTCCGCAAGGCACGATCGACGCTTGTGTGCGGAGCAGCGGTTTCCCCGATGGCACGGAAGTCAGGGTTGAACAACAGCTTCGCACGGACAACCTCAGGTCGCGCGTGCTTCCAAGCCGTGACATCAGTCAGGAGAAGTCGTATGAAATCAATGACTGTATCGAGGCGAGCGTGAAGGGCAGCCAGCAATTGCCTTCGGTAGCCGGAGTGCCCCAAAGCGTGACAAGCTCTCAGACCGGCACTATCAGGACCGACACATACACCTACGGCACGCCGCCCGCTACGCCAACGTCGGTTGTCCCGTTGGCACGGTGCGAGCGCGGTGGCGGGGTCTTCCAGGGAGGGACTGGATATTGCGCGCGGTAAAGGTCAAGCTCTTTCCACTGTGTGTCCTGGTTGCCCTCGCCGCCTGCGACCCCGCCGAGCTTGTCGATTCCGCGCTGAAGCGGACCGCGCATACGGTGGTCTTCCCGGTTGTGAATATCGACATGCCGGCCGAACCGGCGCGGCTGGCCACGAACTGCATCCTTGACGCGGCTTCCCAGAACGAACTGGAGCTGCTGGCCCGCGATGTGGGGGTGGAAGCCGGAACCTCGACCAGGGCCACGATCCGGGGCATCGCGGTGCGACCGGCGGCGCAGGCCTGCTTCGCGGCGAATGGCGTTCCTCCGGTCCGGTGATGCAATGAAAAGCCCTGCCGCCGCCGCTCTGCTTTGCCTGCTTGCCGCCTGCGGCCCGATGAGCATGGCCGAGGCCGAGCGCCAGTGTTTCGAGCGCGCCCGGCTGGCCAGTAAACCGCGGGGCGAGGTCGGGTTCGGGGTTGCGACCGGCGGGCGCAAGGCGGCGGGGATCGAGCTGGAAATCAGCTCGGACTACCTGCTCGGCAAGGACCCCTCGGCGGTCTACGAGAGCTGCGTCATGTCCAAGGTGGGTGAGCCGCCGAGCCGACCGCTTTACATGCGACCGGACTGGAAGGGCTGAGATGGCAGAGACTTCAAGGCCCGCCCTGACGGCAACCAGGCGCCGGACACCATTCAAGACGAAGACCAGGAAAGGCTGACCATGGCCCAGTTCACTCTGCCCAAGAATTCCAAGATCCGTACCGGCAAGACCTGGCCGAAGCCGGAAGGCAAGAATGTCCGCAAGTTCCAGATCTATCGCTGGAACCCCGATGATGGCGAGAACCCTCGGGTCGACACCTATTTCATCGACATGGACAGCTGTGGCCCGATGGTCCTGGACGCGCTGATCAAGATCAAGACCGAGATCGACCCGACGCTGACCTTCCGCCGCTCCTGCCGCGAGGGCATCTGCGGATCCTGCGCGATGAACATCGACGGGATCAACACGCTGGCCTGCATCTACGGGCTGGACGAGATCAAGGGCGACGTGAAAATCTATCCGCTGCCGCATATGGAAGTGGTCAAGGACCTGATCCCGGATCTCACGCATTTCTACGCCCAGCACGCCAGCATCATGCCCTGGCTGGAGACCAAGACCAACCGCCCGGCGAAGGAATGGCGGCAGTCGATCGAGGACCGCAAGAAGCTGGACGGCTTGTATGAATGCGTCATGTGCGCCAGCTGCTCGACGGCCTGCCCGAGCTACTGGTGGAACTCGGATCGCTATCTTGGCCCGGCGGCGCTGCTGCATGCCTATCGCTGGATCATCGACAGCCGGGACGAGGCGACGGGGGAGCGGCTGGATCAGCTTGAGGACCCGTTCAAGCTGTACCGCTGCCACACGATCATGAACTGCACCAAGACCTGCCCGAAGGGGCTGAACCCGGCCAAGGCGATTGCCGAGATCAAGAAGATGATGGTGGACCGGGTGGTGTGATGCGCCGGTGCCGGTCCTCCTCCTGCTTCTCGCGGTTTCGGTCTATCTTTACCTCTGGCTGTCCCGGCGGAAGTCCACGCTGACCCGCGACTGCCGCTGGCGGCTGGACCGGCGGATCGCGCCCGACCATTGGCATTGCGTGGCCTGTGGCGCGACAGCGCGGGGGGCGGAGCCGAAGGATTGCCTGCGGGGCCGTCAGGAGTAGCGTTCCACCGTCGCGGCCTGCATGTCGTCGTAGCGGTCGCCCCAGGCCCAGCCTGTCGGCAGCAGGCGGTCGATTTCCTCGCGGTCGTCGTCGGTCAGGTCGATCTCGGGGGCCATGACCCAGGCGCGCAGGTGGTCCGCGCTGCGGGTGCCGGGGATCGGCAGGATATGCGTCGCGCGGTCGAGGAGCCATGCCAGGGCGAGAGCGGCGGGGGCAAGGCCGCGGGCGTGGGCATAGGCGTGGAAGGCATCGAGCCGGGCCTTGTTGCGCGACCAGTTCTCCGGGTGAAAGCGCGGGATGCGGCTGCGGAATTCCAGCGGTGCGAAGGTCGCGGGGTCGGCCATTGGCGTGCCGAAGGCCCCGCGCGCAAGGGGGGAGAAGGGGACGAAGGCGGTACCAAGCTGGGCGCAACGCTGGATGAGGCCCAGTTCCGGCGTGCGAGTCCAGAGCGAGTATTCGTTCTGCACGGCCATGACCGGATGGACGGCGTGGCAGCGCTCCAGGGTGTAGGGGCCGATTTCGCTGAGGCCGTAGCCCAGGATTTTTCCTTCTTCCTGAAGGCGTTGCATGGTGCCTGCCAGGTCCTCGGCGGGGATCTGGGGATCATGGCGGTGGGCGTAGAACAGGGTGACGTGGTCCACGCCCAGCCGCTTCAAGGAGCCTTCCAGTTCGGCGCGCATATGCTCGGGCCGGTTGTCGATGCGGCGGTTCGGGTCTTCGGAGAAGGCGGCCTTGGTGGCGATGTGGGGGCGGTGGCCGCGTGATTTCAGCCACTGGCCGATCATGGTTTCGCTGACGCCCTCGCCATAGCGGTTGGCGGTGTCGAGGAAGGTGATCCCATGGTCCCAGGCGGCGTCGAGGGTGCGGAGGGTTTCCGCTTCGGTTGTCGGGCCGAACATGCCGCCGAACGAAAGGCAGCCAAGGCCGAGGGCGGAGACTTCGGGGCCGTTTGTGCCGAGGTGCCGTTGCCGCATCGCCGTCTCCTGCCGTTCGGCGGCAGAAGACGGGACCGGGCAAGGATGGTCAAGCGTTGACGTAATGCAGGCCCTGGAACCTGGCCCGGAGGGCTTTGGTGCGGGGGGCGACGGCTTCGGGGGCGTTCGAGCGCAGGCCTTCGGCGATCAGGGCGGCGAGAGCAGGGGCGTCGGCGGGGGTGACGCCGCGACGGACAAGCTCGGGCGTGCCGATGCGAAGGCCGTTCATGTCGCCTGGGACTTCGGGGATCGGAAGGCCGATGCCGCAGGCGAGGAACCCGGCTTTGCGGAGGGTCTTCGAGGCGGCCTGGCCCCCGCCGAAGGGGGCGGCCTCGATGGCGAACTGGTGCGAGGTGGTGGCGCCCCGGTCGGCGGCGAAGACGGGGAGGCCGAGGGTCTGGAGTTCGTGGGCGAGGGCGCGGGCGAGGTCGGTCATGGCCTTGGCATAGGCCGCCCCGTGGTCACGCCAGTCGAGGAGAGTGTAGGCGAGGGCGGCGGATTTCGCGGCGTCGAAGTTGGCGGTGAGGCCGGGGAAGGCGATGGCGTCGAGGCGTTCGGCGATGGTGGCATCGTTGGTGACGATCAAGCCGCCAGCGGGGCCGCCGAGGCTTTTGTAGGTGCTCATCGTCATCAGATGCGCGCCTTCGGTCAGCGGATTGGCCCAGGTGCCACCGGCGATGATGCCGCATTGGTGGGCGGCGTCGAACAGGACCTTGGCGCCGACCTGATCGGCGATCTTGCGGACTTCGGCCACCGGATGCGGGAAGAGATTGAGGCTGCCGCCGACGGTGATGATCTTCGGGCGGACGGCATGGGCGAGGTCTGCGAGGGCTTTGAGATCAAGGGTATAGCCGTCGGCGTCGATGGGCGCGGCGTGGGTGGTCAGCCCATAGAGGCCGGCGCATCCGGCGGCATGGTGGGTGACATGGCCGCCGATGCTGCCGGGGGGGGCGATGATGCTGTCGCCGGGCTTCGCCAAGGCCATGAAGCCGTAAAGGTTTGCAAGGGCCCCCGAGGCGACGCGGATTTCGGCGTATCGGGCGTGGAAGACCTCGGCGGCGAGTTCGGCAGCGATGACTTCGATCTCTTCGATCGCCTCCAGCCCCATTTCATACTTGTCGCCGGGGTAGCCGAGCGAAGGGCGCGAGCCGATGCCGGAGGCGAGCGCGGCCTCGGCCCTTGGGTTCATCACATTGGTCGCGGGGTTCAGGTTGAAACAGTCCTGATCGTGGATTTCGCGGTTCTTCGCGATGAGGGCGTCAAGGCGGGTTGCGACCTGATGCGAGGTCTTCCCGGCCTCGGTGGCGAGGCGCTGGATGATGGTTTCACAGGCGGCGGGGACCCAGGGGCGGGGGACGAGGTGGGGCATGGCGGTCTCCTTTTGTGTGAGCCTAGGGGGAGGGGGGCTTGCGGACAAATCAGTTCTGCGGAAAATTAGGGACAGAAAAGGTGAGCCATGCCTGTCGCCCCGCCGCCCCTGACCCGGTTGCCGCTGAATGCGCTGCGTG
>JAGPEG010000099.1 GCA_018057165.1 Tabrizicola sp.
GCTGACACCTAGATCATCGGTCGGTCACCTCACGGTAACTCCCCTACTAGGCCGATATGCTAGACGTCCGACGCCGATGCGCCCAAACCGCCCGCATATCCCTTCATACTTTCAATTTTCAAAGAGCTATCGTCAGACAAAAAACGTGCGATCCGCCAACTTCTTGGCGTATCCCTTCGCGCCTTGCCTTCAGATTTTCCAAACTTCCGCTTCGTCTTCCGTCGCTTCCGTCCGTCACCGTCGCGTCTCTGCTTCGGTGAAGCGGTATTTACGGAGAGCGCCCGGAACCCGCAAGAGCAAAAAACACCTTTGTCGCAAAAATTTTGCAAAATCCGGAAATCTCCGCAAAATCTTGTGGTTGGCGCAAGAAAGCCCTCAATCGATGCGGCGCTGCGACAACTTTCTTGCGATCGCAGCATGGCATGACCCGAGTCAAGCCGAGGCGCGCCGCCCCATCCCGATCTTCGGTACAAGCCGCAGGGCCAGAAGACCCAGGCCAAGGCCGAGATAGAGCAGAACTTCGACCGTCCAGACCTTCGAGAGCAGCGCCTGATGCACCACGCCGGCCAGAATCGCCACATAGGCCAGCTTGTGCAGCCGCTGCCATGCCGCCGCTCCCATCCGACGAATCGCGCCGGTCCAGGAGGTTGCGGCCAGGGGAATCATCACAAGGAACCCGATCATCCCCAGAATCACGAAGGGCCGCTTGGTCAGGTCCGCCAGCATCTCGCTCCAGCGCAGACCCATATCCAGCCAGACCCAGGCCACCAGATGCAGGCTGATATAGAGAAAGGAGAGCAGACCCAGCGCGCGACGGAAACGAACAAGGTTCAGCCCGACCCGCCGCAGGGGGGTGATGGCCAGCGAGGCCAGCAGGAACTGCAGCCCGCGTTCGCCAAGCCCCCGCTCGATAGCCTTCACCGGATCCGGTCCAAGGCCACCGAACACCGCGCCCCAGACCAGAAGGCCCAGCGGCACCAGCCCAAGACCATAGATCACCCAGGTCGGAACCCTGCGGGCAAGCGCGTTCAGCCGGTCCATCAGTAGTCGACCGCCAGATCCTGCCCGGCATAGAGCTGTGCCACCTCGGGCTCGTAGCCGTTGAACATCAGCGTGTCCTGCCGCCCGCCGAAAAGGCCCGCGCCGATCTTTCGTTCGGAGGCCTGGCTCCAGCGCGGGTGATCCACTTTCGGGTTCACGTTGGAGTAGAAGCCGTATTCCGACGGCTGGAGCATGTTCCAGGTGGTCGGGGGCATCTTGTCGACCAGGCTGATCCGCACGATCGACTTGATCGACTTGAACCCGTATTTCCACGGCACGACCAGCCGGATCGGTGCGCCGTTCGGCTTGGGCATCTCCTCGCCGTAAAGCCCGGTCGCAAGGATGGTCAGCGGATGCATCGCCTCATCCAGGCGCAGTCCTTCGCGGTAGGGCCATTCGATGAAGGGCGAGGACTGGCCAGGCATCTCCTCGGGGCGCACCAGAGTTTCGAACGCCACGAACTTGGCGCCGGGCTGCACGCCCAGCCGGGCAAGCAGGCCCGCGAGTTCGAACCCGATCCACGGCACGACCATCGCCCAGGCCTCGACGCAGCGGAAGCGATAGATGCGTTCCTCCAGCGGTTGCCCCTTGATCAGGTCGGCAAGGTCATAGGTGCCGGGTTTGTCGACCATCCCGTCGATCACGATGGACCAGGGGTCGACGGTCAGCCCGCCCGCATAGGCCGCGGGGTCGCCCTTGCCGGTGCCGAATTCGTAGAAGTTGTTGTAGGTCGAGATGTCTTCCAGACTGTTCGGCTCGGCGTCGGTGGAATACCGGCTTGGCGCCGCCTCGATCCGGGCCAGTGCGGGAGAGGCGAGCAGGGTTGCCGCCCCGGCGATCAGCTGGCGGCGGTTCAGCCACAGGGGCTTCGGCGTGACGTCGGACCATTTCAAGCGCATCGGCAGGCTCCTCCCCGGTTTCAGCAAAGATGCGCCAGCTTGCAGAAAAGGCAAAAGCAAACCGGCTCACATGTCCGGCAGAGGGCTGAAACATTGGCCAGCCTCAGCCCCGGCAGAGGATCGGCGCCAAGAGGTGATGATCCTGTCTCTCAGGCCTGTCCACAGTGGACAGTCGAGCCTATAGGAATGAAATCAAGCGGTTGACCGCGGGCTTTCATGATTGGTCAACCAGTTTCCGTCACGGATGGAGTGCCCTGCGGCCCATCTTGCGTCACGTCACCGATTCCGACCCCGGTCATGCGCTTTTGACGAGCCGCTGACGGTTTCGCCTTTGCCGCATTGGCGAATTGGGCGTAGCCTTTGACGCAAGGTCATTTTCTGCCCCGGATCTTGTCATGCTTCGCTATCTACTGGCCCTGCTGCTTCTCATGGCGCCCGCCCAGGCCGAAACCCGCGCCGAGGATCGGGTCGCCCTGGTCTTCGGCATGGCCGCCTACCAGAACGTGACTGCGCTGAAGAACACCGTCAATGATGCCACGGCTCTGGCCCGGACGCTGGAACAGATCGGCTTTCGCGTCGATGTCCAGATGGATGCCACACGGGAAGAGACGCTGGCCGCGCTGGACAAGTTCGCCTTCGAGGCGGAAACCGCAGACATTGCGCTGATATATTATGCCGGACACGGCGTTTCGGTGCAGGGCACCACCTTCCTGATCCCGGTCGACGCGAAGGTACTGCAAGCCCGCGATATCGTCGCGGCCTCGGTCACGATGGATCAGATGCTGGCAGCGGTCGACGGGGCGCGGAAGATGTCGGTGGTGATCCTGGACAGTTGCCGCGACAACCCCTTCCCCGATGTGATCGACCTGCGTGATCCCGAGGTTGCCAAGGGATTGACCACCGGCAGCGGTGGTTTGGCACCTCCGTCGCCGGAGCGGGGCACATTGGTCGCCTATGCAGCCCGCGATGGCGAAGTTGCCTTGGACGGGACCGGCGCAAACAGCCCGTTCAACATTGCGCTGCGCGACAACATGGTGAAACCGAACCTGGAGATCAGTCTTCTGTTCCGTCAGGTGCGGGACGAAGTGCTTGCCGCCACTGGCAACCGGCAGGAGCCGACCGTCTACGGTTCGCTGCCCGGAGAACCCTTCTACCTGACCGCCGACGCCGATGCCGCCGGGTCGTCGGAGCCGGGCGTGGAAGAACTGGCCGTCGCCTGGCAGCGCGTCGTCGCGGCAGATCGCGCCAATCTGGAGAAATCGGCCGCGGCAGGCGATTCCCGGTCGCTGGTCGGGCTGGCGCTGGCCAAGCTTGACCGCCAAAGCACCGATTACGCCCCGCAAGAGGCGCAGGCGCTGCTGGAGCAGGCTGTGGCTGCGGGCGACCCGGATGCGAAATACCGGCTGGCGAAAGTGCTGGAAGGCGGGCTTGGCGTCGACCCCGACCCCAAGCGCGCCTTGGCGCTGTATGAAGAGGCCGCCGAAGCGAATATCCCCGCCGCGCTGAACGACATGGGCTATTTCCATTTTACCGGCGCGCTTGGCCTGACCGCAGATCGCGACGCGGCGCTGGCCCTGTTCCGCGAAGCCGCCGCGCAGGGCCATAGCGAGGCGATGTTCAACGTGGCGTCCTTCGCCGCCAACGGGCTGGTGCCCGATCTTGGCCCGAAGGATGCGGCCGACCTGCTGTACCGGGCGTTGCGTGGAGGCAGCGATCTGGCTCTGGACGGGCTTTTGAACAACGCCGACAAGTTTCCGAAGGAAACCTGGGCCGGATTGCAGGCGATCCTGGCCGAGAAGGGGCTTTATGACGGCCCCGTGGACGGCTCCTTCGGCCCCGGCACCCGGCGTGCCGTGCTTGCGGCCTATGGCATCTTTGAAACGGAGGATTGAAATGATGAAAACGAGCCTGTCTACATTTCTGCTGGCTCTCGGCCTTCTCTGGGCGCTTCCGGTCAGTTCCGCAAAGGCAGATTGCCTTGAACCGCAAGTCGAGGAAACGCCACCGGATTTTTCCAGCATTTCTTGCCGGGATCGCAGTCCACAACTGGGTCACATCATCAATACCGGCATCACGAAGGGGATCGTCAAGATCCTGCAAGGTGCCGACAAGACCTGCGACCCCCGCATCGACCTGCGCTACCGGATCGACTGTCTCAGGCTTTACTACCTGAAGGTTGCGGCAAATCTGCCGGAGTCCGGTGACTACCTGCCGATCAGGAAGGCAATGCTGGATGCGGCTGCCAAACTCGATGCCATCGTGACCAAGTACGAGGATGACATGGCGCCCCCTCTTCGCCTGCGCGAAGGCCACAAAGCGATGGCCAAGCGCCTGCCGCCGGTGCGCGCCGTCAAGGAAGCCTTCGCCGAAACCGCAGCAGCCGAGGCAGCCGCTGTGGTGAAGGAAACGGAATTGATCATCATCCGCTCGGGCGGCGATCCGGCACGGCGAACCCAAGCCTACACCGATGTCGCGGCAGCGGTGGAAGACAATCTCGTCATCCTGCGATCAGCCTGAGCCAGGACTGAAATGCGGCAGGGAGGGCAAACTGCCCACCCTGCGACTAGATCAGTGCACCACCGCCGATTGCGGCCGTTCGCGGCGGCTTTGCACCACGCGGTCACCGATGATCAGGCCCTCGGTCCCCGCCGTGACGCGGATCACGCTGCCGTCGAGAATTTCCCCGGCCAGCAGCATTTCGGCCAGCGGATCCTGCAACTGGCGCTGGATCACCCGTTTCAGGGGCCGGGCGCCGAAGACCGGGTCGTAACCTTCGTCCGCAAGCCAGGCCTTCGCCGTCGCATCAAGATCAAGCGTGATCTTCCGCGCGGCCAGCCGTTGTTCCAGGCGGTGCAGCTGGATCTCGACGATTCCCGCCATGTCGCCCCGGTTCAGCCGGTCGAAGATGATCTGCTCGTCCAGCCGGTTCAGGAATTCGGGCCGGAAATGCTGCCGGACCGCTTCCATCACCTCGGCTTTCGCATGGGCGGCGTCCATGCCTTCCGGCAGTTCCGACAGTGCCCGTGCCCCGAGGTTCGAGGTCAGGATGATCAGCGTCTGCTTGAAGTCCACCGTCCGGCCCTGGCCATCGGTCAACCGACCGTCGTCCAAGACCTGCAACAGCACGTTGAAGACGTCGGGGTGGGCCTTCTCCACCTCGTCGAACAGCACCACCTGATATGGGCGGCGACGAACCGCTTCGGTCAGCACCCCGCCTTCGTCATAGCCGACATAGCCGGGCGGCGCGCCGATCAGACGGCTGACGGAATGCTTCTCCATGAACTCCGACATGTCGATGCGGACCATCGCCTGATCGTCGTCGAAAAGGTAGGCCGCCAGCGCCTTGGTCAGCTCGGTCTTGCCGACCCCGGTGGGGCCAAGGAACAGGAAGCTGCCCAGCGGCCGGTTCTCGTCCGAGAGCCCGGCGCGGGCCCGGCGCACGGCACGGGAGACGGCCTCCACGGCGGCTTTCTGACCGATCACCCTGCGACCCAGTTCCTCTTCCATCTTGAGGAGCTTTTCCTTCTCGCCTTCCAGCATCTTGGTCGTCGGAATGCCGGTCCAGCGTTCCACCACCTCGGCGATCTGCTCGGGACGCACGGCTTCGGCGACCAGGGCCTGACCCTCGCGACCCTCGGCCTCGCCCAGCTGCTTTTCCAGCTCGGGAATCCGGCCATATTGCAGCTCGCCCGCGCGCGCGAAATTGCCCTCGCGCTTGGCCTGGTCCAGTTCGGCACGGGCCTGGTCGAGCTTTTCCTTCAAACCGCGCGCGGCCTCCAGGCTGTCACGTTCGGCCTGCCATTTCGCGGTCAGCTCGGACGACTTCTGTTGCAGGTCGGCCAGCTCCTTCTCCAGCTTTTCCAGCCGGTCCTTGCTGGCGACGTCATCCTCTTTCTTCAGCGCCTCGGCCTCGATCTGGAACTGCAGGACCTGCCGGTCGAGCGCGTCCAGCTCCTCGGGCTTGGAATCCACCTCCATCCGCAACCGGCTGGCCGCTTCGTCCATCAGGTCGATGGCCTTGTCGGGCAGGAAGCGGTCGGTGATGTAGCGGTGCGACAGGGTGGCCGCCGCGACCAAAGCGGCGTCGGTGATCCGCACGCCATGGTGCAGTTCGTATTTCTCCTTGATCCCGCGCAGGATGCTGATCGTGTCCTCGACCGTGGGCTCCTCGACAAAGACCGGCTGGAAGCGGCGGGCGAGGGCGGCGTCCTTCTCCACATGCTTGCGGTATTCGTCCAGCGTGGTCGCGCCAATGCAGTGGAGTTCCCCGCGCGCGAGGGCCGGCTTGATCAGGTTCGCCGCATCCATCGCGCCTTCGGATTTCCCCGCGCCGACCAGCGTGTGCATCTCGTCGATGAAAAGGATGATCTCGCCCGCCGCCGCCTCGATCTCCTTCAGGATCGCCTTCAGCCGCTCCTCGAACTCGCCGCGGTACTTGGCCCCGGCGATCAACGCGCCCATGTCCAGCGCCATCAGCTTCTTGTTCTTCAGGCTTTCCGGCACGTCGCCGTTGACGATGCGCAGCGCAAGGCCCTCGGCGATGGCCGTCTTGCCGACGCCGGGCTCCCCGATCAGCACCGGGTTGTTCTTCGTGCGCCGCGACAGCACCTGCATCGCGCGGCGAATCTCTTCGTCGCGTCCGATGATCGGGTCGATCTTGCCCTCTCGTGCCGCCTCGGTCAGATCGCGGGCGTATTTCTTCAACGCCTCCATCGTATCTTCCGACGAGGCGCTGTCCGCCGTCCGCCCCTTGCGGACCTCGTTGATCGCCGTGTTCAGCCCCTGGGCCGTCACCGCCCCCGCCGTCAGCGCATCCTTGGCCCGGGTGTTCACCAGCGCCAATGCGGTCAGCAGTCGCTCCACCGGAACGAACGAATCCCCAGCCTTCTTGGCCACGGCTTCCGCCTCGTCCAGCACCCGCACCAGCTGCGGGTCGACATAGGTCTGCGCATCGCCGCCCGAGACCTTCGGCAGCTTGGCAATCGAGGCATTGACCGCCGCATTGACCTGCTCGGGCGAGCCGCCCGCCTTGCGGATCAGGTTCGCCGCCAGCCCTTGATCGTCATCCATCAGGGCCTTCAGCAGGTGATCGGGCAGCACACGCTGGTGGCTTTCCCGCATCGCGATGGTCTGCGCGGCTTGCAGGAACCCGCGCGACCGTTCCGTGAATTTCTCCAAATTCATCGGCATTCTCCTTATCTGAAGCGCCTCGCCTGCGATGCCCGGTGATCCAGCCCATCGCGTGAAGGCCTTGCCAATGATCTGGGCGCGCCACGAAAACTTTGCAATCCCCGCTTGCGCAAAAACCACAGGCGGCGAAAAGCCGCGGGATCGGCCTTTCCTTGCCGATCCGCCCTTGGGCAATCGGCGGGATCGGGCTGGCCCCCGGAAACACCCGCAACCATGCCTTGCATCCCGGTGCCGCGCCTCCCCATCTTCGGTGCTTCGAAGAACGAAAGGCCGGGCCATGAGCGATGCAAAACTCCCCCTGATCCACAAGGCCCCGGTCGAGGGCCTGGAGATCCATGTCGCCCGCACCGGCCTCTCCATCGGTGACCCGGCCTGGCTTGACCGGCTGTCGGACGGTCGCGTCGGGGTCTTTGCCCGGCTGAAAAAGCCGATCTTCGGCCTGATCCCGCATCACCGCGAGGGATTGGTCGGCCATCTTGGTCCGGTGGCGGAAGAAATCATCGCCCCCTCGCTCGCCCATGGCGATGACCTGCGCGTGCGGATCATCGACCTGACGCCCGAGCATCTGGCAAACGGCTATCCGCCCGAGGTCTATATCTCGGTCTGGGGCGATCCGCGCCACTTGCAACCCGTGCTGGCCGCCGTCGGCCTGCCCGACCCCCTGCCCGAACCGAAGCCGAAGGCACCGAAGGGTCTCAGCGGGCTCCGGCCCGCCTAAGGCTCATAGCGCACATAGGCGAAGGCGCTGGCATCCGGCGCCCAGCAGGGCACGTTGATCGTCCCCTGGCCGCCGGTGAATTGCCTTACCCGCCGCCGGTTGCCACCTTCGGGGTCACACAGCATCAATGCCACCGGCAGGTCCGCGGGATGCCCGGCGGTCCCCGGCGGATAGGCCAGATACAGCAAGTGTCGTCCGTCTGGCGACGGATGCGGGAACCAGTTCACGAAATCATCCTCGAACACCTGCCGCTGCTCCGAGCCACCGGCAGTCATCCCCCAGATCTGTGCCTGCCCCGTCCGGTCACAATTATAGTAGATGCGGCTGCCATCAGACGAAAAGTCAGGCCCGTCGCAATGCCCCTCGCCCATCGTCAGACGCTTCTCCGCCTGTCCCGGCACCAGCGTATAGACGTCGATCCCCCCGCTCCCACCGCGCGCGGCAACATAGGCCAGGACCGTCCCGTCCGGCGAGATTCCATGCCACCAGCTTGGGCTTTCAGGGGAAACCTTCACCGGCTCGCCCCCCGCGACCGGCATGACATAGACCTGTGATCCCGCGCCCTCATGATGCGATGACAGGATGATCGTCTTCCCATCCGGGCTGATCCCGTGGTCATTGTTGCACTTCACCGCCGCGCCCGTGTCCAGCATCTCCAGCGCGGGCTTGTCCAGCGGCACGCGGTAGAGCCGCCCCCCGCCATTCACCAGCAGCCAATCCCCCGAGGGAGCCCAGTTCGGCGCCTCGATCCGCCCGGCCAGTGCCAGCACCTCGCGCACCCGGCCCGTAGCAACCTCATAGGTCTCGACGATGCTGCGCATGGGGCAAACCCTTTCAATTCAATTCAAATTTTCGATTGCTCTTTTCCAAATACTCCGGGGTCCGGGGCAGCGCCCCGGCGGCCGGCACTACGCTCCTACTCCCGGGATTTCGCGACCAGCAGCTTCTTCGGCCGCAGCCCCTCTGCCGCCTTGAACAGCGAAAACGTCTGGTTGACGTAGTTCACCACCCCCGAGATCTTTTCCAGATAGGCCTGCACCTCCGCCGTCCGCTCCGCCTCGACCAGCTGCACCGCGCGCGACGGGTCCATGCCCTCGAACTGCACATAGAACAGCGGTTCGCCGCGCTTCAGGATCAGGTCCTTCTGCGGCTCGTGCCATTCGAAGGCCCACATCAACGGGCGCGGCCAGATCGAGATCGGGAACCGCCCGCCGAAGATCGTGCCGGGCAGGGGATCGGGCCGGTAATGTGCGAAGGCCGCAAGCTGGCTCAGGTAGACCATCTCGTCGGCGATGAAATAGTAGGGCAGGTGCAGCTGGATCGTCGGGCGATCCGGGAAGCGCCATTCCGCCTCGGAGACCAGGGTCAGGACCTCGTTCAGCTTCGTCGACCGGATCGGGCTGGACGCCCCGGCCCGGTTGACCAGCACCGGCTTGCCCTTGTCGTCGCGCTGAAAGCCGATGTGCAGATCGAACGGGCATTTCACCAGGAAATACCGGCTTTCCAGCTGGATCACCGCCGGGCAGCGGCTGGCCGATTTGGCATGCGCCTTGTTCGGCGGGCGGATCACCACCCGCTCGGGCGGGTCATACAGCACCGCGCCCTTGTCCGAAGCCAGGAACCAGCCCACGGTCAGCGGCCCCGATCCCGGTCCATCTTCCGGGCGGTCGTAATCCAGCTTCAACTCCATCGCCCGCTCCTATTCCAGCGCCTTGCGCAAGGCCCGCACCGCATCCGCATCGGTCTGCCGCCGCAGGGACGGGGCAAAACCCATCTCGACCGCCCGGCCCGAAACCGGGGTCGAGACCGAGCATGACGCGTGAATCTCGCGGATGCCAAGCCCCTTCAGCATGGCGGCATTGCCGGGGGTCACGCCCGACCCCGGCATTACCGTGATCCGTCCGGCAGCCTGCCTGACCAGCGCCGCAATCCGCGCCGCGCCAAGCTCGGCAGTGGTCTCGCCGCCCGAGGTCAGGATACGGTGGAAGCCCAGGGAGATCGCTTCCTCCAGTGCCGCACCCATGTCGGGGGTCAGGTCGATGCAGCGATGCAGGACCAGCTCCAACCCGCGCGAGGCCGCCACCAGCCGCAGCAGCACCGGCAGATCCAGCCGCCCGTCGGGCAGCGAAGCCCCGAGCACCACACCATGCAGCCCCGCCGTGCGGACCGTTGCGATCTCGGCTTCCATCATCGCGACTTCCACCTCGGACCAGGTGAAATCCCCGGCGCGGGGCCGGATCATCGCCACCACCGGCACGCCACAGCGCATGGCCAGTTCGATCAGCCCGACCGAGGGCGTCAGCCCGCCCAGCGCCAGCGCCGCGCAGAGTTCGATCCGGTCCGCCCCGCCTGCAACGGCCTCGGCCAGACCCTCGGCGCTGTCGATACAGACCTCCAGCCTTACCCCCATGCCGCAACCCCCGCCATCGCCGCGCCGAGCAAACCCGCATCCGCCCCGCATTCGGCCGGCACCAGCAGCGGCGCCTTCGTCTTCCGCAAGATACGCAGCCGCACGGCCTCGTCCAGATAGCTGACCAGCCCCGGAGCCCGCGAAAGCCCGCCGCCCACCGGCACCACATCCGCGCCGACCACGTTCACCACCATTGACAGGGGCCCCGCCACCAGATCCCGCCAGAGCGCCAGCGTTTCGCCCGCTTCGGCCTCTCCGGCCATCCAGCCTGCGATGATCGCCTCGGCTCGCAACAATTCCGCCGTCCGCTTGCGGTGCAGCCGCTCCAATCCGCGGGCGGAACCCACCGTATCCACGCAGCCCACCTGTCCGCAGCCACACGGGAAGGCGTATTCGCCCCGGATCACCGGGCCGTGCCCCCATTCCCCGGCATAGCCGCCCGCGCCGGTGATCGCCCGGCCCCCGATCACCAGGCCGCCGCCGACACCGGAGCCCAGGATCACCCCGAACACCGTCCCCTGCCCGCGCCCGGCCCCGTGGCTGGCTTCGGCCAATGCAAAGCAGTCGGCATCGTTCAGCACCTGCACCGGCAACCCCGTCGCCGCCTGCACCTCCGGTCCGAGGGCCAACCCGTCAATCGCCGGGATGTTCGCCACCTTCCCCACACCCGTCGCCGGGTCGACCACACCGGCAATCGACACCGCGATCCCGGTCTCGCGCCCGGTGACGAAGCCCGCCACTGCCGCCGTGAAGGCTGCCTTGTCGCCAAGTGGTGTCGCCACCTCGCCCAAGGGCCGCAGTGCCCCGTCCCAGACCGCCGCCTTGATCCGGCTGCCGCCGATGTCGAATGCCAGGATCATCCCGCTTCCCCGTTTTGCGCCAGTCTTGACAGCCCAGCCCCACGCCGTCAAACCGCCCCAAACCCGAGGAGTGCCCATGCCCGCAGATGACCGCCTGATCGTCGCCCTGGACGTGCCGAACGTGGTGCAGGGGCTGGACCTTGTCGCCCGGATCGGCGATGCGGCCAGTTTCTACAAGATCGGCCTCGGGATGCTGACCGGCGGAGGCTTCGCGCTGGCGAATGAGCTGAAGCACGACCAGGGCAAGCGCATTTTCCTTGATATGAAGCTGTTCGACATCGGCGCGACCATCGAGGCTGCCGTGCGGGGCCTGGCGCAATACGACCTCGACTTCCTGACCGTCCACGGCGACCCGCAGGTTGTGGCCGCCGCCGCGATGGGCAAGGGTGGCACGGGTCTCAAAATCCTTGCTGTCACCGTGCTCACCTCGCTCGACCGCGCTGATCTGGAC
>JAGPEG010000100.1 GCA_018057165.1 Tabrizicola sp.
CGGCTGTTTGCCGTGCGGATGAGCCTGCTGCCCACCTCGGACAGGTTCGAGGCCCTGCGCGGGCGGCTGTCGGTGGAAGCGGCCTGTCAGGTCGGCGCGGTATTCCTGGTCATGGCTGTGCTTGCGACGCTGGGATCGGTCGGCTTCTGGGCCGCGCATGACTTTGGCCCGCTGGAACCCGGAACGATGACCCGGATCGCCTCGCTGGTGGCTGTACTTGGTGCGCTGGGGATGCAGTCGGTGACGAATGGCTTTCTCTGGGGCCTGATGAACCAGAGATCGCCCGTCGCCGCGATGGATCAGCCTGCCGCTGTTCCGACCGCCCGGAAGGCCTGAGACCAGTCAGTTCGAAGGCAGACCGGCCCGGATGAACCGGGCCGGTTTTTGCTATCAATAGCGGTAATGCTCGGCCTTGAACGGACCTTCCACCTTCACGCCGATATAGTCGGCCTGATCCTTGCGCAGTTCGGTCAGTTTCACGCCGATCTTCTTCAGATGCAGGCGGGCGACCTTTTCATCCAGCGCCTTCGGCAGGATGTAGACGCCGGGCGCATAATCCTCGCCCTTGGTCCACAGCTCGATCTGGGCGAGGACCTGGTTGGTGAAGGAAGCCGACATCACGAAGCTGGGGTGGCCGGTGGCGTTGCCGAGGTTCAGCAGACGGCCTTCGGACAGGAGGATGATCCGCGCGCCCGAAGGCATCTCGATCATGTCGACCTGTTCCTTGATGTTGGTCCATTTGTGGTTGCGCAGGCTTGCGACCTGGATCTCGTTGTCGAAGTGGCCGATGTTGCCGACGATGGCCATGTCCTTCATTTCGCGCAGATGCTCGATGCGGATCACATCGCGGTTGCCGGTGGTGGTGATGAAGATGTCGGCGCTGGCGACTTCGTCTTCCAGAAGCGTGACTTCATAGCCGTCCATCGCGGCTTGCAGCGCGCAGATCGGGTCGACTTCCGTGACCTTGACGCGGGCGCCCGCGCCGCGCAGCGAGGCCGCCGAGCCCTTGCCCACGTCGCCATAGCCGCAGACGACGGCGACCTTGCCGGCCATCATCGTATCGGTGGCGCGGCGGATGCCGTCGACCAGCGATTCCTTGCAGCCGTATTTGTTGTCGAACTTCGACTTCGTCACGCTGTCGTTGACGTTGATCGCCGGGAACGGGAGCTGGCCCCGCTTGTGCAGGTCATACAGGCGATGGACGCCGGTGGTGGTTTCTTCCGACACGCCCTTGATCGCCGCCTTGGTCTTGGCGAACCAGCCGGGCGACTGCTTCATCCGCTTCTGGATCTGCAGCTTGATGACTTCCTCTTCTTCGGATTGCGGCACGGCCAGCACATCCTCGCCCGCCTCCATCCGCGCGCCCAGAAGGACGTAAAGCGTGGCATCGCCGCCGTCATCCAGGATCATGTTCGCGCCCACACCTTCAGAATTGGCGGGGAACATGAACGAGCGGTCGAGATAATCCCAATGCTCGGTCAGGGTCTGGCCCTTGACGGCAAAGACCGGAATGCCGGCAGCGGCAATGGCGGCGGCGGCGTGGTCCTGGGTCGAGAAGATGTTGCAGGAGGCCCAGCGGACATCGGCGCCAAGGGCGGTCAACGTCTCGATCAGCGCGGCGGTCTGGATCGTCATGTGCAGGCTGCCGACGATCCGCGCGCCTTTCAGCGGTTTCGAGGTGCCAAACTCCTCACGGCAGGCCATCAGGCCCGGCATTTCGGTTTCGGCGATGGTCAGTTCCTTGCGGCCGAACTCGGCCAAAGCGATGTCCTTGACGATGTAATCCGCAGCCATCCCGGCGCTCTCCTTGATCCTTGGTTGCGCGGGCAGATAGCATTGATCCGGTAAACAGACAACAAAGGCCCGACAATGAAACAACCCCGCGCCTGGCAACGCATGCTTTCGGGCCGACGGCTTGACCTGCTGGACCCCACCCCGGTGGATATCGAGATCGAGGATATCGCGCATGGCCTGGCCTTCGTCGCGCGCTGGAACGGGCAGACGCGGGGCGACTGGCCCTATTCGGTGGCGGAGCATTCGCTGCTGGTCGAACAGATCTTCAGCCGCGTGAGCCCCGGCATCGCGGCGAAATGGCGCCTGGCGGCGGTGCTGCACGATGCGCCGGAATATGTGATCGGCGACATGATCAGCCCGGTGAAGGCGGCGGTCGGGCCGGGCTATGGCGAGTTGGACCTGCGGCTGACAGCGGCGGTGCATCTGCGCTTCGGCCTGCCTGCGGTGCTGCCCGCGCCGATCAAGAAGGCGATCAAGGCGGCGGACAAGGTTTCGGCCTGGCTGGAAGCGGTGCGGATTGCGGGGTTTCGTGAGGCGGAGGCGGACAAGCTGTTCGGTCGACCGGTGCCGGAGCTGCTTCACCGGCTGGAAATACGGCTTCGTCCGCCCGCAGAGGTGCGGGCGGACTATGTCTCGACAGTGGCGAGACTGCTTGAGTCCTGCTGACAGCGACAGGGCATCAGCGGCCCATGTGCCGCAGGTGGTCGGCGGTGCGGAGCCCTTCGTCATCCTGGAATTCGCGCGGCGAGCGGCGCGGATAGTGACGCGGCAGATAGTCCTCGGACGCGCGGCCCAGCCGCGTTGCGACCAGCAGGGCATCGGCAAAGATGTTCAACATGACCTTTCTCCTTTTCGGCTTGCGATGCTCTCTTTTGCCATGAAACTGACCGTGATACGATTCAATAAGGCTTCCATATTGTAAGACTGGCTAACAGATGGCGACCGACTGGCGCAACATCCCCTCGCTGACAGCCCTGCGCGCCTTCGAAGCGACGGCGGATCTGCGCAGCTTTTCCCAGGCGGCGCGGGTGCTGAACGTGACCCATGCCGCCGTGGCCCAGCAGGTCCGGGCGCTGGAGGAACATATGGGCCGCCCCTTGGTCCAGCGCGAGGGGCGGGGGGTCGGCCTGACGGCGGACGGCGAGCAACTGGCCGAGGCCCTGAGGGAAGGTTTCGGGGCCATCCAGCGCGGTCTGGAGGCGTTGCGGGCAGGCGAGGCGGATCGTCCGGTGCGCGTGACCCTGACCGCCAGCTTCGCGGCGCAATGGCTGATGCCGCGGCTGAAGGATTTCTGGGAGCAGCAACCCGATATCGGCCTGTCGCTGCACCCCGACAGCAAGGTCGTCGACCTGCACCGCGAACGGATGGATCTGGGCATCCGCTATGGCAACGGCGATTGGCCGGGGCTGGAGACGCAATATCTAGCCTCGGCCCGGCTGGTGATTGCCGGGGCACCGTCCTTGATCGGCGACAAGGCCGAACTGACGACAGACGAGCTTGCGGAAATGGACTGGGTCCTGTCGCGCAGCTGGCCGGAGCAGGATGCGCTGTTGCGGCAACTGGGGCTTGACCCCGAGACGCTGAGCCGGACCGACATCAACAGCGAGGAACTGGCCATCGCGGCGGCGCGGCAGGGGCTTGGCCTGGTGGTGGAAACAGCGGCGCTGATCGAATCCGACGTGGCGGACGGACGTTTGCGCATCGTCTATGAAAGCCGCGAAAAGCTGCCGGCCTATTTCATCGTGACGTTGCCCGGGCCAAAGCGCGCAGCGGCCCGGGCATTCCTCAAATGGCTCAAATCGCAGATCTGAGGTTCAGATCGCCATATCGTCGGGCTTCTTGCCCTTGGCCAAGGCTTCCGAGAACCAGCGCGGCTTGCGGCCACGGCCAGACCAGGTGTCGGCAGCATTCGCCGGATTCGCATATTTCGCCATCGACGGCGAGCGTTTGCGTCCGGCCGTGATCCCCGTCAACTCGGCCAGCGAAAAGCCCATTGCCTTGGCTTTGTCTTCCAGTTCCGCCAGCGCCTCGCGCTTGCGGCGATCTTCATATCCCGAAATTGCCTTTGCGACCTGTGATTGCAGATCCTTCAGCTCTTTCAACGAAAACGCATTCAAGTCCATGTTCAATGCCTGATCCCCCTCGGATATAGATACGCCTTGAATAGGACCAATATTGCTCCAGCGCAAGAATTGTTGATTACTTGGGGCTTCTTTTCGCCAGAATGCGCTGCAAGGTGCGGCGATGCATTGAAAGACGGCGTGCCGTTTCCGAAACATTCCGGTCGCACATTTCATAGACCCGCTGGATATGTTCCCAGCGCACGCGGTCCGCGGACATCGGGTTTTCCGACGGTTCCGGCAGATTGCCGCCCTTGGCCAGCAAGGCATTGGTCACGTCATTGGCATCGGCGGGCTTTGACAGATAATCCACCGCCCCGATCTTCACTGCGGCCACTGCCGTTGCAATCGCGCCATAGCCGGTCAGCACGACGATCCGGCAGGAGGGCCGCTTTTCGCGCAGGGTCTCGATCACCTCAAGCCCGTTGCCGTCTTCCAGCCGCAGGTCGACCACCGCATAGGCCGGGGGCCGCGCAATCGCCTTGGCCCGGCCTTCGGCCACGCTTTGCGCGGTTTCGGTCAGGAAGCCGCGTTTTTCCATCGCCTTCGCCAGTCGTTTCACAAAGGGCTCGTCATCATCGACAAGCAGCAGCGTCGGGTCCGGTCCCAGATCGGCGAGGTCTTCGGTCATGCGTCTTTCCTGATCTCCGCGAGCCATGCCCTATGGCTTAGCTTTGCCTGCCTTCACGAAACAAGCAACGCTTTCCGCCATCTTGTCGGAAGTAACCTCTTGCCGGAAGAAATCCACAAATCCGGTGCCCGGAAGCATCAGATAGGTGAAGGTCGAATGGTCCATAAGGTAATATTCGTCGCCGGTTTCGCGTTTCTTGTAGAAGGTCTTGTAGGCCTGCGATGCCAGCTTGACCTGTTCGGGGCTGCCGGTCAGGGCGACAAGCTTCGGGTGCATGTTCGAAGCGTAATCCGCCAGGGCGTCGGGGGTGTCCCGCTCGGGGTCGATGGAGATGAAGACCGGGGTCACATCAATGCCCTGCGCTTCCAGCTTGTCCACCGCATCGACATTGCGCGCCATGTCCAGCGGGCAGACATCGGGGCAGAAGGTGTAGCCGAAATAGACGAGGCTCGGCTTGGTGATCACGTCCGCATCGCTGACCGATTTGCCGCTGGTATCGACCAGTGTGAACGGCCCGCCGATATCGCCCCCCGCAACCTGGCCCTGTCGGCATTCGGCAAAGACGTCATCGCTGCGGTTCGCCACGACATACCAGGCCGAAGCGCCCAGAAAGACGGCGACGGCCGTGGCGGCCATTCCTGCATAGAACCTGGTCATCGGCATTCCCCCGGGGTTTGACGGGGCGCATTGATCTCAGAGAAGGGCGCCCTTAACAATGCCCAACCCAGAAAATGAGTCCTTCGGTCACAACATGGTTACGGCGATACCCGGCTTTCCGGCCCGTGATGCCGGGGCCAACATGGTTCGGCTGCGCACACTGATCCTGGTGCGCTGGATGGCGATTGCCGGGCAGGTCGCCGCGATCCTGGTGGCCAGTCAGGCCTATGCGCTGCAACTGCCGCTGGGCCTTTGCGCACTGGCGGTCGGGCTTTCGGTGCTGGCGAATCTGCTGCTGGTGGGCCTGTTCCCCGAGAACCGTCGGCTGAGCGAGGTCGGGGCCTTCCTGACCCTGCTGTTCGATCTGTGCCAGCTTGCCTTCCTTCTGGTCCTGACCGGGGGGCTGACCAATCCTTTCGCGATCCTGATGCTGGCCCCGGTCACCATTTCGGCCAGCGTGCTTGGTCTGCGCTCGACGCTTCTCCTCGGCGCGCTGGCGATCCTCGCCGTTTCGGTCGCGATGGTCTGGTATCTGCCCCTGCGCTTTGCGGATGGCACCGAACTGGTCATCCCGCAGCTGTTTGCCTTCGGCTTCTGGCTGTCGATCATCATCGGCATCCTGTTCCTCGGCCTCTATTCCCGCCGCGTCGCCACCGAGATGCGCCATATGTCCGAGGCGCTTCTGGCCACCCAGATGGCGCTGGCGCGGGAGCAGAAGCTGACCGATCTGGCGGGCGTCGTCGCCGCCGCGGCGCATGAGCTGGGCACCCCTCTGGCCACGATCAAGCTGGTCAGCGCCGAACTGATCGAGGAGTTGGAGAGCCAGCCCGAGCTGCAGGAAGATGCCCGCCTGATCCGCGAACAGGCCGACCGCTGCCGCGACATCCTGCGCGACATGGGCCGGGCCGGAAAGGACGACCTGCATCTGCGGCAGGCGCCCTTGTCGGCGGTCCTGCGCGAGGCCGCCGAGCCGCATCTGGCGCGGGGCAAGCGGGTGGACTTCGCATTCGCCCCCGTCCAGGACGGCGTTGAGCCGCAACCCACGATCCTGCGGCGGCCCGAGATCATCCACGGCTTGCGCAACCTGGTGCAGAACGCGGTGGATTTTGCCCGTTCGACCGTCTGGGTCGAGGGCGAATGGACCTCGCGCCGGATCATCATCCGCATCACCGACGACGGCGAAGGCTTCCCGCCCAGCGTGATCGGGCGGATCGGCGACCCCTTCGTCCGCGCCCGGCGCCCGGAACCCGAGGTGGAAAAACGTCCGGGCTATGAGGGCATGGGGCTTGGCCTCTTCATCGCCAAGACGCTGCTGGAACGCTCCGGGGCCGAGCTGTCCTTTGCCAACGGGACCGATCCGTTCCTTGCCCCCGAGGACCGGCCCGACCGCTGCGGGGCGGTGGTCGAGGCGGTGTGGGATGCCGCCGACCTGCTGCCACCGCCGTCCCCCGGCGGCCTGGGCGCGAACACCCGTTTCGAGAGCTGAACCGCAGTTAACCGGCGATTAACCGAATCCGGCCTAGCCTTGCGGGGATGTTTCCTTTCCGGGGGTCCAGATGGCGGGCGATTGGTCGATGGCATTCGGACTGGTGCTGGCCGGGCTTCTGGTCGCGCTGTCAGCCCTGCTGCTGCTTGCGGCCTGGCAATCGCGCAACCCGCAGTCGCGGCCCAGCATCTTCGATCCGGGGCCTTCGCGGGTGGCCTTCCTGTTCGATGGCGAACGGCTGCTCGATGCCTCGCCCGCCGCACGGCTGCTGCTGCCCGAAGGTGAGGACAGCCGCGCCTGGTCGCGGATGATTGCGCGTTTCGGGCCGGATTTTCCCAATCTTACCGAACGCTTGGCCTGCCTGCCCCGGATCGGGCAGCTGCATATCCCCTCGCGCCCCGGCACATCCGCCGCGCTGGTTCTGCGGGCCGAGCATCTTTCCGGGCTGACGCGGGTGACGATTGATGGCGGCCAGGCCGCGCTTCCGGCCGGTCGGAGCGATGCGGCAACGGCGGCGGCGCTGCAGCAAGAGGTGATGGTGCAACGGGCGGTCCTGTCGCGCGCGCCGATGCTGATGTGGAAAGAGATGGCGGAGGGCGCGGTGATCTGGGCGAATCACGCCTATCTCATCCGCGCGGTGGAACTTCTGCCCGAAGGTGAAGACCTGTCCTGGCCCTTGCCGAAGCTGTTCGACCTGCCCGATGCGCCGAAGGCCCGCTTGCCCCGGCTGAAGCTGCAGATGCCAAGTGGTCCGGAATGGTTCGATCTCGTCCGCATGCCGCAGGGTGAGGAGGTGCTGTGCTACGCGCTGGCGGCCGACCGGGCGGTACAGGCCGAAACCGCGCTGCGCGAATTCATGCAGACGCTGACCAAGACCTTCGCCGACCTGCCCATCGGCCTGGCGATCTTCGACCGTTCGCGCTCCTTGCAGATGTTCAACCCGGCCCTTGCCGACCTGACGACGCTTGCGCCCGAGCTTCTGATCGGCCGCCCTACGCTCAATGCCTTTCTCGATGCGATGCGCGCCAAGGCGATGATCCCGGAACCGCGTGACTATCGCAGCTGGCGCAAGCAGCTGGCCCGGCTGGAGGAAGAGGCGACGATGGGTATTTTCGAGGAAACCTGGAGCCTGCCGGGTGGCCAGACCTACCGCGTCATCGGGCGTCCGCATCCGAACGGCGCGCTGGCCTTCATGTTCGAGGATATTTCCAACGAAATGTCGCGCACCCGCCGCTATCGGGCCGATCTGGAGCTTGGCCAATCGGTGATCGACGCGGTGGAAGATGCGGTGGCTGTCTTTTCGCGGGGCGGGCAGCTGGTCATGTCGAACCACGCCTATGCCCAGCTCTGGCAGCACGATCCGCAGGTTCTGCTGTCCGAGGCGAGCATCGCCACCCTCTGCGCCTGGTGGCGGGAACATGCCGCGCCATCGCTGCTTTGGGATGACGCGACCGATTTCGTCAGCAGTGCGGGCGACCGCACACCCTGGGAAGGTGAAGTGCGGCTACTGGACGGACGGCTGGTCTCCTGCCGGTTCCGGCCCCTGACCGGCGGGGCGACGCTGATCACCTTCCGGGTCCAAAGCGCGGTCGCGCTTCAGACGGTCCGGGACCCGGCGTTGATCGGGCTCCTCTCGGCCTGAGGCTTGCGGCGGCCCGCCCCGCCGCTACAGTCGCGGCATGACGCGCACTGCCCCGCTCTCTCTCGATTTGCCCGACGCCGACGCAACAGAGGCGCTGGGCCGCAAGCTGTCCACACTGGCCCGTCCCGGCGACGTGATCCTGCTGGAGGGTCCGATCGGGGCCGGGAAAAGCTGTCTCGCCCGCGCCTTCATCCGCGCCCGTCTGGGCCGTGCGGAAGAGGTGCCCTCACCCACCTTCACGCTGGTCCAGGTTTATGAGGCGGCGGGCGTGGAGATCTGGCACGCCGATCTTTATCGACTGACCCACCCCGACGAGGTCTGGGAACTGGGTCTCGACGATGCGTTCCAGACTGCGATCTGTCTGGTGGAATGGCCCGACCGGCTTGGCGCGCATGTGCCGCCGGATGCGCTGCGTATTCGGCTGGAGGCGACGGGCGAGGGGCGACGGGCGGCGATCAGCGGTGGGCGCACCGGGCTGGCACTGGAACTGGCTGATGCTTGACCGGGCGGGCCAGATTGCCGGGTTTCTCACCCGGTCCGGCTGGGGCGCGGCCGACCGCCGCCACCTCGCGGGCGATGCGTCGGACCGGCGCTACGAACGGCTGCGCCTGGGTGCGGCGACGGCGGTGCTGATGGACAACCCGCCCGGCGGGGCTGACGATCCGCTGGCTTTCGTCAGCATGGCCCGCCATCTGCGCGGCCTTGGCCTTGCTGCCCCCAGGATCCTGGCCGAAGACCTTTCGCAGGGCCTCCTGCTTCTGGAAGACCTCGGCGACGATCTCTATGCCCGGCTTTTGACCAGCGATCCCGACCGCGAGGTGGAGCTTTATGCTCCGGCGGTCGATGTGCTTTTGCACCTGCAAACCGCCGTGCCCCCGCCCGGCCTGCCGAACCTGACAGCCGCAGACTGGGCGACGGCGGCGGGTTTTGCACTGGACTGGTATGCCTTTGCGGCCACCGGCACCGCACCGGATGGGGCAGAGTTTCACGCCGCCCTCACCGCCGCCCTGACCACCCATGCCGATGGCCCGCGCGTGCTGATCCTGCGCGATTACCACGCCGAAAACCTGCTCTGGCTACCGGGTCGTGCCGGCCTGACACGGGTCGGGCTTCTTGATTTTCAACTCGGGCAGTTGGGCCAGCCGGGCTACGACCTCGTCTCGCTTCTCCAGGACGCCCGCCGCGATGTCCGGTCGGGGACCGAGGCCGCGATGATCGCCCGCTTTGCCAGCGCCACCGGGGCCGACCCGGCTGCTTTCGCCGCCCAGTATGCGACGCTGGGCGCACAGCGGGCCTTGCGCATCCTGGGTGTCTTCGCCCGCCTCTGCCTTGTCGCGGGCAAGCCGCAGTACCTGCGCCTGATCCCCCGCGTCTGGGGCCAGTTGCAGCAGAACCTCGCCCATCCCACCCTTGCCGACCTGCGCGCGATCTGCGACCGGCTCCTGCCTGCGCCCACCCCCGAACTCCTGCACAAGATCGAACAGCAATGCCTGACTACCCCTTCCCGCTGATGGTCTTCGCTGCCGGGTTCGGCACCCGCATGGGCGCGCTGACCGAAGCCCGCCCGAAGCCGCTGATCCCGGTCGCGGGCCGACCGCTGATCGACCATGCGCTAGCTGTCGCCAAGGACGCAGGCGTGCGTCACACCGTCGTCAACACCCATTACCGCGCGGCGCAAATAGCCGAGCATCTGGCCGGCAAAGGTGTCGCGATCAGCCATGAAGCCGGGCAAATCCTTGAAACCGGCGGTGGGCTGAAGGCGGCTCTGCCGCTCTTGGGTGATGGTCCGGTGGCGATCCTGAACAGCGACGGGATCTGGACCGGGGCGAACCCGCTTTCGGAACTTTCCGCCGCCTGGGATGACAACCGGATGGAGGCGCTTCTCCTGCTCCTGCCGCTGGCTGAGACGCTGGCCCACGGCCCGAAGGGTGATTTCCGCCTTGCCCCCGACGGACGGATTTCCCGCGGTGAAGGCGGCGAGGACCAGGTCTATATCGGCGCGCAGATCCTCAACCCGGCCCGCATCGCCGCCATGCCCGACACCGTGTTCTCCCTGAACCGGCCCTGGACCGAGATGATCGCGGCGGGCACCGCTTTCGGACTGGTCCACCAGGGCGGCTGGTGCGACGTGGGCCACCCCGAAGGGATTGCGGCGGCGGAAGCACTCCTCCACTCTGACCGGCCATGACCGAGCCGAACCTTTTCGCTTTACCCCCCGGCGTCGATTTCCCAGCCGAACTGGTCGCGGGGGTGCTGACCCGCATGGCGGGCAAGCCACCCGAGGCGCTGGCGCAGGTGACGCTGATCGTCAACACCCAGCGGATGCGCCGCCGGGTGACGGAATGCCTGCAAGCCAAGGGCGCGCTGCTTTTACCCCGGCTGATGCTTGTCACCGAAGCCGCCGCGCTGGCCGGGGCCGCCCTGCCGCACCCGATTTCTCCCCTGCGCCGCAGGCTGGAACTGTCGGTGCTGCTCGACGGCCTCCTTGCTACCGGCAGCACGCAATTCCCCCGCACCGCGCTTTACGATCTGGCCGACAGCCTGGCCGCGCTGATGGAGGAGATGCAGGGCGAAGGCGTCGACCCCGGCCGCATCGCCCGGCTGGACGTCGCCAACCATTCGGCGCACTGGGCGCGGACCCAGGCCTTCCTTGGCATCGTGACCGAGGCGCTGCGCGGCGAGACCCCGGATGCCGAGGCAGTGTTGCGTCGGGCTGTCACCCGCCTGACGGAACAATGGGCGGTGTCGCCTCCCGTCGATCCGGTGATCCTTGCCGGGTCCACCGCCTCGCGCGGGACGACGGCGCTGCTGGTGCAGGCCATCGCCCGGCTGCCGAACGGGGCTGTTGTCCTTCCGGGCTATGATTTCGACACGCCCGATCCGGTCTGGGACAGCATGGAGGACGCGCTGACCGCCGAGGATCACCCGCAATACCGCTTCCGCCGAGTGATGGACCTCTTGGACTGCGGGCCGGGCGCGATCCGGCGCTGGACCGACAGCCAGCCCCCCGATCCGGGGCGCAATCGGCTGATCTCGCTCTCGCTTCGCCCCGCGCCGATCACCGACCAATGGCTGACCGAGGGGCCAAAGGTGCCCGACCTTCCGCCCGCCACCGACGCCCTGACCCTGATCGAAGCGCCCGGTGAACGCGCCGAGGCCATCGCCATCG
>JAGPEG010000101.1 GCA_018057165.1 Tabrizicola sp.
GTAGAATACTGATCCGTGCAAGGCGACGGTCAACTGCTTTCATCCATCAGCGGATGATCTGCGGCGGGCGCTACGTAATGCGGTATTGTCCTGGCACGCGCCCACGGAACAGAATTGGCCTGACTGAACAATTCTATCGCTGAGGTCCGGGAACCTTTCTGCACCCTGCGCGTTGCCGGCATCGATGTTCGCATCCCTGACAGGAGGGCCGGCCCATGATTTCTGACCGCGTGCTGTTCGCGCTCTTGCGGCATGGGGTGCGCGCAGGCCGGATCGACCTGACGCTGGCCGACGGGAGCGAGCATTCCTTCGGGCCCGGCGGCGAGCCGAGCGTCGGCGTTGTGCTGCATGATCCCGATCTGCCGCGACGATTTCTGGTCCGGCCCGACCTGACGCTGGGCGAAGCCTATGTCGATGGCCGGATGACGTTTCGCGACAACGACATCCGCAGCTTCATCACCTTTCTTCTGCGCAATGTGCGCGGCCGGAAGATTCCGGCACCCCTTGCGCGGTTCTCCTCCTGTGCCAGATGGGCAAGGTCCTGGCTGCATGCGAACCACCTGGGCATCGCGCAGCGCAACGTGGCGCATCACTACGACATCTCGTCCGAGCTGTACGATCTGTTCCTGGATGACACCAAGCAATACACCTGCGCCTATTTCCGGCGGCCGGACATGACGCTGGAAGAAGCCCAGGCCGCGAAGATGGCGCATATCGGGGCGAAGCTGCTGCTTCGGCCTGGCATGCGCGTCCTGGACATCGGCTGTGGCTTCGGAACGCTGGCCTTGACCCTTGCGCGCGATCACGGCGTCGAGGTGGTGGGGGTCACGCTTTCCGAGGTGCAGTTGGCCGAAGCGCGGGCGCGGGCGCAGATCGCCGGGCTGGACGGGCAGGTGACATTCCGCCTCACCGATTACCGGGCAGTGACCGACAGCTTCGACCGCGTGGTGTCGGTGGGCATGATGGAGCATGTGGGCCTGCCGCATCTGCGCACCTATTTCCAGAAGGTCGCGGACCTGCTGACAGCGGACGGCGTGGCCCTGATTCACTACATCGGGCGCTGGTCGCCCCCGGCAGCGATCTCGCCCTGGTTCAACAAGTACATCTTTCCGGGTGCCTATTGCCCGTCGCTGTCCGAGGCGTCGCGGGTGGTCGAGAAGTCTGGCCTGATCCTTGCCGACCTGGAGGTCTGGCGCGGCCATTACGAGCGGACCTTGCAGGAATGGCTGAAACGCTTCGACCGGAACCTCGACCGGGTGAAGCAGTTGCAGGATGACCGCTTCATCAGGATGTGGCGCTACTATCTGCAATCGGCCGAGCTGAGCTTTTCCGAGGCCTTTCTGGTGATCCACCAGTTGCAGCTTTCAAAGGCGCGCGGCACGGTTCCGATGACGCGGGACTACCTTTATTCAGCGCGGAACACCTGATCCGGTAGCGGCGGTCACGGTCGGGGGCCGGAAAATACCGAAGCCGTGCAACCCATTGGGATTGCACGGCTTCTGCGGTAGAATGGTGCCCAGAAGAGGACTCGAACCTCCACGCCTTGCAGCGCTGGTACCTGAAACCAGTGCGTCTACCAATTCCGCCATCTGGGCACTGATGGGCGATGTAACGATGCCCCTTGGCAGAGTCAACGGCCCTCGATGCAATTTTCTTGGCGGCGCTTTGGCCTTGCCCGTGCCCGGTTGCGGGGCTATTCATCCGCCAGGTCTTCGGTGCCCGACGGGCACCTGTCGGGGGTGCGCGCATGAGCAAGCTGGTCACGATCTTCGGTGGTTCGGGCTTTGTCGGTCGCTACATCGCCCGGCGCATGGCCAAGGAAGGCTGGCGCGTCCGGGTGGCGGTGCGTCGCCCCAACGAAGCCCTGTTCGTCAGGCCTTACGGCGTGCCCGGACAGGTCGAGCCGCTGGCCTGCAACATCCGCGACGATGCCAGCGTGCGGGCGCTGATCCGTGGAGCGGATGCGGTGGTGAACTGCGTGGGTGTGCTGAACAGCCTTGGCGCCAACACCTTCGAGGCCGTGCAGACGGAAGGCGCGGGCCGGATCGCGCAACTCGCGGCGGCGGAAGGGGTGAGGACCCTGGTGCATGTCTCGGCCATTGGCGCGGATGCGGGATCGGACAGCGATTACGCGCGCAGCAAGGGGGCAGGCGAGGCGGCGGTGATTGCGGCCTTCCCGACGGCGGTGATCCTGCGTCCCTCGGTCGTCTTCGGAACCGAGGACAACTTTTTCAACCGCTTTGCCGCCATGACCCGGCTTGGGCCGATCCTGCCGGTGGTGGGTGCCAAAACCAGGTTCCAGCCGGTCTTTGTCGATGATGTGGCGAAGGCGGCAGCCAAGGGCGTGCTGGGTCAGGCTGCGCCGGGAATCTATGAGCTTGGCGGGCCGGAGGTCGACAGCTTCCGCGGGTTGATGGGCCGGATGCTGCATGTCGTGCAGCGCCGTCGCGCGGTGCTGAACCTGCCATTCGTCCTGGCGCGGATCGTCGGCTTCGGTTTCGACATGGTGCAGGCGGTAACGCTGGGTCTGATCGAGAACAAGGTGCTGACCCGCGACCAGGTGAAGAACCTGCGTCATGACAATGTGGTGTCGGCAGATGCGAAGGGCTTTGCCGAACTGGGTATCACCCCCACGGCAATGGAAGCGGTGCTGCCGGAATACCTGTGGCGCTATCGTCCCTCGGGGCAATATGCGGCGATCAAGGATTCGGCCAAGAATCTCAGGAAAGCCTAAGGTTTGGACTCCACTCTCGCAGCCGCGCTTCTTGGCCTGCTTGAGGGACTGACCGAGTTCCTGCCGGTGTCCTCTACCGGGCATTTGCTGCTGGCCGGACATTTTCTGGGCTTCTCCAGCGCAGGCAAGACCTTCGAGGTGGTGATCCAGCTGGGTGCGATCCTGGCGCTGTTCACTGTCTATGCGGGGCTTCTGACCCGGCTGGTTCTGCGGGCGCGGCATGAAGATGCGGCGCGGCGGGCGCTGGTGTCGCTGTTCCTGGCCTTTCTTCCCGCCGTCGTTGTGGGGCTTCTGGCGCATGACTTCGTCAAGGACGTGCTGTTCGAGACGCCCAAGCTTATCGCCGTGATGCTGATCCTCGGGGGCGTGATCCTGCTGGTCATCGACCGTATTGCGCCGCCGCCAGTGCATCACGACGCGATGGCGCTGCCGTTCCGGAAATCCCTGGCCATCGGGTTCTGCCAGTGCCTTGCCATGGTGCCGGGGGTCAGCCGGTCGGGGGCGACCATCGTGGGGGCGCTGCTGATGGGCGTGGAAAAGCGCGCGGCGGCGGAGTTTTCCTTCCTGCTGTCCCTGCCGACGATGGGTGCGGCGGTGGCTTATGACCTGTTCAAGAACCGTGACGTGCTGGACTTCGGTGCGGTCTGGGACATTGCCGTGGGCTTTGCCGTGGCCTTCGTCACGGCGGTTCTGGTGGTCCGCTGGGTGCTGAGTTTCATTTCCCGCAACGGCTATACCCTATTCGGCTGGTGGCGAATCATCGTCGGGTCGCTTGCCCTGGGGGCGCTTTTGCTGGGACATTAGGGGTATACGGAAACTATACTGACCTAATTTCGCAGATTAATGTCAGCTTTCCTGCCTCATCTGCCAAAATAGTGGCAATTAGGTAAACTATACTGACTTTTATTGTAAGGGCATCCGCTGTACCAAATCGCTCCCGGAAGAATTTGCCAGGAACGCAGCCCATGGCCACGCAGAAGATGCTGAAATTCGTCACCGTCGGCAGGGAAATGCCCGAGAAGCGGGACGCATCCTCGCGCGCGCAGGATTTCGGCGAGATTTACCGGGAGTTCGCCGACCGCAAGGCCGCTGAACAGGCCAGCCGCTGCAGCCAGTGTGGCGTGCCCTATTGCCAGTCGCATTGCCCCTTGCACAACAACATCCCCGACTGGCTGAAGCTGACTGCCGAGGGCCGTCTGCAAGAGGCATACGAGCTTTCTCAGGCCACCAACACCTTCCCGGAAATCTGCGGCCGCATCTGCCCGCAGGACCGGCTCTGCGAAGGCAACTGCGTCATCGAGCAGTCGGGCCATGGCACCGTCACCATCGGCTCGGTCGAGAAATACATCACCGATACGGCGTGGGAGGAAGGCTGGGTCAAGCCGATCCGCCCCCATGTCGAACGGGCGGAATCGGTGGGCATCATCGGCGCGGGTCCGGGGGGGCTTGCGGCGGCGGACCTGCTGCGGCGGCAGGGTGTGCAGGTCACGGTCTATGACCGCTATGACCGCGCGGGCGGCTTGATGACCTACGGCATCCCGGGCTTCAAGCTGGAGAAGGACGTGGTGGAGCGCCGCAACGCCCAGCTGACGGATGGCGGTGTGACCTTCGTCCTGAACTGCAACGTGGGCGCGGACATCACCTTCGACGCGATCCGGGGCCAGCATGATGCGGTACTGATCGCGACCGGCGTCTACAAGTCGCGCGACATCGAAGCGCCCGGCGTCGGGGCGCGCGGGGTCGTGAAGGCATTGGACTATCTGACGGCGTCGAACCGCAAGGGCTTTGGCGACGAGGTGGCCGAGTATGACTCGGGCGAGTTGAACGCCAGCGGCAAGCGCGTGGTGGTGATCGGCGGCGGCGACACGGCGATGGACTGCGTGCGGACGGCGATCCGGCAGGGGGCTTTGTCGGTCAAGTGCCTGTATCGCCGCGACCGGGCGAACATGCCGGGTTCGCAGCGCGAAGTGGCGAACGCCGAAGAGGAAGGCGTTGAATTCGTGTGGCTTTCCGCGCCGAAGGGCTTCACCGGCGGGGTAGAGGTCGAGGGCGTGATGGTGCAGAAGATGCGGCTTGGCGCGCCGGATGCCTCGGGCCGCCAATCGCCGGAAGTGATCGAAGGCGCGGATTATGTGGAACCCGCCGATCTGGTGGTGCAGGCGCTCGGCTTCGAGCCGGAGGACCTGCCGGGCCTCTGGGGCGTGCCCGAGCTGAGGGTGACGCGCTGGGGCACGGTCAAGGCCGATTTCCGCACCCATGAAACCAGCCTGCCCGGCGTCTATGCGGCGGGCGACATCGTGCGCGGGGCTTCGCTGGTGGTCTGGGCAATCCGCGACGGGCGCGAGGCGGCAGAGGCGATCCTGGGCTATCTGGCCCAGACCGGGGCGGTGGCGGCGGAGTAGTCTGGTTCCGGTATGGTTTGCGTATGGCTTCCATCCATACGCGCGCCGGGTGCGGGGAAAGTTAAACGTCAGGGTATGTGACCTGACTTTGGGTGAAACGACGATGTGGAAGTTTGTGATCTCTAGCCTGTTCGTTGCTGCGGCATCGCCATTGGCAGCCGAGAGTCTTCGTCAACGGCCTGACTCCTGCGTCCTTGTCGCAACAACGCAGGATGATCATTGCGCGGTGACGAACTACTTTCGCTGCCCCGGCGCCGACCCGGTCGCCTTCTGGCAAGAAATCTCGCACGGGAACGGCGCGCTAGAGACACATGCGATGGACGCCGATCATGGTGTCGTCGAAATCGCCATGCCCGGCGGACCAACCATCAGAGCGCGCAGCTCGGGTGACCATCCACGGGTCGCGGTAAAGACGGGCTCCGCCCGTTCGACAGAGCGCGCTACGATTGAGAGTGGTGGCTCTAGCCAATCTGCAACGATGGTTACGGAATATGCATACGAGGGCGAAACCCGTAAGCTTGCAGGAGAAACCTTTGATCGCCTGACAGTTTCGAGTGATCTGGATTTCCCCGAGTCGGGAAGCAGGTTGCATACTTCTGGCACTGTTCTGTTCAGTGAGCAGCTAGACCTCTTGATCTTGGAGGTTGACGTTTCGGATGGGCAAGGCGGTTCAGCCAGAACCATCAAACTCAAATCTCTGGCGCTTGAAGGCCAGAAAGGCTTCGGATCGACCAGACCTAGATACGGTTGCAACTAGCCGTTCAATTTATCGACCGCGTACCAGGAAACCCGTGCATGACCCGCCTTGCTCTTATCCTCGCTTTCCTCCCTACCCCCGTCCTCGCCGGCACATGGGAGGCCCCTGCCGGTTGCGAGGCGTTCATGACCGTGCAGTCCAAGGGCTGCCGGGTGTCGCATTACTACCGTTGCGAGGCGGACACTCCGGGCGACCAGTGGCGGGTGGATCTGGATCAGGAGGGGCCGTTCTTCTATTCGAAGATCGACGCCGAGGGGCAATGGGTCGAGAGCTACGATCCGGTGAAGCAGACCCTGGACTCCAGTCCGGCGGACCCGGCGAGCTACAGCGAGCTGATTGCCGAGGGGATGGACACCTGGGACTTCAGCCTGACGAAAGACGATGGCACGGGAAGCCGCGCCTCGGGCTATGACCGGCTGACCGGGCAAAGCGTGGTGATCGACGGGATCACCCTGCAACAGACCGAGGTCGACTTCACCGAATACGACCTTTCGGGCACAGTCCTGCGCCGGTCGAAGGGGAACGAGTATGTGAACCCCGACTGGCGGCTGTTCTTCGCCGGGCCGGGCAAGACCGATCTGGGCGATGGCCAGTGGCTGCCGATCGACGGCTCGCCGATGCAGTTCGTCTTTCCGGGCGAGGACGGGTTTATCTCCAACCAGCCGATCTTCGATTGCGATGCGCTGACGGCCGAAGCTGCGCGCCCGATACCCCCCGTCCTGCCTGTCAGCTTGAAGGAATGAGCCATGACCTATGATGCCGCCTGGGTGAAAGCCGAAGAGGCAAAGCGCGCCTGGCTGGATGCGAACGGGCTTTACAAGGCCGAGGACGAGCATTCCTCCTGCGGGGTGGGGCTGGTGGTTTCCATTTCGGGCAAACCGTCGCGCAAGGTGGTGGAGAACGGGATCAACGCGCTGAAGGCGGTCTGGCACCGGGGCGCGGTGGATGCGGATGGCAAGACCGGCGACGGGGCGGGGATCCATGTGCAGATCCCGGTGAAGTTCTTCTACGACCAGGTCCGCCGCACCGGGCACGAGCCTGACGCGAAGAAGCTGATCGCCGTGGGCCAGGTCTTCCTGCCGCGCACCGACTTTGGCGCGCAGGAGCGTTGCCGGACCATCGTTGAGACGGAAGTCCTGCGCATGGGGCATTACATCTATGGCTGGCGGCATGTGCCGGTGGATGTCTCGGTGCTGGGTGACAAGGCCAATGCGACGCGGCCCGAGATCGAGCAGATCCTGATCCGCTGCGAGAAGGACATCGACCAGGAGCAGTTCGAGCGCGAGCTGTACATCATCCGGCGGCGGATCGAGAAGGCGGCGACGGCGGCGGGCATCCAGGGGATGTATCTGTGTTCGCTGTCCTGCCGGTCGATCATCTACAAGGGCATGATGCTGGCCGAGCAGGTCGCGACCTTCTACCCCGACCTGATGGACGAGCGGTTCGAGAGCGCCTTCGCGATCTATCACCAGCGCTACAGCACGAACACCTTCCCGCAATGGTGGCTGGCGCAGCCGTTCCGCATGCTGGCGCACAACGGCGAGATCAACACGCTGAAGGGCAACGTCAACTGGATGAAGAGCCACGAGATCCGCATGTCGTCCGAGGCCTTCGGGGCGGCGGCAGAGGACATCAAGCCGATCATTCCGGGCGGGACCAGCGACAGCGGCGCGCTGGATGCGGTGTTCGAGGCGCTGGTGCGGTCGGGTCGCTCGGCGCCGATGGCGAAGACCATGCTGGTGCCGGAGGCCTGGTCGAAGCAGACGGTGAACATGCCGAAGGCCTGGGCCGACATGTATTCCTATTGCAACTCGGTCATCGAGCCCTGGGATGGTCCGGCGGCCTTGGCGATGACCGACGGGCGCTGGGTCTGCGGCGGGCTGGACCGCAATGGTCTGCGGCCGATGCGCTATGTGGTGACGGGCGACGGGATGCTGATCGCGGGGTCGGAGGCCGGGATGGTGCCGGTGGATGAAAGCACGATCCGCGAGAAGGGCGCGCTGGGGCCGGGGCAGATGATCGCGGTCGATATGACCGAGGGCAAGCTTTACCATGACACCGAGATGAAGAACCGGCTGGCGGGCAGCCAGCCCTATGGCGACTGGGTGGGCAAGATCGTCGACCTGAACGCGCTTCTGCGAGATATCCCCGAGAGGCAGAGCTTCACCGGGGCCGAGCTGCGCCAGCGCCAGATCGCGGCGGGGTTCACGCTGGAGGAGCTGGAGCAGGTGCTGGCGCCGATGGCCGAGGACGGAAAGGAAATGGTCGCCAGTATGGGCGATGACACGCCGCCGGCGGTGCTGTCGTCGGTCTACCGGCCGCTGTCGCATTACTTCCGGCAGAACTTCAGCCAGGTGACGAACCCACCCATCGACAGCCTTCGGGAAGGCCGGGTGATGAGCCTGAAAACCCGCTTCGGCAACCTGCGCAACGTCCTGGACGAGAACAACAGCCAGACGGAAATCCTGGTGCTGGAAAGCCCCTTCGTCGCCACCTCCGAGTTCGAGGTGATGGTCGAACGCTTCGGCGATCAGGTGGCGTTCATCGACTGCACCTTCCCGGTGGGCGAGGGGCTGGACGACCTGCGCGTCGGGCTGGAACGGATCCGGGCGGAAGCCGAGGACGCCGTGCGGTCGGGGGCCGGGCAGCTGGTGCTGACGGACGAGCATCAGGGGCCTTCGAGCGTCGGGATGCCGATGATCCTGGCGACCTCGGCGGTGCATAGCTGGCTGACGCGCAAGGGCCTGCGGACGTTTTGCTCGATCAACGTGCGGTCGGCGGAATGCATCGACCCGCATTACTTTGCGGTGCTGATCGGTTCGGGCGCGACGACGGTGAACCCCTATCTGGCGCAGGATTCCATCGCGGACCGGATTGATCGGGGGCTTTTGGACGGCAGCCTGACCGATGCGATGCGGCGGTATCGGGATGCCATCGACGCGGGTCTGTTGAAGATCATGTCGAAGATGGGAATCTCGGTGATCTCCTCCTATCGCGGGGGGCTGAACTTCGAGGCGGTGGGCCTGAGCCGCGCCATGGTGGCGGAGTATTTCCCCGGCATGCAGTCGCGCATCTCGGGTATCGGTCTGACGGGCGTGGAGCAGAAGCTGGAAGAGGTCCACAAGCGCGGCTGGCTGGGTGGCGCGGATGTGCTGCCCATCGGCGGCTTCTACAAGGCGCGGCGGTCGGGCGAAAAGCACGCCTGGGAAGCGCAGACGATGCACATGCTGCAATCGGCTTGCGATCGGGCCAGCTATGACCTGTGGAAGCAGTATTCTGCGGCGATGCGGGCGAACCCGCCGATCCATCTGCGGGATTTGCTGGACATCAAGACGCTGGGCAAGCCGGTGCCGATTGAGGAGGTGGAGAGCATTACCTCGATCAGGAAGCGGTTCGTGACGCCGGGCATGTCGCTGGGGGCGCTTTCGCCCGAGGCGCACAAGACGCTGAACGTGGCGATGAACCGGATCGGGGCGAAGTCCGACAGCGGTGAGGGCGGCGAGGATCCCGCGCATTTCACGCCGGAGCCGAACGGGGACAACCCCAGCGCCAAGATCAAGCAGGTGGCCTCGGGGCGCTTTGGCGTCACGGCGGAATACCTGAACGCCTGCGAAGAACTTGAGATCAAGGTCGCGCAAGGCGCGAAGCCCGGCGAGGGTGGCCAGCTGCCGGGGATGAAGGTCACGGCGCTGATTGCTCGCTTAAGGCATTCGACGCCGGGGGTGACGCTGATTTCCCCGCCGCCGCACCATGACATCTACAGCATCGAAGACCTCGCGCAGCTGATCTACGACCTGAAGCAGATCAACCCGCGGGCCAAGGTGACGGTGAAGCTGGTGTCGTCCTCGGGCGTGGGGACCATCGCGGCGGGTGTGGCGAAGGCCAAGGCTGACGTGATCCTCATCAGCGGCCACAACGGCGGCACTGGGGCTTCGCCCGCCACGTCGATCAAATACGCCGGTCTGCCCTGGGAGATGGGCCTGACCGAGGCGCATCAGGTGCTGGCGATGAACAACCTGCGCGAGCGGGTGACTTTGCGCACGGACGGCGGTCTGCGGACGGGCCGGGACATCGTCATGGCGGCGATGATGGGGGCCGAGGAGTACGGCATCGGCACGGCTGCGCTGATCGCGATGGGCTGCATCATGGTGCGGCAGTGCCAGTCGAACACCTGTCCGGTGGGGGTCTGCACCCAGGACGAGAAGCTGCGGGCGAAGTTCACCGGGTCGGCGGACAAGGTGGTGAACCTGATCACCTTCTATGCCCAGGAAGTGCGGGAGATCCTGGCCCAGATCGGGGCGCGGAGCATCGACGAGATCATCGGGCGGGCCGATCTCTTGACGCAGGTGTCGCGAGGGGCGGCGAACCTGGACGATCTTGACCTCAACCCGATGCTGATTTCCGTCGATGGGGCGCGGTCGATCACCTATGACCGGACCAAGCCGCGCAACGCGGTGCCGGACACGCTGGACGCCGAGATCATCAAGGACGGCCATCGCTTCTTCGAGGATGGCGAGAAGATGCAGCTCTCCTATGCGGTGCGGAACACGTTGCGCACCATCGGGACGCGGGCGTCGAGCCATATCGTGAAGAAGTTCGGGATGCGGAACGCTTTGCAGCCAGATCATCTGACGGTGAAGCTGACCGGGTCCTGCGGGCAGTCGCTGGGGGCGTTCTCGGTGCGGGGCCTCAAGCTGGAAGTGCAGGGCGATGCCAACGACTATGTCGGCAAGGGGCTGTCGGGCGGCACGATCACCGTGCGGCCGCTGATGTCCTCGCCGCTGAAGGCGGAGGAGAACACGATCATCGGCAATACGGTTCTGTATGGCGCGACGGACGGGTTCCTCTTCGCCTCGGGTCGGGCCGGGGAGCGGTTCGCGGTGCGGAACTCGGGGGCTTCGGTCGTGGTGGAAGGCTGCGGCTCGAACGGGTGTGAGTACATGACCGGCGGCGTTGCGGTGATCCTGGGCCGGATCGGCGCCAACTTCGGCGCGGGGATGACGGGCGGCATGGCCTATGTCTACGATCCGGAAGGCGTGGCCGAGGACTTCATCAACATCGAGTCGATCCTGACCTGTGCGGTCGAACATCCG
Source organism: Tabrizicola sp. (assembly GCA_018057165.1). Classification (GTDB taxonomy): domain Bacteria; phylum Pseudomonadota; class Alphaproteobacteria; order Rhodobacterales; family Rhodobacteraceae; genus Tabrizicola. The sequence goes on from JAGPEG010000101.1 coordinate 10,987, forward strand.
CATTGGGAGATGCAGTTGAAGGGCCTGATCGCCCGGCATCTGGAGGAAACCGGCAGCCGTCTGGCCGAGCGCATCCTGTCGAACTGGGACCGCGAGCGGCTGAATTTCCTGCAGGTCTGCCCGAAGGAGATGGTCGACCGGCTGCCCTACCCGCTGTCGGACGAGCTGGCGAAGGTTCCGGCGGAATAAGGAGCGCCCCGGAGTTGATCCGGGGCCTCCATTAACACACGAGGCCCCGGCGCAAGGCCGGGGCGGGTTCGGGTCAATCCTCGGAGGACTCTGCCCAAAGGTTGATTTCCTTCTCCTCGGCAATGGCGTCGATTTTCGCCAGTTCTTCCGCAGTGAAATCCAGCCTTGCCAGCGCGCCGACGCAATCGACCACCTGTTCGGGCTTCGAGGCCCCGATCAGCGCCGAGGTGATGCCGCCGTTGCGCAGCACCCAGGCCAGCGCCATCTGCGCCAGGGTCTGCCCC
>JAGPEG010000102.1 GCA_018057165.1 Tabrizicola sp.
GGCACCACCATCGGCAAACGCGCCTTCATCGGGTCCGACACCATGCTGGTCGCGCCGGTGACGGTGGGTGACGGGGCACTGACGGCCAGCGGATCGGTCATCACCGAGAACGTGCCGCCCGAGGCGGTGGCGATTGGCCGGGCGCGGCAGGTCACGAAAGCGGGGCTTGCGACACGAATGTTCGAAAAGTTGAAGGCCATAAAGGCCGCCAAGGCAAAAGGGCAGTAAGAATGTGCGGTATTGTAGGGGTCCTGGGCAATCATGAGGCTGCCCCGTTGCTGGTGGAAGCCCTGAAGCGGCTGGAATATCGCGGCTATGACAGCGCGGGCATCGCCACGGTCAATGCGGGCAAGCTGGACCGGCGTCGGGCAGTCGGTAAGTTGGTCAACCTTTCCGACCTTCTGGTCCATAACCCATTGGCCGGAAAGGCCGGTATCGGCCACACCCGCTGGGCCACCCATGGGGCGGCGACGGTGACGAACGCCCATCCGCACCGCGCGGGCGGGGTGGCGGTCGTCCACAACGGCATCATCGAGAACTTCCGCGAATTGCGCGCCGATCTTGCCGCCGATGGCTACAAGCAGGAATCCGAGACCGACACCGAAACCGTCGTCCTTCTGGTCAAGCGCGCGATGGACCGGGGCGCCTCCCCCGTCGAGGCGGCGCAAGAGACCCTCGCGCGCCTGCACGGTGCCTTTGCGCTCTGCTTCCTGTTCGACGGCCAGGACGACCTGATGATCGCGGCCCGCAAGGGCAGCCCGCTGGCAATCGGCTGGGGCGAGGGCGAGATGTTCGTGGGCTCGGACGCCATTGCCCTCTCTCCGATGACCGACCGGATCACCTATCTGGAAGAGGGCGACTGGGCTGTCGTGACCCGCGCCGGGGCGCAGATCTTCGACGCGCAGAACCGCCGCGCCAACCGGGCCGAGACCCGTATCCGGCTGGACGCGACCCGGATCGAAAAGGCCGGCTACAAGCATTTCATGGCCAAGGAGATCGCCGAACAGCCGGTGGTCATCGCCGATGCGCTGAAGCATTACTGCACCCCGGACGGCGGCTTGCACCTGCCCAAGGGCGTGGATTTCAAGGGCATCGCCCGTGTGACGCTGGTCGCCTGCGGCACCGCCTCCTATGCCTGCCATGTCGCGAAATACTGGTTCGAGCAGATCGCGGGCCTGCCTGCCGACATCGACATCGCGTCGGAGTTCCGCTACCGCGACCCGGTGCTGTCGCCCGCCTCGATGGCGATCTTCGTCAGCCAGTCCGGCGAGACGGCGGACACGCTCGCGGCGCTGCGCCACGCTTCGGGCAAGGTGGCCAAGGTAGTCTCGGTGGTCAACGTGGCGACCTCCTCCATCGCGCGGGAATCGGACCTCGCGCTGCCGATCCTGGCGGGGGTGGAGGTTGGCGTGGCTTCGACCAAGGCCTTCACCTGCCAGTTGACCGTCCTCGCCCTCATGGCGCTGAAAGCGGCGCAGGACCGGGGCCGGATCGACGCGGCAACGCTCAAGGCGCGCCTTGTCGCCCTGAGTGCCCTGCCCGGCCTGATGAACGCCGCACTGTCGCTGTCGGATCCCATCGCCAGGGTTGCCGAGGACCTGGCCAAGGCGCAGGACATCCTGTTCCTGGGGCGCGGGTCGATGTTCCCGCTGGCACTGGAAGGTGCGCTGAAACTAAAGGAAATCAGCTACATCCATGCTGAAGGTTATGCATCGGGTGAATTGAAGCACGGCCCCATCGCGCTGATCGACGCCGACGTTCCGGTGATCGTGCTGGCCCCGAAGGACGGGCTGTTCGACAAGACCGTGTCGAACATGCAAGAGGTCATGGCGCGGCACGGCAAGGTGGTGCTGCTGTCCGACGCGGCCGGGATCGAGGCCGCAGGCCAGGGCACCTGGAAGACACTGACCCTGCCGGCGGTGGACCCGCTCTGGGCGCCGATCCTCTATGCGGTTCCGGCGCAGCTTCTGGCCTATCACACCGCCATCGCCAAGGGCACCGACGTGGACCAGCCGCGCAACCTGGCAAAATCGGTGACGGTGGAATAGGCCGTCTGGCACAGGAACACCGCGATGGACACCACCCCGCATCTGGCCCAGCTTCAGGCGCTTGCGACCCCCGCGAAGGCTGCCGAAATGGCCGCCTATCACAAGGCCGACCGCCCCTATCTGGGCGTGTCCGTCCCGCAGATCGACGACCTGACCGATGCCTGGCGGGCCGAACTGTCGCTGGAGGACCGGCTGGCGCTGGCTGCCGCTCTGTGGCGGACGAACATCCACGAGGCCCGGATCGCGGCGGCAAAGCTGCTGACGCAAGCGCGTATCCGGCCCGATCAGGCGGCCTGGGAGCTGATCCAGTCCTGGGTGCCCGATTTCGACGCCTGGGCCATCGCCGACCATGTCAGCATTGCCGGGCAGAAGCGGCTGGTGGCCGACCCCGCGCGGATCGACACGGTGGCGGGCTGGATCGGCTCGCCGCAGATGTGGACCCGCCGTGCCGCGCTGGTGATGACCCTGCCCTGGACCAAGCAGAATTTCCCCAAGCCGCAGGAGCTTGCGATCCGGGCACGGGTTCTCGACTGGTGCGCCGAGCTGTCGGATGATCGGGACTGGTTCATCCAGAAAGCCGTGGCCTGGTGGGTGCGCGACCTGTCAAAACATGACTCCGAGGCTGCGCGGGGTTTTCTGGCGACCCATGGGGAAAAGCTGAAGCCCTTTGCCCGGAAAGAGGCCGCACGGCATCTGGATGCGGCCGGGTCCGGAATTTGAAATGGCGGTCGAAAGCCGACCGCCACCCCAGATTTCAGTCAGACAGATCGCGGATTGTGCCGGACTAGCGACCCGTGAACTTGTCGGTCGCCGGGCCGTTCACCGATTTGGTGTCCTTCGTCGCGCCCGAGAAGCTGCCGGAATTGGTGGTGTCCGCACCATTGCCCCAGCCGTTGTTGCCCTTCTCGGGCTCGCAGCTGCCGTCTCCGCAGGCGAAGGCGGTCGAACCAAGACTCATAACCAGCACAAGAGCTGTCGCTGCAGCAGTCAATGTCCTCGTTTTCACTTTTTTCCCTCCCTAATTGATGGGTCCGGAAAATGTACACCAGCCCGATTAACCCAGAATTAACGCTATTCGAGGGGTTACAGATGCTGATCTATTACGGCCTGTATTTCAACAGTGTGCGATATACACCCATCACTGTTTCCATTTTTAGCCTTCCTTGTGGCGATCATTCCACTTCCAGCCTTCACGCCCCGCGATACCGCTGCCAGCCGATCCGGTCGAAGATCGGGCCGTAAATCCCCGCCAGCGCCCGCAAACCGGGGCCATCGGTCCATCCCGCAGGCTCCCACCCTTTCGTCGCGATTCCCAGGATGCGCGGGGCGATCATGCCCTCGGCCTGGGCGTCCTCGGTGGTGAACTCGCCCCAGAAGCAGGCCTGCACCCCGGCGATCCGGGGGGCGATGTCCTCGGCCCCCTTCGGCACCGGATCCCAGGCGACGGTCTTTTCCAGCGGCACGAAGCCCGCCCAGGCCGCGCCCCAGTCATCCGGGTCGTCGCTATGCGCCAGGTCGAAATAGGCGGTCTCGGCCGGGCACATCACCACATCATGCCCCCGCCGCGCGGCCTCGACCCCCGGCCCCTGCCCGGTCCAGCTGAACAGCAGCGCGCCGTTGCCGATGCCGCCCTGCACCCCCTTCGCCGCCTCTTCCCAGGCCGCGACCCGAGTGCCCTGCGCCACCAGCCCCGAAGCCAGCTTCGCCAGCATCCAGCCCTGCATGTCGTCCGAATTCACCAGCCCCTCGCGCGCCTTCAGCGCCGCCACGGCGGGCGAGCCGTCCCAGGCCCCGTGTGGCGCCTCATCCGCGCCAAGATGCAGCATGCCGAAGGGGAATAGACCCGCCACTTCCCTGACCAGCGGCTGCAGCACCTCCCAGGTCGCGGGCATCGCCGGGTTGACGATGTTGTCGATATAGCCCTGGACCGAGGCTTCCTCGCCATTGTCGCCGGGGTCGCGCAGGCCAGGGAGCGCCTTGACCATGCCGTGACTGTGGGCGGGGACCTCGATCTCCGGCAGCACCTCGATCTGCAAGGCTTTCGCCCGCGCCAGCACCTGCGCCACGTCCGCCTTCGAGTAACTGCCCCCCGCCCTTATGCCGCCGCCGAAGACACCGGGCACCAATTCGCCCTCACCCCGGAAAGCGGTGCGCTGCCACAGTCGCGGCTGGCTTTCCACCTCCAGCCGGAAGGCTTCATCATCCGACAGATGCCAGTGGAAACGGTTCAGCTTCAGCAGCGCCATCAGGTCCAGAAGCCGCAGGATGAAGTCGATCCCGAAGAAATGCCGCGCGCAATCAAGATGTTGCCCGCGCCATCCGAATCGGGGCCTGTCGGTGATCGTGCCGCAGGGCAGCTTGCCGCCGCAGGTTTCGCGCAGGGTCAGAAGCGTGATCCCGGCATGGTGCAGGCCCGCCGCGCCCCCCACCGCCACCGACACTCCAGTCGCCGCGATGGTCAGCCGATACCCCTCCGGGCCAAGCATTGCATCCTCCGTCACCGACAGCGGCAGCCCGTCCGGTGCGACGATGGGGGCAAGGCCAAGGCGCCCGGCCAGGTCCGCCAGGCCCTCCAACCCCGCGACCGGGGCAAGCGCGTCGAAAGCCAGCCCCCCGCCCGCAGACTGCCAATCCGTCGGCTGCGGCACCAGCGGCAAGCGACCGGCCTCCAGCTTCGGCGTGGGCGGCTCCTCCTGATCCCGCAGGCCCAGATCAGTGCCCGGCGGCAGCGGCAGACAGTCGCGCCCGACCCGCAGATAACCGCCCAAAGGCAGCCAGGCCCGATTTCGCGGGGAAAACTGCGGATCGGCATGTTCCAGCACCAGCTCATGCCGTGCCCCCGCGACCAGGTCCGGCAGCGCCACCTCGGCATAGCCTGCCACCCGCCGCACCAGCGTGCCCCCCGACACTACCGCAGGCGCGGCCATCAGCGAGAAACAGAAGACCGGCGCGACAAGGGCGCGATCCGTGCCGATCTCGCACAGGATCCGCCGCCCCTCGATCCGGGTGGAAAAGCTCAGGCTCATGGCGCGTCCAGCCTCAATTCGGCAATGAAATCATAGATGTCGCTGCGGTAAAGCCCGCGGGTGAACTCGATCGGGCGGCCCGAAGGCACATAGGCCGTCCGGTCGATCCGCAGGACCGCCGCCCCTTCGGGCAACGACAACAGCTTGGCATCCGCCGCCGTCAGATTCACCGCGGTGATCCGCTGCACGGCCCGCGTCGGCGCGGTTCCCGCCGCGCGCAAGACATCGTAAAGCGAGGTCTCCACCACCTCGGGGTCGGGCAGGACATCGGTCGGCAGCGAGGACCATTCCAGCGCCAGGGCCGTATCATCGGCAAAGCGCAACCGTTCCACCCGCGCCACCCGCTCGCCCGCCGACAGGCCCAGCGCGATGGTCTCGTCCGGGCTCGGCAGGAACACCCCCCGGCGCAGGATGCGGCTGGAGGACGTCTTGCCGCGCTGACGCATGTAGTCGGTGAACGACAGCAGGGCCGAAAGCGATTGTTCGATCCGCGACCGCGCGGGGCGCACGAAGGTCCCCGCGCCGCGCCGCTGTTCCAGCACGCCATCCTCGACCAGCTGGCTCACCGCCTTGCGCACCGTGACGCGGGACACATCGGCAATCAGCGCCAGCTCGCGCTCGGGCGGCAACTGGCTGTCCGGCGGCAGTTCCCCCCCCGCGATGGCCGCCGAGAGGTGGCGGTAAAGCTGTTCATAGCGCGGGCCCCGCGCAGCGCGGAACCATGCGTCGGGGCGGTAGAGCGCCTGGTTGTCTTCCATCCGAAGCCCCCGAATTGGTATTGTTTCGATGAAACCAAGCCCATCGTATCCGACCAGAAGGAACGACTTTTTGCCCGAAAACAAGGGGAATCCGCGGCCATTTCAATTTTTCTAGCGATTTGGTATTATGATGGTAGCAAAACCAATCTTTTTTGGTATCGTCAGGTCAAGAGAATGATTCGACCCACCCCTGCCAGGGTGGCGGTCGGACAAAGGGGGGACCTGCATGACGCTTGCCGTCGAAACCGCCGCGCCGGAACGGATGCAGCGCCGCGAGCTTTCCGAACGCGCCTTTGCCTGGGCACTGATCGCCCCGGCGCTTCTGTTCATCGCCGTCATCGTTGTCTGGCCCCTGGCCGAAACCATCCGCCTGTCCTTCACCGACGCCACGCTTGGCGGCGAGAACTGGGTCGGGACGCAGAACTATGCCGCGCTCTTCGCCGATCCGAAGTTCTGGCAGGTCGTCGGCCGCACCTTCTACTGGATGGTCCTCGCCGTCAGCCTGAAGCTGATCGTCGGCCTGATCGGTGCCTCGCTGCTGAACGCCGCCATTCCCGGCAAGGCCTTGTTCCGCGTCCTTGTCATGCCGCCCTGGGTGATCCCGGTCGCCATCGGGGTGATCGGCTGGAAATGGATGTACAACGGCTATTTCGGCCTGATCTCCGGCCTGTTGCAGGAATTCGGCCTGGTACAGGACCGCGTGGCGCTTCTGGCCACCAAGACCTCGGCCTTCTATTCGGCCATCGTCACCGATGTCTGGGTCGGCACCCCGATGGTGACGCTCTTTTTCCTTGCCGCCATGCAGGGTGTCTCGAAGGACCTGTACGAGGCCGCCTGGGTCGATGGCGCGGGGCGCTGGTATCGTTTCCGCCGGATCACCATTCCCCAGATCATGCCGGTGATCGTTTCCATGGCGCTGCTTTCGGCGATCTGGACCTTCAACAGCTTCGAAATCATCTGGATCCTCACCGAAGGCGGCCCGCGCGGGGCGACCACGACCCTGATCATCGACACCTACAAGGTCGCCATTTCCGCCCAGCGTTTCGGCGAGGGCGCGGCGCGGGCAGTGGTGATCGTGGTCCTGCTTGCCTCGTTCTCGCTGTTCTACCTGTGGTTCCTGAACCGCGTGAACCGCCATTACGGAGCGAAATGATGCAGATCGACCGGCTCTCGCTGCTCCAGAAAATCGGCGTCTACCTCGCCACATTCGTCTTCCTCCTCTTCATCCTGCTGCCCTTCATCGAGATGATCCGCGTCTCCTTGCGCCCGATGAGCCATCTGATGACCGCCGAATTCTCCTGGTGGTCCGAGGATTTCAGCTTTCAGGCCTACCGTGACATGTGGACCACGGTGCCGCTTCTGGGGCGCTACATCTTCAACTCGATCTTCATCGCAAGCTCGGTGACGGTCCTGACCATGATCGTGGTGGTTCCCGCCGCCTATGCCTATGCCCGGCTGGAGTTTCCGTTCAAGGCGCTGTCGCTGGGGGGCTTCCTTGCGGTGAACATGTTCACCGGCGCCGTGCTCCTCATCCCGCTGTACCGGGTCCTGCGCACGCTTTCGATGCTGAACACCTACTGGGCGATGATCATCCCCGGCGTGGCCTTCCTGATCCCGACCGGCATCTGGCTTCTGCGGTCCTATCTGGAGAAGATCCCGAAAGAGCTGGAGGAAGCCGCCTTTGTCGACGGTGCCTCGCGCCTTTACACGCTGCGCCGCGTGGTGATCCCGCTGGCTGTCCCTGGCCTGATCGTCGTCGGCACCGCCGTCTATATCGGGGCCTATGCCCAGCAGTTTCTCTTCGCGATCACCTTCAACAACGTCCGCGAGCTTCAGCCGCTGCCTGCGGGCCTGTTCGAATTCGTCGGCTACCAGGACACCACCTGGAACGAGCTGATGGCCGCCGCCCTGACCGGGATCACACCCGTGATGATCGTGTTCCTTTTCCTGCAGAAATTCCTCGTCGCCGGGCTGACAGCCGGTGCTGTGAAAGAATGACCAACCAAGAGACGTCCAACAAAGGGAGATTACCAATGACCAGACTTCAGATCCTGTCCGTCGCCGCAGGCCTTCTGGCCGGAACCGCGCTGTCGGCCCAGGCACAAGAGCTTCAGTTCATCATGTGCGGCGGCGAAGTGCGCCCGGCCGACCAGGTGGTGATCGACAAGTTCCAGGCCGACAATCCCGGCGTCACCGTGAAGATGGAAGCGGTGGAATGGGGCACCTGCCAGGACAAGTCGATGCAGCTTGCCGCCGCCGGTGATCCGCCGGACGTGGCCTATATGGGCAGCCGCACCCTGCGTCAGCTGGCCAAGAACGACCTGATCGTTCCCGTGACCTTCACCGCCGAGGAAGAAGCCGTGTTCCAGCCCGGCGTCCTGAAAACCGTCAGCAGCGGTGGGCAATACTGGGGCATCCCGCATGCCTTCTCGACCAAGGCTCTCTACATCAACTGCACCGTGGTCGAGGCCGCAGGCGCCGAATGCAAGGCACCGGCGACCTGGGAAGAGATGATCGCGCTGGCGAAGACCGTGACCGACAACACCGACGCCGCAGGCATCGGCATCGCCGGCAAGGATTTCGACAACACGATGCACATGTTCCTCGACTTCCTCTACTCGAACGGCGGCGTGGTCTTCGACGCTGACGGCAAGCCGGCGCTCGACAGCCAGCAGACCCGCGAGACGTTGCAGCTTTACGCAGACCTGCTGCCCTACATGGAATCCGGTCCGACCGAATGGGAACGCGACCAGATGAAGGACCTGTTCAACGACGGCCAGATCGCCATGTATGTCAACGGTCCCTGGGGTGAAGGCCAGCACAAGGAAAAGGTGCCGAACCAGATCATCGCCCCGGTCCCGCATGGTCCCTCGGGCACCAACGGCACGATCCTGATCACCGACTCGCTGGCGGTCTTCAAGGGCACCGGCAACGAGGAACTGGCGACCAAGCTCGCGAAGGCGCTGACCTCGGGCGAGGCGCAGTATGACCTCGACATGACCTGGGGCCTGACGCCGATCCTCGACTACGAAAAGCTCGGCATGACGGATGTCTTCTACACCAAGGGCAACTGGCCGGTCTTCGTCGCCGGCATCTCGACCGGCGGGCCCGAGCCGATGGTCGAGGACTTCAAGGCCCTGCAGGCCGTCTTCACCAACATGATCCAGGGCACCCTGCTTGGCGAAGGCACCGTGGACGAGCTGGTGACGCAAGCGGGCGTAGAACTCGCCGCCGTTCGTTAAGAGCATCCGGGGGCGCGGCATCCCGCGCCCCCGACTTCCCGCCCTACGACCTTCCGCCCCCCCGCCCTTCCGACCAAGGACGCACCCATGGCCACGCTCGACCTTCAGTCCATCACGAAAAGCTTCGGCGCGGCCCAGGTGCTGACCGGCATCGACCTTGCCATCCGCGACAAGGAATTTGTCGTCTTCGTCGGCCCCTCCGGCTGCGGCAAGTCCACGCTCCTGCGGATTCTCGCCGGACTTGAGGCCGCAACCTCCGGCCGCATGCTGATCGACGGTGTCGATGTCTCTGCCGCCGCCCCCGTCGACCGTGGCATCGCCATGGTCTTCCAGAGCTACGCCCTCTACCCCCACCTCTCCGTCTTCGAGAACATCGCCTTCCCGCTCCGCGTCGCCCGCCTGCCCGAGGCCGAGGTTCGCCAAAAGGTCGGTCGCGCCGCCGAGATCCTGCAACTGACCGAAAAGCTCGGCCTCAAGCCCGGCCAGTTGTCCGGCGGCCAGCGCCAGCGCGTCGCCATCGGGCGCTCGATCGTGCGCAATCCCAAGGTCTTCCTCTTCGACGAACCGCTTTCCAACCTCGATGCCGCCCTGCGCGGCGAGATGCGGGTCGAACTTTCCGCCCTGCAACGCGACCTTGACGCCACGATGGTCTATGTCACCCACGACCAGGTCGAGGCGATGACCATGGCGCACCGCATCGTCGTGCTGAACAAGGGCCGCATCGAACAGTTCGGCACCCCGATGGAACTGTATCACCACCCCGCCACCCGCTTCGTCGCCACCTTCATCGGTCAGCCCAACATGAACCTGATCCCCGCCACGGTGATCGGCACCGGGGCCGAGGGGCTGACAGTCGAATTCCACGGCGGTGCGAAGATGACCCTGCCCGTAGACCCCGCCAGCGCCCGCAAGGGCAACCAGGTCGAAGTTGGCCTCCGCCCCGAGAACCTGCACCTCGGCCAGGGCGTCGCGATGCGGCTGCGGGTTCTTGAACGTCTTGGCGGCACTGCCATCGCCTATGGCCAGATGGCCGACGGACTGAAGCTCTGCGCGGCACTTTCCGGCGATACCACAGTCCATGAAGGCGAAGAGATCGGCCTGACCTTCGCCCCCGCCGACGCCCATGTCTTTGACACCGAAGGCCGCGTGATGCGGCGGCGGCAGGCGCCAGCCCTTGCAGCTTAAGGCAGCGCTCGCCGCCTGAAGGAAGGAGACTCCCATGCGTATCGTCACCTCAGGCATCGGCCTGCGGGCAGGCAATGTCTTGACCACCTTGCGGCAGGAAATGCCCGAGGCCGAGATCGTCGGCTACTACGACCCCCAGCCCACGCATCTTGCGATGATCGGCGAAGGCACCCCGCGCTACCCTTCGGTCGAGGCGATGCTCTCGGACGCGAAACCCGACCTCTACTGCGTCTTCTCGCCGAATGTCTTCCACCTCGACCAGATCCGTCTGGGGTTGGAGGCCGGGGTCCAGGTCTTCACCGAAAAGCCCGTGGTCGTCTCCATCGACGAAACCCTGGAACTCGCCCGCCTGCTGGCGCAACACGGGGGGGCCGCCCGCGCGATGGTCGGCCTCGTCCTGCGCTATTCGCAGCACATGGTCGACCTGCGCTCCGCCATGACGCAAGGCTGGCTGGGCGAGATCACCTCGCTTGAGGCCAACGAACACATCGGCCCCTACCACGGCGCCTTCTTCATGCGCGACTGGCGCCGCAAGACCGGGCTTGCGGGCGGCTTCATGCTGGAAAAATGCTGCCACGACCTCGACATCTACAACATGGTCACCGGCTCGCGTCCGAGCCGCGTCGCCAGCTTCGGCGGCCGGAAAAGCTTTGTCCCCGCCAATGCGCCGAAATCGAACGCCGAGGCGGAAATCTTTCACATCAAGAAATCCGTCTGGGAATCGACCGACGATCCCTTCAACTCCGACGGCGACATCATCGACTACCAGACCGCGATCCTGCAGTATGAAACCGGCTCCAGCCTCGCCTTCCACACCAACCTCAACGTGCCGGACGAACACCGCCGCTTCTGCGTCATGGGCACGCATGGCATGGCGGAAGGCGATTTTGTCCGTGGCTTCCTGAAAGTCACCGCCCGCGACGGCCGCCGCCTTGTCGATCACGACTACACCCAAGGCGCCGCGATGAAGGGCGCGCATTACGGCGCCGACCAACTGATGTGCCGCGACATCACCGCCTATCTGCGTGGTGCGGCGGACCGGCTTCCCGTCTCCATCCTCGACGCGATGGAGGCCGGGATCGCCGCCATCGCGCTGGATCAGGCGCGCGCGACGGGCCAG
>JAGPEG010000103.1 GCA_018057165.1 Tabrizicola sp.
TCGGTCGCGCCGACCGAGAAGACCATGGCCCCCAAGCCCCGCCCCGAAGGCCTGAAGGCCGAGGAATAACCCATGAACCGCACCGAATTCGTCGTCGCCACCGCCATCATCCTGCTGGTCGCCTTCGCGATGGGCTGGTTCACCCACTGGCTGCTGCACCGCTTCACAAGGGTCAAGGGCGGCGACATGGCCGAGATGGACAAGCTGGCGCAATCGCTGCACGAAGCCGAGGAGTTGCGCGATCAGGCGCTGGCTTACCTCGAACAGCGCGAGGACGAGTTGACGAACCACATCAGCCAGACCGAAGCCGAGCTGAAGGCGGCGATGGAAGGGTTGCGCGACGCAAGGCACGAGGCCGAGGAGATGCGCGCCTATATCGAGCGGATGCACGCGAACGGCTGAGTCGGATGAGGTCTTCGAAGAAATCGCACCGGAGCCTTTGAAGGCTCCGGGCCGGAGTTTTCGAAAACTCCGCCCGCGTCGGTCCAGTGTGCCGCGAGTTTGATCAGTCCCTGGTCTGAGGCGCGGCTTGGAACTGGACATACCCTGCCCCGCATGGCACCTGTCTGCCAAAGCATAAGGAGGGCCCACCATGCTCGATTCCGTGACCGATCTCGCGTCGCTTCTGAAAGACCCCTCGCTTCTGGTGTTCAAATCCTATGTCGCCGGGGAATGGATCGCCGCCGATGACGGCTCGACCTTCACCGTCACCAACCCGGCGCGCGGCGATGTGATCTGCGAACTGCCAAACCTGGGCCGGGCCGAGACTGCCCGCGCGATCACGGCCGCGCACAAGGCGCACCGTGAATGGGCCGGGCGCACCGCCAAGGAACGCGCACAGGTGCTGCGCAAGTGGTTCGACCTGTGCATGGCGAACCAGGACGACCTGGCGACGATCCTGACCGCCGAGATGGGCAAGCCGCTGGCCGAGGCCAAGGGCGAGATCGCCTATGGCTCCTCCTATATCGAGTTCTACGGGGAAGAGGCCAAGCGCACCTATGGCGACATCATCCCCGGCCACCAGCGCGACAAGCGCATCCATGTGCTGAAGCAGCCCATCGGCGTGGCCGCCTCGATCACGCCGTGGAATTTCCCGAACGCGATGATCGCACGCAAGGTTGCCCCGGCTTTGGCGGCGGGCTGCGGCTTCGTCGCGCGCCCGGCGGCAGAGACGCCCTTGTCGGCGCTGGCGCTGGCGGTGCTGGCCGAGCGGGCCGGGATTCCGGCGGGGCTGTTCTCGGTCATCACCTCGAAACGGTCTTCGGACATCGGCAAGGAGTTCTGCGAGAATCCGCTGATCCGGAAGCTGACCTTTACCGGCTCGACCGAAGTGGGCCGCATCCTGTTGAAACAGGCGGCGGACCAGATCCTGAAATGCTCGATGGAGCTGGGCGGCAACGCGCCGTTCATCGTCTTCGACGACGCCGATCTGGATGCGGCGGTCGAAGGCGCGATGATCTCGAAGTTCCGCAACAACGGCCAGACCTGCGTCTGCGCCAACCGGATCTATGTGCAGGCCGGGGTCTATGACGCCTTCGCGAAGAAGCTGTCGGCGGCGGTGGAGAAGCTGAACATCGGCGACGGGCTGAAGGCGGGCGTGACCACGGGGCCGCTGATCAACGCGGCGGCGGTGGACAAGGTCGAAGAGCATATCGCCGATGTGGTTGCAGGCGGCGGCAAGGTCGTCACCGGTGGCAAGCGGCATGCGCTGGGCGGCACCTTCTTCCAGCCGACGGTCGTGACCGGGGTGAAGCCGGACATGAAGGTTGCGCAGGAAGAGACCTTTGGACCGCTGGCGCCGCTGTTCAAGTTCGACACCGAGGACGAGGTGATCGAGCTGGCGAATGCCACGATCTTCGGGCTGGCGTCCTATTTCTACGCCCGCGACATCGGCCGGATCACGCGGGTCCAGGAGGCGCTGGAATACGGGATGGTCGGCGTGAACACCGGCCTGATTTCCAACGAGATGGCGCCGTTCGGGGGGGTCAAGCAGTCGGGTCTGGGCCGCGAAGGCAGCCGGCACGGGCTGGATGACTACATGGAGCTGAAATACGTCTGCCTTTCGATCTGAGCCGGCGGACAGGGATCTGGAGAGGGGCGGCTTTCGGGCCGCCCCTTTTCCATTGTGCGTTTCGGCAGTCCCTACCCGCCGTTTCGGGCCTCTGGCGGGGGCCGGAAGGATGCACTAGCTTTCTTGTCCGATCCGCAATGCAAGGGTTTTCCGATGCCGAACGACTATACCCCGCCGAAGATCTGGACATGGGAGCAGCCCTCGGGCGGCACTTTCGCGTCGATCAACCGCCCCGTCGCGGGCGCGACACATGACAAGGAGCTGCCGGTCGGCACGCATCCGTTGCAGCTTTATTCGCTGGCGACGCCGAACGGGATCAAGGTGACGATCCTCCTGGAAGAGCTGCTGGAGGCGGGCCATGACGCGGAATACGACGCCTGGCTGATCGAGATCGGCAAGGGCGACCAGTTCGGGTCGGGCTTTGTCGGGGTGAACCCGAATTCGAAGATCCCGGCGCTGATGGATCATTCGGCCAGCCCGCCGCAGCGGGTGTTCGAATCTGCCTCGATCATGCTGTATCTGGCCGAGAAGTTCGGCGGGGCCTTCATCCCGAAAGACCCGTCGCAGCGCACCGAGATGTTCAGTTGGCTGTTCTGGCAGATGGGATCGGCGCCCTTCGTGGGGGGCGGCTTCGGGCATTTCTATGCCTATGCGCCGGTGAAGATCGAATATGCGATCAACCGCTATGCGATGGAGACCAAGCGCCAGCTGGACGTGCTGGATCGGCATCTGGCGACGCATGAATGGATGGCGGGGGAATACTCGCTGGCCGACATGGCGATCTATGCCTGGTATGGTGGGTTGGTTCTGGGCCGGTCCTACAATGCGGCCGAGTTCCTGGATGCCGAGAGCTACCGGCATGTGATGGCCTGGGCGAAACGCATCGACGCGCGACCGGGGGTGATCCGGGGGCGGAAGGTGAACCGGACCTGGGGCGAGCCGTGGGAACAACTGCCCGAGCGACACTCGGCGGCGGATTTCGACGCGCTGCCGAAGGAACCCGTGTGAGCAAGCCCAGGGGGGCGTCTGTCGCAACCCGCTGATTACCAACGTGTTATCCCATATCAGCGCCGCGCTTTCCCCTAGCGCGGCGCTGTTTTTGCCTAGCGTGGCCAGGGTGCCCATAACCAGTGGCATCGACCCGAGCTGCTTCGGGACACCCACGAAAGGACACGACATGCTGCTCTCTGTCATGAATGCGAAGACCACCCTGATCGCCGGCCTGACCGCGCTTTCCATCGCTGCCGTCCCCGCCACTCCGGCGCTGGCCTGGGGCGACAAGGAACAGGGCTTCGTCGCCGGGGTCGCCACGGCGGTGATCGTCGACGAGCTTTTGAAGAACAACCGCAAGGCCCGGCTTTACGACCGCGGCTATACCGCCGGTCCGACCTATGTCGAGCCGCGCCCGGTCTACAGCGAGCCGCGCCACACCAGCTCGATCTATGCCACTCCGGCGGCGCGGGCGTTCCAGAGCTATTCGCTGCGCGAGCGCAAGGCGATCCAGAGCAACCTGCGCGCCTGGGGTTATTATCGCGGCGGGATCGACGGTGCCTTCGGTCCCGGCACCTACAATGCCGTCGCCGCCTATGCCCGCGACGAGGGCCAGAGCCTGAAGTCCAACTCTGCCGCCTATGGCGTCTACGACGGCCTGCTTTACTGATCCTACCCCTTGATCGGTAAGTCTTACAGACCTGTCGCCCCCGGTCCGGCACCCGTCCGGGCCGGGGAGCTTTTTGTCCGGGGTAAGGATTTCCGGGCGCGGCCCAAGGATTGCCCTTCGGCATGCGTCCCAGATAACGTGATGCTGATGGATACGCCCGACGAGATGCTGGCCACTGCCGCCGCCCAAGGAGACCGGGCGGCCTTTGCCACATTGGTCGGGCGGCATTACGACCGTATCCACGGGCTTGCCTGGCGGCTGACGGGCGCGCGCGCCGAAGCCGAGGATCTGGCGCAGGACATCTGCGCCGCCTTGCCGTCGAAGCTGCGGAACTGGCGCGGCGAGGCGCGGTTCACCACCTGGCTTTACCGTGTGGTGGTGAACGCGGCGCATGATCTGCGGCGGCGGCAGGCGACACGGTCGCGCGCGGCGCAGGGCTGGGGCGACTGGGAACTGGCGCGGCAGGACGAGATTGCGGTGCAGGCCGAGGCGGCGGACTGGCTGGCGCAGGCGATGACCGAGCTTTCGCCGGAGTTGCGCGATACGGTGGCTTTGGTGCTGGGCGAGGAAATGACCCAAGCCGAGGCGGGGGTTGTGCTGGGCGTCAGCGAGGGGACAATCGCCTGGCGGATGAGCGAAGTGAAGAAGCGCCTGCGGGCCATGGCGAAGGAGGAGGCGAAATGAGTGACAATTTTGACGACCTTCATCTTCGTCAGCTTTTGGCGGCGCTGAAGGCGGCCCCTGCCCCGGATACGGATGCCAAAGCCCGCGCCATGCAGTTGGCGATGGAAAATTTTGACCGGCTTCAAGGCCAGCGCCAAGGATCGACCGAGGCGCCCCGTTCCAGTGAGGACCGCAGCAAAGCGGCCCCCCTGAACGGAGTACGTCGCATGTTCCACTACCTGACCTCCCGCCCTGCCCTTGCCGCCACCACCTCGGTCGCGGCGCTGATCATCGGTGTCGCGGTGATCCTGCCGGTGGCCGATCTGCGGATCGGCAAGCCGGTTGTGATCGAGAGCCCGAAGACCGAACCCGCCCCGCCGGTGACGGAGCCGATGCAGGACACGCTGTCCACGGGCCCGGCGCCGACCGGCGGCGAGGCTGCGGCGGTTGCGCCGACGGGCAACACGGCCATGACCGAGGCCGACGCCCCGGCGATGGCTGACGCGGCAGCGAAACCCAAGGCGGCAGTCACCCCAGCCGACGAGTTGCAACGCTCGGACGATGGCACTGCGGCGGCAACGCTGGCCGAACCGGCGCCCGAGGCCGAGGCCCCCGTGACGATGGCCGAGGAGGCTTTGCCTGCCGGTCCGGCGCTGGATGGCCTGGTCATGGATGCCGAGCCCCGGCTGCGGGCCGTGGCGAAGATGGAGGGGGACGGCGTGATGGGCTATCTCGCCGCGCCCTCGACCTCGGTTGCCGCCGAACCCGACATGATGCAGCCGCCGGTCGAAAATACCGAGGCCTATGCCAACGAGGCCCCGAACCCGGTGAAGGTGACGGCGGAGGAGCCGGTCTCGACCTTCTCGATCGACGTGGATACCGCGTCTTACGCCGTGGTGCGGTCTTTCCTGACCGGGGGCTATCTGCCGACGCCGGATCAGGTGCGGGTGGAGGAGATGGTGAACTATTTCCCCTATGCCTATGCGGCCCCCGAGGGGGATGCGGCCTTTGCTTCGACCGTTTCGGTGATGCCGACGCCCTGGAACCCCGGCACGCGCCTCGTCACCATCGGCATCCAGGGCGCGCTGCCGGAAGTGACCGCGCGGCCGCCCTTGAACCTGGTGTTCCTGATCGACACTTCGGGGTCGATGGAGGATGCCAACAAGCTGCCGCTTCTGAAGCAGTCCTTGTCGCTGATGCTGGCGGAACTGCGGCCCGAGGACCAGGTTTCCATCGTCACTTATGCCGGATCGGCGGGGCTGGTGCTGCCGCCGACGGCGGCGAAGGACCGGGCGGCGATCATGGCCTCCTTGGAGAACCTGGCGGCGGGCGGGTCCACCGCCGGGGCGGAGGGGCTGGAACTGGCCTATCAGGTCGCCGAGGGGATGAAGGCCGACGGCGAGGTGACGCGCATCCTGCTGGCGACCGATGGCGACTTCAACGTCGGGATCGACGACCCCGACGGGCTGGAAGCTTACGTCGCGAAGAAACGCGAGACGGGGACCTATCTGTCGGTGCTGGGCTTCGGGCGCGGCAATCTGGATGACGCGATCATGCAGGCGCTGGCGCAGAACGGCAACGGGACGGCGGCCTATATCGACACTTTGTCCGAGGCGCGGAAGGTGTTGGTCGACCAGTTGACCGGGGCGCTGTTCCCCATCGCCGATGATGTGAAGATCCAGGTCGAGTGGAACCCGGCCACGGTCGCGGAATACCGGCTGATCGGCTATGAGACCCGGTCGCTGCGCCGCGAGGATTTCAACAACGACAAGGTCGACGCGGGCGAGATCGGCGCGGGGACACAGGTGACGGCGATCTACGAGGTGACGGCGCCGGGGTCGGAGGCCTTGCTGACCGATCCGCTGCGCTATGGCGCGGCCCCGGCGGAGGGCACGGCGGGCGAGTTGGGCTTCCTGCGGCTGCGCTGGAAGGCGCCGGGCGAAGACGCCTCGACGCTGGTGGAAACCCCGATCACCGGGACCGAGGCCGCCAGCACGGAAACCCGCTTCGCCGCCGCCATCGCAGGCTTCGGGCAGCTGCTGCAAGGCTCGGTCTATCTGAGCGACTGGGGCTGGGACGAGGCGATTGCGCTGGCACTCGCGAACCGGGGCGAGGATGCCTACGGCTACCGGATCGAGGCGGTAAACCTGATGCGGCTGGCGCAAAGCCTGAACCGCTGATCACTTGCGCGTGAAGGCCGGGCCGGCGCGGGATCAAACCTGCGCCGGCTGCGTCATTCTTGCAGGTAGCCGCCAAGGGCTGCCTGCCCGGCTTCCGGCTTGCGAAGCCCGATGGGAGAATTCCGATGACTCGTTCGACTTATGCCTTTGCGCTTCTGGCGCTTCTGGCCACGCCTGCGCTGGCCGAGAACATGGCCATCATGGAAAAGGACGGCATCCTGACCGACGCGAACGGCATGACGCTTTACACCTTCGACAAGGACGAAGGCGGCATGTCGGCCTGCTACGACGACTGCGCGGTGAACTGGCCGCCGCTGATCGCTGCAGCGGATGCGGTGGCCGATGCAGAATACGGCCTGACCGACCGGACCGACGGCACAAAGCAGTGGACCTATGACGGCAAGCCGCTTTACCTCTGGATCAAGGACCAGAAGCCCGGCGACATGACCGGCGATGGCGTGAAGGGTGTCTGGCACGTCGTCAAGTACTGAGGGCGGCAATGCCGTATCTGGACGAGATCGAAGCCGCCATTCCGGGCCTGCGCGCCTTTGCGCAGGCCCTGGCGCGTGACCGCGAGCTGGCGGATGATCTTGTCCAGGACACGCTGGAGGCGGCGCTGGCCCGGCAGGCGCAATGGCGCGGTGACGGGCCGTTGCGGGGCTGGCTTTGCCGCATCCTCTTGAACCGCTTCCGGGACGGGCTGCGCCGAAACCGCGCCGCCCCGGTGACTTTGGCGCTGGTGCCGGACCCGCCCGACCTGCCCGCCGCGCGTCTGGCCGAGGGGCGACTGGCCCTGGCCGAGGTTCATGCGGCGATGGGGCAATTGCCGGACGATCAGCGCGCGGCGCTGTTGCTGGTGGCGCTGGAGGGGTTGAGCCTGGCCGAAGCCGCCAGCGTGATGGGCTGCGCCGAGGGCACGCTCGCCTCGCGGCTGGCGCGGGCGCGGGCGGCGTTGCGACAGGCGACGGGGCGCGCGACGACCGCGCCGCGCCATGGAAAGGCAGGCGAGTGATGCCGGAGGCTTCTGTGATCAGTGCGGAAGAGGCGCTGCGGCTGCGGCACGGGCCGGTCGAGGATCAGGCACGGCTGCGGGCGCTGGCGGCGGGGGATGCCGCGCTGACCGGCGAGCTGGCCGAATGGGACCGGCAGGACGCGGCGCTGCGCGCACTTTACGCCCCGGTCGCCGATGAACCCGTGCCGGCCCGGCTGACGGCGCAGGTCACGGCGGCAAAGGGGGCGGAGCGCCCCTCGTCGCCTTGGGTCTGGCGCATTGCCGCAGCACTGGCCTTGCTGGCGCTGGGGTTCATGGGCGGCTGGACCGGCTCGCGCCTGTACCAGCCCGAGGGTCCGGGGTTGGCTGAGACGGCGATGGCAAGTTTCGCCACCTATGCGGTGGAGGTGGCGCATCCGGTCGAGGTCGGCGCCGAGGACGAGGCGCATCTGGTGAAATGGCTGTCGAAGCGCCTGGGTACGCCGATCCGGCCGCCCGACCTGTCACCGGACGGGTTCCGGCTGATCGGGGGGCGGTTGCTGCCCGGCGAGACCTCGCCTGCGGCGCTGCTGATGTACGAGGATGTCCTGGGGCGTCGCCTGGCGCTTTATGTCACCCGGCGCGAGGGGGGCGAGACCGAACTGGCCTTTGCCGAGGAACCGGGGCGGCGGGCGTTCTGGTGGATCGAGGAAGGTCTGGGCTGCGCGCTGGTGGGTGATCTGCCGCGCGATGCGCTGCGACGGCTGGCGATCTCGGCCTATCACGGGCTGACCGAAGCCTGACAAGAAGAGCGCGCCGGTTTGCCCGACGCGCCCACTTTGTCCCGGATCAGGACGGCTCAGTTCACCGCTTCGGGCTTCGCCTCGATCACATTCGTCGCGCTGCCTGCACGCGAAATCTCGATCCGGCGGGGCTTCATCGCCTCGGGCACTTCGCGGACGAGGTCGATGTGGAGCATCCCGTGTTCATGCACGGCCCCCGCGACGCGGACATGGTCGGCCAGGGCAAAGCGGCGCTCGAAGGCGCGGGTGGCGATGCCGCGATGCAGATAGCTGCGTTCGACCTCATCGGCGGCCTTGCGGGCGGTCACGAAGAGGCTGCCGTCCTTGACCTCGACGCTGAGGTCGTCCGGGGTGAACCCGGCGACGGCGATCGAGATGCGATAGGCATCCTCGGCGGTCTTTTCGATGTTGTAGGGCGGATAGGTCGGCTGGGCCACGTCGGTGGTCAGCACCCGGTCCATCAGGTCGGCGATGCGGTCGAAGCCGACGGTGGCACGGTAAAGCGGCGCGAAATCAAGGTTGCGCATGGTCATCCTCCTGGAAGCGATGTCAGGGGCCTTCCCTTTTCGGGGGCAAGGCGGGGTCTACCGGGCCCGTCATGGCACCCGGATACCTGTCAGGTAGGAAGCGGGAAATCGGCTTTCAAGCCCCGATCACGGCGAGACGAAGCGTGCGCCGCCGCTGGTCGCGGCTCCGCTCTCGCCCTGCATCACGATGCGCTTGCCGGGCTTGCCGGGCATCCCCGTGGGGGCAAGGCCCGCCGTCGCCCCGGTGGCATCCGCCGCCACGCTGAGGGCGTCGCCCTTGCGAAGCGCGGCCTTCAGCCGGTCGACCTGTTCGGGCAGTTCCATGCCCAGCGAAATCGGCTTGCCGTCCATGTCGCCCCCCGCCGAGATGATCGAGACGATCTTCGCGCGGTAGCCCGAACGGTCAAGCACCGGCGCGCCGGACGATCCGAAGCTCACCTCGCAATCGAAGGCGATCAGCAGGTCTTCGCGACCGATCATCTTGCAGACCCGCTGCCAGGACAGCGCCTCTTCCCGCCCCTCGGCATAGGAGACGACGCTGACCTCGCCGCCGGGGCCGGGCCGGGCGACGGTGAAGGGCGAGATCAGCGAGCTTGGAATCGGCTGGGCCAGCTGCAACAGGGCCACGTCACGTTCGACCATCTCAACCGGCGCGGGGTCGAGTTTGCGGTAGGCGGGGTCGATGATGGTGCGGGCGACGGGAACCTCGGCCAGCGAGGTGCCATGCGAGAACCCGGCCCGGAAGGTGATCCGCGCGGCCTCGACCGGGGAGCCGTCACGCTCGACCACGCAATGCCCGGCGGTAAGCACCAGGTCGGCGGCGATCAGCGCGCCGGTGCAGAAGCCGCCATTGTCGATGTCGACCCGGCCAACGGGTTCGAAGCCGCGCAGGTCGTCCCGCGTGGTCAGTTCCTCAAGGCCCGAGTTGTCCTGGGCCGTCGCAGGCCCCGCCAGAAGCACCAGCGCGGCAAGGACCATCCTCATGGCTTGACGAATTTTGCCCCGGCACCATTGCCGCCGGACAGCACGCTGACCGCGTTGACGCCCGCCGCCGACCCGGACTTGCTGTCTTCCAGCGCGGCGCGCAGGGTTGCCAGCGGCTCGGCCAGCGGGACGGCGATGGCGACCTTGCGGCCATCGACTTCGGCTTTGGCGGAAATCACCGAGACCACCTTGGCCACCCCGTCACGGAACGAAAAGACCGGCGCCCCGGAGGAGCCGAAATCGACGTTGCAGGTCAGGATCAGGGCCTGCCGCTGGCCCGCCAGCACCTCGCAGGATTCCTGGATCGAGGGCGCTTCCTCGCGGTATTGCGCATAGGAGACGACCCCGACCGGATCGCCTTCGACCGGGGCGGCGCCGGTCTCGAAGGGGGCGAGCGAGGGCAGGCGGATGGGCTGGCTGAGTTCGAGAAGTGCGAGGTCATCCGTCACCCGGTCCAGCGCGTCCCCGGCGGTGAAGCGGTAGTCGGGATGGGCGACGGCGCGGCTGACCCGGCGGTAGGCAACGGCGCGGCCATTGCGGAACCCGGCCTGGAATTCGATCTCTTCGGGGTGAAGCTGCACGCCGGTGGTCTTGTCATACAGGCAATGCGCGGCGGTCAGCACCAGTTGTGGGCCGATCAGCGTTCCGGTGCAGAAGCCCTGCTTGCCAAGGACAAGCTTGCCCACCGCATCCCAGCCGCGCGAATCGTCCGCCGTTTCCAGCTTCAGGAGCCCGGCGTCATCGGCCCGTGCCGCACCCGGAAGGGCCAGCAGAACCGCCAGAAGACCGGGGATGAGGTGACGCATGGAACCCTCCCTCCCGCGCGGTCTTCAGTCCTATGCCGGGACTTTGGCGGATTTGGGGCCGGTCGCGCAAGGCCCGGCTTCACCAAGGCCGGACAAGGCGCGCGGCTGTGGCCCGCCGGTCGCCCAGTCGAGAAGCTCGACGGTGTGAAGGACGGGGATGGCTGTGCCGGAGCCGATCTGCATCATGCAGCCGATATTGCCTGCGGCGATCACCTGCGGGGCCTTCGCTTCCAGCGTCTGCACCTTGCGGCGTTTCAGATCGGCACTGATCTCGGGTTGCAGCAGGTTGTAGGTCCCGGCGCTGCCGCAGCAGAGATGGCTGTCGGCGGGTTCCACCACCTCGAACCCCGCGCGTTTCAAGAGGTCCTTCGGGGCGGATTTGATCTGCTGGCCATGTTGCAGAGAACAGGCGGCGTGATAGGCCACCCGCAGGCCCTTCGGCGCGCCTTCCGGCAGGCCGATCTGCGTCAGGACTTCGCTGATGTCCTTCGCCAGTCCGGCGACGGTCGCGGCCGCTTCGGCCAGGGGATCATTGCGGAACATGTGGCCGTAATCCTTGACCGTCGTCCCGCAGCCCGAGGTGTTGATGACGATGGCATCAAGGCCGCCCTCGCGCTTTTCCGCCATGAAGGCGCGGATGCTGGCGGCGGCCTGGGCATGGGCCAGGTCCGCCTTGCCCATGTGATGC
>JAGPEG010000235.1 GCA_018057165.1 Tabrizicola sp.
TTCCTAAGGTGGTTGCAGGAGATGGGCCCGAAGCCCGGCAGTTGGTCGAAGCCTTTTATGGTCGTGTCGTCGAGCGGATCGTGCCTGTTTCTTCGTCGGCCACAGCCGAGGCGGTGAAGATCACCGAGAACATCTTCCGTTCGGTCAACATTGCGCTCGTGAATGAACTCAAGGTCATCTACGAAGCCATGGGCATCGACATCTGGGAAGTGATCGATGCAGCTGCAACGAAGCCCTTCGGCTTCATGCCCTTCTATCCGGGGCCCGGTCTCGGAGGGCACTGCATCCCGATCGATCCCTTCTACCTGACCTGGAAGGCACGTGAGTTTGATCTTCCAACGCGGTTCATCGAGCTGGCCGGTGAGATCAACCAGGACATGCCGAACCATGTAGTTGCCCGCCTGAGAGAGGTATTGGACCGGAAGCTGGGCATCGGACTCAGCCGGGCGCGCGTCCTGATCCTGGGCGTCGCCTACAAGAAAAATGTCAGCGACATGCGCGAAAGCCCTGCAATGCGGCTGATGGCGCTGTTGCAGGAGGCTGGGGCAACGGTCGCCTTCCATGATCCGCATGTTCCCGAGATCCCGCGGATGCGCGAATATCCCCAATTCCTGGGCAAACAGTCGTTGCCCATGGCCGAGGTGCGCGCCGCCGACTTCGACGCTCTGCTGATCGCCACCGATCATGACGCGATGGACTATGCGGCGCTGGCCAGCTTGGGGCTGCCGATCATCGATACCCGCAACGCGATGGCCCGACGCGGGCTTTCAATGGAAAATGTCACCAAGGCCTGAGGCTGAGAGAGCCTATTTTGGGAGCGTTCCGAGTGATTTCCAATGTAAGCAGAAGTCAGCATCTCCGGACCGTCAAGTCTGCGAAGATCGTAAGCGTCCGGCCTGACCGCCCTGCCGCGTGGTGAGAGAGGCGGATAGTGTCCACCAACGATAGTGGACACTATGGTGATGGCGTGGCGCGTCGGACGAAGCGGCTTTGGACGGACGAGGAGAAGCGGTCGATCTGTTTCCAGACGACGGCGCCGGGCGTGTCCGTGGCTCAGGTGGCGCGACGCTACGCGGTGAACGCGAACCTGATCTTCAAGTGGCTGCGCGATCCCCGTTATGCGCCGGACCCTGCCTTGGTTGCGCCCCCAGCAGAGGAGGCGCGCTTTCTGCCGGTAGAGATCGTCGCGGAGACCAGGTCTGCCCCGGCGGCACCTGCCGCCGAGAACCACATCGAGATCGAGTTGGCGGGCGGTCACCGGATGCGGATCAGCGGCAGCTATGATCCTGAGGCGCTGGCGCGACTGATCCGGGGGCTCTCGGCGTGATCCCGGTTCCGGCCAACACGCGGGTCTGGCTAGCGGCGGGCGTCACCGACATGCGCAAGGGCTTTGCGGCGCTCGCGGCACAGGCCGAGGCGGTGCTGAAGCAGGACCCGTTTGGCGGGCATCTGTTCGTCTTCCGTGGTCGCCGGGGTGACCTTGTGAAGGTCATCTGGTGGGATGGTCAGGGCGCGTGCATGTTCATGAAGCGGCTTGAGAAGGGGCGGTTCGTCTGGCCCTCGGCCAAGGAGGGCAAGGTGGCTTTGTCGCCTGCGCAACTGTCGATGCTGCTAGAAGGCATCGACTGGCGGGCCCCGGAACGGACGTGGCGGCCTCTGGCTGCGGGATAATCGCCTGCCCCGCGAGAGAAGGATTCCCACAAGGAATACAGTGGGATAAACTTCCTTCATGCTCGATCAGACCCTGACCTTGCCGGAAGACCCCGAGGAGCTGCGCAGCTTCACCGCGCGGCTTCTGGCCGAGGTGAAGGCACAGGCGATCCTGATCGAGAAGCTGCGCCACCAGCTGGCGGGGCACCGGGCGCACCGGTTCGGGGCGTCGTCCGAGACCGCCGAACAGCTGCAACTGGCCCTCGAGACCAGCGAGATCGCCGCTGCTGCCATGACGGCGCGGATGAAGCTGCCGGACATCGAAGAGAAGGATAAGCCGAAGCGTCGTCCGATCCCGGATCACATTCCCCGGATGGAGGTGGAACTGACGCCGGGCGCCGAGGCCTGTGCCGATTGTGGCGGGCGCCTGCGCCGGATCGGCGAGGATGTCACCGAAGAACTGGAGTATGTCCCCGGCCGCTTCATAGTGAACCGGATCGTGCGCCCCCGGCTGACCTGCGCCTGCTGTGAACGCTTCGTCCAAGCCTCGCTGCCCTCGCGCCCCATTGAACGTGGTCGCCCCGGGCCGGGTCTCTTGGCCCATGTGCTGGTCAGCAAATACGCCGACCATCTTCCCCTGTATCGCCAGAGCCAGATCTTCGACCGCGAAGGCCTTGATCTTGATCGCTCGACGCTGGCCGACTGGGTCGGCAAGACCACCGCCCTGCTGGAACCCCTGGCCGACGCCATCGGCCGCCATGTTCTGTCGGCTGAGGCGATCTTCGCAGACGACACGCCGGTCAGCATGCTGGCCCCCGGCACCGGCAAGACCCAGACGGCACGGCTCTGGACCTATGCCCGCGACGAACGACCGTGGGGCGGGCAGGCCCCACCGGCCGCCTGGTATCGCTTCTCCGGTGATCGCAAGGGCCAGCACCCGAAGGACCATCTCGCCCGCTTCCGCGGCTGGATGCATGCCGACGGCTATGCCGGGTTCGAAGACCTCTACCGAACCGGCGCAATCCGCGAGGTCGCCTGCATGGCGCATGTGCGGCGCAAGTTCGTCGACATCCACCGATCGCAGGGTTCCCCGATCGCCGAAGAGGCCATCGGCCGGATCGCCCAACTCTACGCCGTGGAAAAGGAAGCCAGAGGGTCGCCGCCAGACCGCCGCGCCGAACTGCGACAAGCCCATGCCGCCCCGGTCTTTGACGATCTGGAGCGATGGCTGGCCATGAGACTGACGGAAATCTCGGGCAAATCCCCGCTCGCGGCCGCCATCCGCTACGCCCTCACCCGAATGGACCGCCTGCGACCCTACCTCGACTATGGCATCCTAGAGTTGGACAACAACGCCGCCGAACGCGGCATGCGCGCCATCGCCCTCGGCCGGAAGAACTACCTCTTCGTCGGTTCCGAAGCTGGCGGCAAGGCCGCCGCCATCGCCTACACCCTGATCGAGACAGCCAAGCTCAACGCCGTCGATCCCCACGCCTGGCTCGCCGACACCCTCGCCCGTATCCCAGACTACAAGATCACCAAGGTCGACGACCTGCTGCCTTGGAAATGGAACGGGTAGCGGTCAGACCGGACGCTTAC
>JAGPEG010000236.1 GCA_018057165.1 Tabrizicola sp.
GCTGGCGACACGATCGACGTTACGGACCCCGGAACGGGTGAAGTCCATGCGATGAAGTTGTTCGTCGCGGCGATGGGGGCCTCGAACTTCATCTATGCCGAGGCAGTTGCAACCGAAGGGTTGGAGGTGTCAACGGCGGAGACAAAACCGGCCACGCGGCGGCGCAAAACCAGGCCAGTGGTGGGGTGCCAAGCGCCATGGCACGCGCGCTGGTCATGTAGCTGGCGCGGGCCATGGCGCATTGGCCTGGAGGGCCAATCCTGCAACGGATGATCAGGTGCTTGGTGCGGTCTTCCGGGCGCGGCTTTGGCCGAGCCGGTAGCTTTCGCCGTTCATCTCGAGGATGTTGACGTGGTGGGTCAGCCGGTCGAGGAGCGCGCCCGTCAGCCGTTCTGTCCCGAAGGTCTCGGTCCATTCGTCGAAGGGCAGATTGCTGGTGATGAGCGTGGCGCCGCGCTCATAGCGCTGCGAGATCATCTCGAACAGAAGCTCGGCGCCGGTCTTGGACAGCGGCACAAAGCCCAGTTCGTCGATGATGAGCAGCTTGACCGCGGCCGCCTGCTTCTGGAAACGCAGCAGGCGGCGCTCGTCGCGGGCTTCCATCAACTCGTTGACCAATGCTGCGGCGGTGATGAAGGTGACCGACATCCCCTTCTGGCAGGCCGCCAGACCAAGACCGAGGGCAACATGGGTCTTGCCGGTTCCACTGGGCCCGAGGGCGATCACGTTCTCACGCCGTTCGATCCATTCGCAGCGAGCAAGTTCCAGCACCTGCATCTTGTTCAGCTTGGGGATCGCCTTGAAGTCAAAGCTGTCGAGGCTCTTGGTTGCCGGGAACTTCGCGGCCTTGATGCGGCGATCGATCATTCGCCTCTCACGGTCGATCAGCTCGAGTTCGACCAGACGGGCGAGGAATTGAACATGATCCAGCCCCTCGGCGGCACATTGGCGCGCCAGTTTCTCATACTCACGCAGGAAGGTGGGCAGCTTGAGCGTCTTGAGATGATGGGCGAGCAGGATCTTGGGGGCCTCGGTCATTCTGCCGCCTCCGACATCAGCGACATATAGCTGGCGGTCGAAGTGGTCTCGACGTTTGCGCGCGGCAAGTAGGGATAGATGTCGAGGTCAAGCCTGGGGGGCCGCTTCTCGACCTGACAGAGCACCAGGTGCTTGACGGCGTCGAAGCCGACCGCCCCCAGCTTCAGGGCCCGCTTCACTGCGGCATGGAGATCATCGATGCCAAAGGTCTCGAGCAGGCGCAGGACCTGCACGTACTCGCGCCGCCCCATCTTCAACATGCGTGCCTCCATCAGGCGGCGCAGGGTTGCGAACTCGGGCGGCAGGTCCCACTCGGCCAGCGGCGCCGCCTGGTCTAGTGCGTTGATCTTCCTCTCAATCAGCGGGAGGTAGTGGATCGGATCGAAGATCATGTCCTCGCAGTCGTAGCAGCGCGGATGCCTGGCGATCACTTCGCCGCGGCAGCCGATCACCACTTGATCGACGTAGCCGCGCACCCAGACATCCCGGTGGCCATAGGCGACCGGGACCGAGTAATCGTTGGTTTTGTAACGCACCAGCGACTGAGAGCTGACCCGACCCGTGGTCTGATCACAGGCATCGAACGACGCGGCTGGCAACTCGGCCATGGCCGTCAGATCCCGCGCAAGGCGCTGACCGATGGTCTCCGATTGGCCGCGAAGCACGTCAGCCTGACGCTTGCGGCACTGATCCTCCAGATAGGCGTTGAACGCGTCCCACGTCGCGAACCGGGGGATCGGCACCATGAAGTTGCGGCGGGAGAGGCCGACCAAGCCCTCGGCATTACCCTTGTCGTTCCCCTTGCCCGGCCGTCCATAGCGGTCGCGGAACAGGTAATGCGACAGGAAACCGCTGAAGAGCCTGGCGCGTTGCCGCGTGCCGTCGGGCAGGATCTTCGCCACCAGGCATCGATCGTTATCGTAAAGGATCGACACGGGCACCTTGCCGAAGAACGCAAAGGCTTGGACGTGGCCATCAACCCAGGCCTCCGCTGTCGCCGCCGGATAGGCCCGCACGTAGCAGGCATCGCTGTGCGGCAGGTCCATGACGAAGAAATGCGCCTTCTGCTCGACACCGCCGATGATGACTGTCGCTTCGCCGAAATCGGCCTGGGCATGACCGGGCGGATGCGCCAGCGGCACGAACATCTCGCGGCCGCGCCGTTCGCGCTCCCGCATGTAATCCTTCACGATCGTGTAGCCGCCGGTGAAACCGTGCTCGGCCTTGAGCCGCTCGAACACCCGCTTCGCCGTATGGTGCTGCTTGCGGTGGACCTCAGGGTCGCCCTCCAGCCAGCTATCGATGATCCCGGTGAAGCCATCCAGCTTCGGGCGCTTCACCGCCGCCTTCCGCCGGTAGCCCGGCGGAACCGAGAACGCCATCATCTTGGCTACGCTGTCGCGCGAGATGTTGAAATGCCGCGCCGCCTCGCGCTGGCTCATGCCCTCCGAACAGGCCAGCCGAACCTTCCGATACATGTCCACGGTAAAAATCCTCCCGCCCTCCCTGCAGCCTGCAGAAAGGACATAAGTGGACGACTATTACGCCGCCCGCAGCGGGCTCATCCCGCCGCTACCGTGGAAGACTTTCTCACCGCCGTTCTCAGGACCGAGCGGCGGGGGATCTTCAGGTCGGTCGACAGCCGGGATTCGGCATGGACATCCCAATCGACCGTGTAAAAACTGATCGCCTTGTCATAGGCGGGGTTGCCGGCGCGCAAGCGGTCGATCACCCGGTTCTGTGCGGCGCAGGTCGAACACCAGTTGGTCCAGAAATCCAGGAACACGACCTTGCCCGCCTTCATTTCGGCCTCGGCGTTGCCGGGTTCGTAAAAGACCCGGTCGGCGGCAAGTGCCATCCGGGGCAGCAACAGGGCGGGGGTCAGGGCAAGAAAGCTGCGGCGGTGCATTCGGGTCTCCTTCAGGGGGTCAGATGGATACGGAAAGATCGACAAGCCAGGCGGGAAGATGCTTCAGCGCCCAAGCCTCGATGGGGTGGTTCCAGCCGAGATAAAGGCCAAGGCCGATGACCAGGAACACCGCGCCAAGGACAGGCCTCGACGCTTCGGCGGTGCGGCGCAGGCGCGGCATAAGCCGCCTGAAACGACATCGCCAGATTGAGCAGGATAAATGGATAAGGATCCCACCGGTAAACATAGGCAGTGATGTTCAACACAATCCACACGACCAGCATGGCGCTTTGGATA
>JAGPEG010000237.1 GCA_018057165.1 Tabrizicola sp.
GAGGCCTGGCAGGATCGGGCGACGGGGGTGGAATATGCGGTCTGCCCCGGCACGCTGGCGGGGGTGTTCGACGAAGGGGCGCATGGCTTCGTGAACCACGGGTTCGGCGCGCTGATGGCCGACATGATAGCGGCGCTGCGGCTGATTGTCCGGGCGAACCGGCGGCTGGCGCTGCTGCTGACGGTGTCGCCGGTGCCGCTGACGGCTACGGCTTCGCAGAGCCATGTGCTGACCGCGACGAGTCATTCGAAATCGCTTTTGCGCGCGGTGGCATCGGAAATGGTCGCGGCGCACCGGAGGGTGGACTATTTTCCGTCCTACGAGATCATCACCCACCCGGCCTATCGGGGGCGGTTCTTTGCGCCGAACCTGCGGTCGGTCCTGCCTGAGGGGGTCGATCATGTGATGGCGCAGTTCTTCCGCGACCAGGCGGCAGCTTTTGGCGGCGCGACCGCTGTCCCCCCGGCAGCACCGCCGACCCCGGCGCCCGAGCCGGTCGAGGCTGTGGAGCCCGAGCTGACCGAGGCCGAGGAGCTGCGCTGCGAAGAGGAGATCCTGGCGGCTTTCGCGCCGGATCAGCGCCATGGCTGACCGGCTGCCGCGGTTCTGCATCTTTGGTGACAGCCACTATGCCTGTCTGAAACAGGCGGAAATGCAGGGGCTGGTCGATGTCTCGGGCATCGATCTGGAATACTGGGGCCATGTCGGGGGCCGGTTCCGCTATCTGGAGGCGCGCGACGGGGCGATCTACCCGAAGGACGATTTCACCGCGATGCGCTTTGCCAAGTTCAACGCGAAGGGGCGGACCTTCCTGCCTGCGGCCGATTTCGACGTGATCCTGGTGATGGGCGCGCGGGTCTATATCTGGCGGCTGTTCCAGCGGGTTCTGGCGCTTCTGTCCGCCGGTCCGCTGGTGAGCGAGGGCCTGCAGCGGCGCATCTTGAGCGACGACATGCGTCGGCATCTGGGTTATCGGCTGGCTCGGGGGCTGGCGGCAAGCGGGACCGCGCGCATCCTGCTGGCGCCGACCGCCTATTACACCGAAGGGGCCGAGGCCTTCGTCTCTGCCATCCCGCCCGAAATCGCGGCGCTGATCCCCGACCGGGTGCCGGAGTTCTGGCGCATCCTCAAGGCGGCTGCGGCGGAGGATGGCATCACGCTGCTCAGCCAGCCCGAGGAAACGGTGGCGCAGGGTATGTTCACCAGCACGGCCTATGCGGTGGACGGCCATGCGGCGAAGCAGGATTTCGAGCATCACAATGCGGCCTTCGGCGCCGCGATCCTGGCGCAGGTGATGCCGATGGTCCGTGGGACGGCGCGCCAGGGCCGGTCGGGCGGTCTTGCGGCAAGCCCTGGCCCCCGGCAAGATGACCGCAAGGTGGAGGGATGATGCTTGAACTGGCGATGAAGCTGCCGCCGGGCGCGCTGATCGGGGGCGAGGACCAGCTGTTGTCGCAGATGGTCCTGCGCAGCGGTGGCGCACGCTTCATTGCCCGCGAGGAAGATCTGGTCCGCTCGGGCGAGGCAATCACCGGCTGGCGGGAAGCGCGGATGGCGGTCGAGGCGGTGGCGGCGGGGCCAAACACCGGGAACAGCCGGTTCGAGGCCGGGCCGCCGGGCGCGCTGGTCTGTCAGGAGGGGGTGAACTGCGGCTTCACCCTGCCGGGCTTTGCCCCCGAGGTCGAGGCCTTCACCGTGGCCGTGATCTACCGTTCGGACGGCGAGGCGAAGACGCTGGCCTCGGTCTTCGCGGGGCAGGCGCAGAACATGATCTTCCTGACCGAAAGCGAGGGGCAGCTTCTGGCCAAGGACAAGCTGAGTACGGTCGAGGTGCGGCTGCCGGTGCCGAGGGGCCGGGGGGTGAAGCTGGCCGTGCTGGGCTTTGACGGGCGAAGCCTGCGGCTGGGCCTGGGGGACGCGGTGGCGGAGGTGGCGGGAAAGGTTCCGGGCCTGGCGCAGCAGGCGGATTTCTTCATCGGCTGCCGGTCGAACCGGGGTGGGCTGGCGAAGCTTCTGGGCCAGTCGCAACTGCATGAGGTGCTGTTCTGGCCCGACCGCTGCCTGCCGGGTTCGGACGACCCGGAAGACCGGGCCGCGCTGGCCGCGCTGCGCCGCTATCTGCGCTGGACCTACTGAATGGACGCCGTGGGTCCGCCGCCGCTGGACATCCCGCCCGAGCTGGGGCTGGACGCGGCTGCGACGGCGCGGCGGTTCCTGATCCGGGGCGACCATGCGAACCTGTGGTTCGAGGGGGGCGGGCCTGATCTGGACGGGGCTTTGGTGGTGTCCTTCGACAATCTCGCCACCATCGACGAAGGCTGGCCGCGCGGCCCCTGGGCCTGGAAGCGGCTGGAGCCGATGGGGCATGCGGTGCTGGGGGTGCAAAGCCATGCGAAGGACTGGTTCCGCCAGCCGACCGCACCGACGCTGCTGCGGGGCCTTGAGGAGCGGGGTTTCTTCCGGCGCTTCCGGCGGGTGGTATTGACCGGGGCTTCGATGGGGGGCTTCGCCGCGCTGAACTTTGCGCCGCTGATCCCCGAGGCCCGGGTGCTGGCCTTTTCGCCGCAGACCACGATGAACAAGGCCATCGCGCCCTATGAGGCGCGGTTTCCCTTTGCGGTGAAGCGGTCGAACTGGGAGGGGATGCCGTTTCTGGATGCGGCGGCGGCGGTGCCCTACATCCGGCGGGCGGTGGTGGTCTATGACCCGATGGTGCCCGAGGACCGCGCCCATGCCGCGCGGCTGGCGGGGGCGAATGTCCAGCTTCTGCCGGTGCCCTTCGCGACGCATGAAGCGATCCGGGTGGTGCTGAAGACCGGGAGCTTTCCGCTGCTGATCGACGCGCTGGTGCAGGGGGACGGGGCCGGGCCTGAGTTCTGGCGGGCCTACCGCGCGCGGCGGTCGGTGACGAAATGGCAGCGTGCGCTTCTGGCGGCGGCGGCGAACCGGGGACGGCATGGGCTGGTGATCCGGGCGGCGGATGCGATGCTGCGGCTGGGCAAGGATTTGCCGGACGAGGAGAAGGTGTTCATCCGCCGGGCGCGGCGCGGCGCGATGAATGCGCGAAAGGCGGCGGCAGGGTGAGTCTACTCGTCGCGCACTTTGCAGGCTCTAGGCCCCGGCCTTGGCCTCATGCTATGCGACGGGCGATGGGCAGGAACGGATCGGAATGGATACGACACGCGGCCGGATGATGGCGATGACCATGGTCGGGGGG
>JAGPEG010000104.1 GCA_018057165.1 Tabrizicola sp.
CGCGGAACTCCGGCGACCGCGCCTCGCCCTTGAAGAAGTCGACGAAGACCGGCTCCCAGTCGGTGTCCGAAAGCGTCAGCGCCAGAGCGCATTTGTAGGCGTTGCCGCTTTCGCCGAAACAGTAGAGCTTCATGCCGTCCTCCCGAAGGTTGTTGCAGGGAGGCGAGCCTTCCGGGTGATCCCCGGTCAGGCCCGCCTTCGGGATGAAGCCTAGAACGCCTCGGCGGCAAGTGCCATCACAGGCTCGGCACCGGATTCGATGCGGGCAAGATGCATGGTGCAGGCGGGCAGCTGGCGGGCCATGTAGAAGCGCCCCGTCGCGATCTTGGTCTCGTAGAAGCTGCGGTCAGAGGCCCCTACGTCCAGCGCGGTATAGGCGGCCTTCGCCATCCGGGTCCACATCAGGCCCAGGCAGACATGGCCCATCAGATGCATGAAGTCATAGGACCCGGCCAGCGCCGCATTGGGGTTCTTCATGCCGGTCTGCATGAAATACATGCCCGCCGCCTGCATCTGCTTCGAGGCAGCCTTCAGGGGTTCGGTGAAACCCGTCATCCGGTCGTCGCCGTCATGCGCCTTGCATTCGGCCTTCACCATCTCGAAGAAGGCCATCACATGCTTGCCGCCATCGGTCGCCAGCTTGCGGCCCACGAGGTCCAGCGCCTGCACGCCATTGGCACCTTCGTAGATCTGGGCAATGCGGGCGTCGCGGACGAACTGCGACATGCCCGTTTCCTCGATATAGCCATGCCCGCCATAGATCTGCTGGGCCTGCACCGCCATCTCGAACCCCTTGTCGGTCTGGAACCCCTTCAGCACCGGGGTCAACAACCCGACCAGCCCGTCCGCCGCCATATCGCCGGTATGGGCACGGTCGATCAGTGTCGCGCCCCAGTAGGTCAGCGCGCGGGCGCCTTCGATAAAGCTTTTCTGCTCCATCAGGTTGCGGCGGATGTCGGGGTGGACGATCAGCGGGTCGGCCGGGCCGGTCGGGTTCTTCACCCCGGTCACGTCGCGGCCCTGCAGGCGGTCCTTCGCATAGGCGACGGCATTCTGATAGGCGGGCTCGGCCACGGCATAGCCTTGCAGAGCCACGCCAAGCCGGGCCTCGTTCATCATGGTGAACATGGCCTTCATGCCCTTGTGCAGATCGCCCAGCAGCCAGCCGGTCGCGCCGTCATAGTTCATCACGCAGGTCGCGTTGCCGTGGATGCCCATCTTCTCTTCGACCTTGCCGACGGACACGGCATTGCGCGCACCAAGCGAGCCGTCGTCGTTCACCAGCACTTTCGGCACGATGAAGAGGCTGATCCCCTTCGTCCCCTCGCCGCCGCCCGGTGCCTTGGCCAGCACCAGATGCACGATGTTCGAGGCCATGTCGTGATCGCCGGCCGAGATGAAGATCTTCTGCCCGGTGATCTTGTAGGACCCATCCGCCTGCGGTTCCGCCTTGGTCCTGAGCAACCCGAGATCGGTGCCGCAATGCGGCTCGGTCAGGTTCATCGTGCCGGTCCATTCGCAGGTGACGAGCTTCGGCAGCCATTTCGCCTTCTGCTCCTTGGTCCCATGCACCAGGATTGCCGAATAGGCCCCGTGGGTCAGACCCTGATACATGTTGAACGCCATGTTGGCCGAGACGAAGGTTTCGTTCACCGCCGTATGCATCAGATAGGGCAGGCCTTGCCCGCCATAGTCAGGGCTTGCGTCCAGCGACATCCAGCCGCCTTGCGAAAGCGTGTGGAACGCCTCCTTGAACCCCTTGGGCGTGCGCACCACGCCGTTCTCCAGTGTGCAGCCCTCGACATCGCCCACGGCATTCAGGGGCGTCAGGATGTCCTGCGCGACCTTCGCCGCCTCGTCGA
Source organism: Tabrizicola sp. (assembly GCA_018057165.1). Classification (GTDB taxonomy): domain Bacteria; phylum Pseudomonadota; class Alphaproteobacteria; order Rhodobacterales; family Rhodobacteraceae; genus Tabrizicola. The sequence continues at coordinate 1,863 of JAGPEG010000104.1, forward strand.
ACACCGCCTCGGTGAAGCTGCGGTCAAGATCGGAGTAGCCCGGAATCCCGGCCTCGCTGATCTTCAGCAGATCGTGCAGAAGGAACTGCATGTCCTTCACGGGGGCGGTATAGGTCGGCATTGCAGGCTCCTCTTCCCTTGTTGGTGCCGCACCCGGAGGTGCGGGTCGTTCAGGCCGCGCGCCGGGGCACCAGGCCCTTGGCTTCGGCATCGCCCAGTTCGGCCTTGAGATCGGCGATGGCCACATCCAGCTCGGCGCGCTGGGCCTCCATCTCGGCCAACCGCTTCATGGCCAGCTCATAGGCTTTCTGCCGCTGGGCGGTCTTCCCGCCGTCGCGGTCGTACAGGTCCAGCGTCTGCCGGATATCCTCCAGGCTGAAGCCAAAACGCTTGCCGCGCAGGATCAGCGCCAGCCGCGCCCGGTCGCGCCGGGTGAACAGCCGCTTAGTCCCGACACGGATCGGGGTCAGCAGCTCCTTGGATTCGTAGAACCGCAGCGTGCGCGGGGTCACATCATAGGCTTCGCACATTTCGCGGATGGTCATCACGTCGTTCGGCAGATCGCTTTTCATGGTCAACTCGTCATTGGGAAACATCGCTGCGGCGCAGATGCGAACCCCAGGATCAGAATACCAGAGCAGTTGACGTTAACGTCACTGTGACGTCACGTCATGATTGCGGCTGACGTGAAGTCAGATCGCGTGCCGACACGTCGGGCGGGTGACGCAACGGAAAAAGCCGGGCGTTGCGGCCCGGCCTTCGCGCTTTGGCGCCAGGGATCAGCGCAGGACCATGCCCTCGGGCCAGGTCAGGACCTGCTCCAGCGTGATCGTCTCCTTGCCCCCGGCGGCAAGGTCGAATTCCCAGGCGAGGATGCCGCGCTGGCCTTCCACGTCGGTTTCGGTCGGCTCGGGGCTGGCGGAAACCTCGATCTCGAGGTCGTCCTGTTCACTGTAGGGCACCTGGTCCAGGATGCGGACCGGCCAGGCCTGATCGCCGGTGTTCTCGACCGTGATCACCGCGCTTTCGCTTTGCTGGTTCGCGCTGGTGAACACCCCCGTCTCGCCCCCCGCCCGCTTCGGCATCTGGCGCTTCACGGTCAGCGTCTCGATCGCGCCGAAGCCCACGTCGGTCTCGACGCCGGGCGCGATGACATCCAGCCAGGTCGAACCGACCAACACCCCCTCGCGGAACAGCATCGCCTGACCGGGCAACAGCGGCTCGTCGCTGGCATTGGTGAAGCTCGCCATGACGAAAGCGGTCTTGTCGAGGCGCGGGACCGCGACCGCCTCGACCACCGGGGTGAAGTCCAGGCTGTCGAGCGCCAGCCGCAGGTCCTCGGCCCCGGTCGCGACAGTGACGGGTTCGGGATAGGTGTAGACGACGGTATCGCCTTCGATGGCCATGCCGGCGGTGATGGAGGCAGGGGCAGCCTCGGCGACGGGTGCGGGCAGCATGGTCATGTCCGCGCCACCCAGCGCCTTGCGCGCCAGATCCTCGGCCTCAACCTCCGGCCCGATGCTGCGCAACTCCGGCCAGAGCTGCGAGGGCGCGGCCTGTTCGGCGGGGCGCGAGGACGAAAGCGTCAGCGCGACGCCCGCCCAGTCCTCACCCGTGTATTGGGTGACAAGGACGGCGCGGTTCAGGGTCAGCGCATCGCCGTCCGCGCGCGTCAGGTTCAGGTCATAGACCGGGCGCCAGCTGGCGTTGCCGACATATTGCGTGACGGTGACGGTCTCTTCGCCCGCCGCCGCCGCCGTCACGGCCACCGACAGCGCCGTGTAATCCATGTCCACCGAAGGCAGCGCGTCATAGCCCGCTTGCGCCTTGGCCAAGGCCTCCTGGGCCTCGGTCAGAGCCTTCCGGGCGGGTGACAGTTCGGCCTTGGCGGCCAGTGCGGCCTGACGGGCGATCAGCGTCTCGGTGCCGATCATCGCGGCCATCGACTTGATCGTGTCGGGTGTCGCCCCGTCCGGCAGCGCGCCGGAGAAGGACGACAGGAACCGCACCTGGGCATCCGCCGCCTCGACCCTGGCATTGACCGCCTCCAGCGCCAGTGCGGTCTGGTCGGCAACGGCTTCGGCCGCCTCGACGGCAGCTTTTGCCGCCTGTTGTTCCGGGGTCAGCGGGTCCTCGCGCGGGGGCAGGCGGTCGGCGCGCAAGGCGAAGGCTCCGACTTGCAGGCCCTCGGACGGGGCCAGTCGGATCAGGCCGGGGTCGCTGTCATAGGGCAGGTCGGTGACCAGAAGCTCATGGCTTCCGGCAGCCGGGGCGGTGAACGTCACCTCGCGCGTCAGCTTCGCACCATCGGGGTAGACGGTGACGGCGGTGATCCGACTGGTCGCCGCGATGGTGTCGGCGCAGACGGGCAGGGCGGTGGTGGCAAGCAGGGCGGCAACAAGCGCGCGCATCGGCGGGGCCTTTCGGTTGATGTCGGGCGCAGGGTAGGCCGGGGGTGACGCGCGCGGCAAGGGCGGGAAACCTGTCCCAAGGATCGGCCTGTGGCCTGCGTCACGGGTTGGATCAGGCGCCGCCAAAGAAAAAGGCCCCGGCTTTCGCCGGGACCCCATTGGTTCAAGATCGAACGGATCAGCCCTTCTTCAGAACCTTGGACCCCAGAAGCTCGGCGATCTGCACCGCGTTCAGTGCCGCCCCCTTGCGCAGGTTGTCGGACACGCACCACAGGTTCAGCCCGTTCTCGATGGTGCTGTCCTGCCGCACGCGGCTGACATAGGTGGCGAATTCGCCCACGCATTCGATGGGGGTGATGTAGCCGCCGGGCTCGCGCTTATCCACCAGCATGATGCCGGGGGCTTCGCGCAGGATGTCCTGGGCTTCCTGCCAGTCCAGGAACTCTTCGGTCTCGATGTTGATCGCTTCCGAATGGCCGACGAAGACCGGAACCCGGACGCAGGTCGCCGTGACCTTGATCTTCGGGTCGAGGATCTTCTTCGTCTCGGCCACCATCTTCCATTCTTCCTTGGTCTCGCCCGAGTCGAGGAAGACGTCGATATGCGGGATCACGTTGAAGGCGATCTGCTTGGAGAATTTCTTCGGCGGCACTTCCGAGGTCGGGTTGTAGACCGCCTTGGTCTGATCCCAAAGCTCGTCCATGCCTTCCTTGCCCGCGCCCGAAACGGACTGGTAGGTGGACACCACGACGCGGGTGATCTTCGCCCGGTCATGCAGCGGCTTCAGCGCGACAACCATCTGCGCGGTCGAACAGTTCGGGTTGGCGATGATGTTCTTCTTGGCATAGCCGTGGATCGCGTCCGCATTCACTTCCGGCACGATCAGCGGAACATCGGGGTCGTAGCGGTAAAGCGAGGAGTTGTCGATCACCACGCAGCCCGCCGCAGCGGCCTTCGGGGCATAAAGTTTGGTCGCGTCCGAGCCAATGGCGAACAGGGCAATGTCCCAGCCGGTGAAGTCGAAAGTGTCCAGGTCCTTGGTCTTGATAGTCTTGTCGCCAAAGCTGACTTCAGTGCCGAGCGACTTGCGCGACGCCAGAACGGCGATCTCGTCCACCGGGAACTCGCGCTCGGCGAGGATGTTCAGCATTTCGCGGCCCACGTTGCCCGTGGCACCCGCGACGACGACCTTGTAGCCCATCGGGGTTCTCCTTTGTCTGTCCCGGACCTCGGGACGGGCGGCTGTTAGCGTGAATGGTGCGGAGGGGGAAGCGGATTCGACGCCGCCGCGTCAGTCGGTCCGGTCCTGTGACCAAAGATAGACGGCAAGGCCGACGGCTGTGGCGATGGCAAAGAACAGGAACACCGCCTGAAACGGCGCGGCGGGGGTGACAGCCTCGGTCGCGGCATGGATGCGCCCGGTGAGGATCTGGGCAATCCCGACAGGTGCGATGCCAAACAGGTTCAGAAGCGTGACCCCCCGGCCCATAAGCTGCGGCGGAAAGAACGCCCGGCCATGCGCGATGACCATCGGAAAGCTCGCGCCGAAGAATCCGGCGGCAACCAGAAGCCCGGTTGAAATGGCCGGTGAGCCGGCGGCGAACCACCACAGGCCGACAAGACAGGCCAGGGTCAGGGCATTTCCGGTGAAGATCAGCCACTTTCTAGTGCCAAGCCAGCGGTCCATCGGCCCATAGGCAAAGTTACCGGCGACCATGGCCAGCCCGATCCACAGGCTGATCCTGGCGATCTCGGCTTGATCCGCGCCATGGGCATCGGCGAAATAGGGGCCGACCCATAGCCCGCGCAGCCCGGCGATGGGCATGTAGCAGACCACCATCATCGCCAGGATCGGCCACAAAGCCGGGATGCGCAGCAGGTCCAGAAGCGAGCCGTTCCGCGCCGTCGACAGCCGTGGCGGATCGCGCACCAGCACCAGGATCGCGAGCGCGACGGCTCCGGTGATCGCGGCAAGGCCCAGCACGGTCTCGCGCCAGCCAAAGGCCGCAACCGCCGCCGACAGCGGCAGCGAGGCCGCGACATTGCCCAGGGACCCGATGCCGATGGTGATTCCGGCCAGCGTCCCGAAGACGGCGGGCGAAAACTGGCGGGCGAAGATGAAATAGCTGGCCATCAGCACCGGCGCGCAGCCCGCCCCGACCAGCACCATCGCCAGCTTGATCTGCAAGGCTCCGGTGGCCTGCCCGAACACGACCGCCCCGCCCGCCGCCACTGCCATGAGCACCCCGGTGGTCAGCCGCGGTCCCACCTTGTCCAGCCAGAGCCCGATGGGCACCTGCATCGCGGCAAAGGCCAGGAACCACCAGCCCGAGGCCGAGGCCAAGTCCGCCGCCGTGACCCCGAGATCCGCCTTCAGCACCGGGGTCAGCACGGCCAGAAAGGCGCGGTAGAACTGGCTGAGAACATAGGCCAGGATCAGGGCGGCAATGCCGATGCGCATGGGGCGGGCCTTTCGATGCCTTCCGGTTGTGGCAAGCGCGCAGTCCGGGCGCAAGGCCGATTTCAACGAAGACTCCGGCATCGGCAGGGCTTGCGGGAATTCCGAACCCGGCGTCAGATGCGCGCAATGCCTGTGGAGGTTTCGATGCGTCTCTCGCTTGTCCCCGCCCTCATCCTCGCGACGCCCGGTCTTGCCAATGACGGCTTCGGCGGGCTTTCGGCCACCGGCCTGACCTTCGACCAGACCGAGGCCGTGGCGATGGAGGAAGAACGGCTTTTCATCGGCATCGACACTGTCGCCGTCGATTATGTCTTCCGCAACACCACCGACACCGACGTCACCGGAGAGGTGATCTTCCCCCTGCCGCCCATTGCCGTCTGGTCCGGCTACGAGTCGATGATGAACCTGCCCGAAGACCTGACCCGGCCCGATGTCGTGGGCTTCACTGCCATGGTCGACGGCCAGCCGGTCGCCGTGACCATCGACCGGATCGCGGTGCTGGAAGCAGGTTACGACGAGGCCGATCCTCCCTCGAAGCAATATGACAACCCCGGACGCGAGGTGACGGCAGAGCTGGAACGTCTGGGCATCCCGCTGACGCTTGACTACATGACGGTGCGCGAGGTGCTGTTGTCCTTTCCCGAGCAAAAGCGCAGCGAACTCGCCGCGCTGGGGCTGGCGGAATATTATGCGGGCGATCCGGCGCAAAACGTCCCGCCCGACGTCTGGGGTGCCTGGTCCATCGTCACGCGCTATCACTGGACGCAGACCTTCCCCGCCGGGAAAGCGGTGACAGTCAGCCACAGCTATACCAACCGCCCGCCGGGGGGACTGTTCTACTGGACCGACCCGCCCGAGGACTACCAGACCTATCTTGTCGGCCAGTATTGCATCGATACCGGCACCTCGAAGGCGATGGCCAGGGCGCTGCAGAATCCGCAGGGCGACGAGTTCGGCAATTACGGCACCGCCTGGAACATCGCTTACGTCCTGCGCACCGCGAACAGCTGGGCCGGGCCGATCGGCAAGTTCACCCTGACGCTGGACAAGGGCGATCCGAAGAACGTGATCTCGCTCTGTGCCGAGGGGGTGAGGAAGACTGGCCCGACGACCTTTGTGATCGAGAAGACCGACTACGCACCCGACCGCGATCTGGAGGTGCTGATCGTTCAGCCGATGACGCAAGACTAGGCTGCCTGCGCCACCATCCCCCGTTCCCGGATCGGCAGGTGGACAATCGCCGAGAAGGCCCCGACCCCGACGCCGATCCACCAGACCAGCGTGTAGTCGCCGTTCAGGTCATACATCCTGCCGCCCAGCCAGACGCCGAGGAAGCTGCCGATCTGATGCGACAGGAAGACGAAGCCGTAGAGCGTGCCCATGTAGCGCACCCCGTAAAGTTGCGCGACAAGGCCCGAGGTCAGTGGCACGGTCGCCAGCCAGAGCGAGCCCATGACGGCGGAATAGATCAGCACGCTGGCGGGTGTCATCGGCAACAGGATGAATGCCGCCGAGGCCAATGTCCGCCCGGTATAGATTGCGGCCAGCAGGTATTTCTTCGGGAAATGGCCGCCCATCCAGCCCGACAGAACCGAGCCGCCGATATTGGCGATGCCGATCACCGCGATGGCTGAGGCGCCAAGCGCCGAGGTCGTGGAAATGCCGATCCCGGCCAGCATCCCGCCCGGATCGATCGGCCCGCAGACCTCGGTGATGAAGGCCGGGAAATGCGCGGTGATGAAGCCCAGTTGATAGCCGCAGGAAAAGAACCCAAGGAAGATCATCATGTAGGACGGGTCGCGCAGTGCCCGGCTGATAACCGTCATCATCGGCTCGTGCGGCTCGGCGTGTGCGTGGGTCTTGGCGGCGGGTTTCAGGATGGGCAGCGCCAGCAGCGTCAGCAGAATGACGACGGCGAAGATCAGGAACACGGTCTGCCAGGGAAAGCTCTGCAGCAGGATCTCGGCCGCCGGCGGGCCGAACACCTGCCCGGCCGACCCGATGGCCGACCCGATCCCCAGCGTCAGGCTGCGCCGTTCCGGGCTTGCCGCGCGCCCGATCAACGGCAGGATGATGCCAAAGCCGGTGCCCGCGATGCCGAAGCCGACCAGGATCGCCAGCGCCTGATGCTGTCCCGGGGTGATCGCATAGGCCGAAAGCAGCAGGCCGATGGAATACAGGATTGCCCCGATCACGATGGTCTTGCGGTCGCCGAACCGCTCGCCGAAGGCCGAGAACACCGGCTGCCCGATCCCCCAGGCGAGGTTCTGGATCGCGATGGCCATCGAGAAATCGGCACGGGGCCAGCCGAACTCGGTCGCGACGGGGATCTGGAACACGCCGAAGCTGGCGCGGATTGCGAAAGAGATCATCAGGATCACGCAACCGGCGATCAGGACGGGGGTGATCAGCGGGGTTTTGGTCATGTCGGTCTCCGGGCGGCGGAGGCGGAACCTGCGCCGCCGGGCAGCGGGCGTCAAATGGAGAATTGTGATGGTTACAGCAACGAATGCTGATCCTGCGACCGGCCGCCCGGAATTTCGTGGCGGATGTGCCGCAGCCTGCCGGATTCGATGGGGCCAAAAACGCTTTGGACTTTTGTGGCGCGACGCCCCCCGCTATGGCCCGGTCGCGATTGCGAACAGGGGGTGGGAAATGTCCGACTGGTGGCGTGGCGCCGTGACCTATCAGGTCTATCCCCGGTCGTTCCAGGATTCGAACGGCGACGGCGTGGGCGACCTGCCCGGTATCACACGGCGGCTGCCCTATCTGGCAGAGCTTGGGGTGGATGCCGTCTGGCTCTCGCCCTTCTTCCGCAGCCCGATGAAGGACATGGGCTATGACGTCAGCGATTACTGCGAGGTCGATCCGGTCTTCGGCACGCTGGCCGACTTCGACGCGCTGATCGCCCGCGCGCATGACCTCGGTCTGAAGGTGATCATCGACCAGGTCCTGAGCCACACCTCGGACCAGCACCCGTTCTTCGCGATCAGCCGCAAGGACCGGCTGAACGACAAAGCCGACTGGTATGTCTGGGCCGACCCGAAACACGACGGCACCCCGCCCTGCAACTGGCTGTCGGTCTTCGGCGGGTCCTGCTGGCAATGGGATGCGCGGCGGAAGCAATATTACCTGCACAACTTCCTGACCTCGCAGCCCGACCTGAACTACCACAATCCCGCCGTTCAGGACTGGGCGCTGGACAACATGCGCTTCTGGCTGGAGCGGGGGGTGGACGGGTTCCGCTTCGACACGGTGAACTACTTCTTCCACGACCCCCTCTTCCGCGACAACCCCGCCGACTACCGGGTGAAGACGGAACCCGAGGGCAACCCCTATGCGATGCAGTATCACCTGTTCTCGAAGAACCAGCCCGAGAACCTCGCGTGGATGGAACGCATCCGCACCCTTCTGGACGAATACGGTGCGGCTTCTGTGGGCGAGATGGGCGAGGCGCATCACGCGATCCGGATGATGGGCGAATACACCGCGCCGGGGCGGCTGCATCAGTGCTATTCCTTCGAGCTGATGGGCTACGAGTTCGAGGCGGGCTTCTTCCGCGAAAAGGTCGAAAGCTTCTTCAAGGGCGCGCCGGACGGCTGGCCGATGTGGGCCTTCTCCAACCACGATGTCGTGCGGCACGCGACGCGCTGGGCCAAGCACGGGACCAGTGTCGAAGATGTCGCCAAGCAGGCCGGGTCTCTGCTTCTCGCCTTCGAAGGCTCGATCTGCCTTTGGGAGGGCGAGGAACTGGGCCAGACCGACACGCCCCTGGACTTCGAGGACCTGACCGACCCGCAGGGGATCACCTTCTGGCCCGAACCTATCGGCCGCGACAACACCCGGACCCCGATGGTCTGGGATGCCTCGCCCAATGCGGGCTTCACCACGGGCAAGCCCTGGCTGCCGGTGAAGCCCGAACAGGCCGCCCGCCATGTCGCGGGGCAGGAGGGCGCGCAGGGGTCGGTGCTGGAACAGTACCGGGCGGTGCTGGCCTTCCGGAAAGGGTCTGAGGCGCTGCGGACGGGGAGGACGCGGTTCCTGACCTTGGGCGAGCCGCTGCTGGGCTTCGTCCGGGGCGAAGGGGAGGGGGCACTCCTTTGCCTCTTCAACCTGTCGCCGGTCGCCCTGTCGGTGACGGTTGCGGGTGTCGCGGCCCCGGTCGGGCCGTCGCTGCATGCGGTGCTGCAGGGCGAGCGTCTGACCCTGGGACCGAATGCGGCGGCTTTCCTGCCGGTGACGGGGGCGGTCGCGGTGCAGGATTAGGCTGTCCACCGTGGGCAGATTTTCGGAGCTAGTGAAATCAAAGGCTTGCGCGCGGACGTTTACGGATGGTTAACTCAAGTTCCAACTGCAACGCTTGCGGCAGCCATTGCTATTTCCTCGGCGAGGGCCTGTGCGGGAGTTTTCCATCCCAGGGTCTTGCGGGGCCTGTCGTTCATC
>JAGPEG010000105.1 GCA_018057165.1 Tabrizicola sp.
TGAGGGCGGTCAATTCGGATGCGGTGAGGGTATCGGGGGTCATCGGGCCTTCCTTTCGGTCGGAGGGTGGACCGGATTTCGGCGCCGGGGAAGGGGGAGCTGGCGATTTGGGCGAAACTGTCCACGGGATTTCCGAACATCGCCCCGTCGTCCTGGCCGATGAAACAGGCGGGAATGCCGGTCATCGGGGCCGGGTTGCATGCTGCGCGGGCTCCCGGCATAGTCGGGCAAAATCAACCGGAGCCTGACCGATGAAACTGACTGCTGCCCTTCTGGGCCTTGCCATGCTTGCCGCGCCCGCGCTGGCGCAGGACGTGCCCGATCTGGGCGGAAAGGAAGTCGTGGTCGTGACCGAAAACGCCTATCCGCCGCTGCAGTTCCTGGACAAGTCCGGTGCGGCGGTGGGCTGGGAATATGACGCGATGGCGGAAATCGCCAAGCGGCTGAACATCACGGTGAAGTATGAGAACACCAGCTGGGACGCGATGATCCCGGCGGTCAGCGAAGCCCAGTACGACATCGGCATGACCGGGATCACCATCAAGGACGAGCGCAAGGAGAAGGTCGATTTTTCCGACCCCTACATGCGGTCCGAGATGCTGATGATCGTGCGCGGCGACGAGAGCCGGTTCACCGATGCGGCGTCGTTCGCGGCGATTCCGGAGCTGCTGATCAGCGCCCAGCCGGGAACCTCGCCCTTCTACGCGGCGATCTACGAAATCCTTGACGGCAACGAGGAGAACCCGCGGGTGATCAAGTTCGAGACCTTTGGCGCCGGGCTTGAGGCGCTGAAGGCGGGCGACGTGGACCTGACCCTGTCGGATTCGACGGCGGCGAACGGCTATGTTGCGGCCTCGAACGGCGGGCTGAAGCTGGTCGGCGCGCCGCTGGCGTCGGAGGATTTCGGCTTCATCTTCCCGAAAGGGTCCGATCTGGTGGCGCCGGTCAATGCGGCGATTGCCAGCATGCGCGCGGATGGCACGCTGGATGCGCTGAACCAGAAGTGGTTCGTCGACTACAAGATGGGTGAGTGAAAGGCCGCCCCCGGTCACGCCGGGGGCAAGCTGATGGCCCCCAACGCCGAGCCTGAAAAAGACTTTCCCTGGTGGCTGGTGATCCTGGTGATCACCGGCCTTTGGCTTTTCTACGAGATGCTTTCGGATGACGTCTACAAGAGCGCGCTGACGGTTCTGTCCAAGGGGCTTGTCGTCACCCTGGCGGTGGCAGTGGTTGCCTATGTCGGGGCCTGCGGCATCGGGCTGGGGCTGGCGGTGATGGGGATGTCGAAGCGCATCGTCCTGCGTCAGGCGGCGCGGCTTTACATCGAGGTGATGCGGGGCGTGCCGATCATCGTGCTGCTCTTGTATGTGGCCTTCGTTCTGGTGCCCGGGATCGTGGCGGCAGTGAACTGGATCGCGGGCGAGGATGTCGTGCGGTCGCGCGACGTGCCCTTGCTATGGCGGGCGGTGCTGGCGCTGATGCTGGCCTATTCGGCCTTTCTGGCCGAGATCTTCCGGGCGGGTCTTCAGGCAGTGGACAAGGGCCAGATCGAAGCGGCGATGGCGCTGGGGCTGAACGGCTGGCAGCGGTTCCGTTTTGTTCGATTTCCACAGGCTTTCCGGCTGATCCTGCCACCTTTGGGCAATGATTTTGTGGCAATGGTGAAAGACAGCTCGCTGGTGGCGGTGCTGGGGATTTCCGATGTGGCGCAATTGGCCAAGGTCACGGCAGCGGGGAACTTCCGCTATTTCGAGACCTATAACGTGGCGGCCTTCCTCTATCTGGTGATGACCATCGGGTTGTCGCTTGTGCTGCGGCGGTTCGAGGCCCGGATGCGGTCGCGCGGGCGGGGCGCTTCGTGAATTGAGCGGCTTGCGCCGCAAGGCTTTTGTCTCGTCGTCGGGCTTCGCCTCCTCCTCGGGCATTGGGGGCGCTTCGCCCCCCAAACCCCCAGAGAGTATTTCGAAAAGAGCAACTCTGGACCTTTGCGGGGGGCACGCCTAGCTTTCCGGGCAAAGGAGATTGCCGATGAACGTGCTTCTGGAACCATGGGAAACGCCCTTCGGCCTGCCGCCCTTCGCGCGCATCCGGGACGAGGACTTCGGCCCGGCTTTCGATGAGGCGCTTGCGCGGGCACGCGAGGCGATCCGGGCGATTGCCGAGGGCGCGGGGACATCCTTTGCCGAGGTGATCGAGGCGCTGGAACTGGCGGAGGGCGATCTCGACCGGGTGTCGGGGGTGTTCTACAATCTGGCCGGGGCGGACAGCACGGACGCCCGCGAAGCCCTGATGCGGGAGCTGGCGCCGAAGATGTCGGCGTTTTCCAGCGAAGTGACCAACAACAAGGCGCTTTGGGCGAAGATCGAGGCCCTGTGGCAGGGGCGCGAAGGGCTGGGTCTGGGTCCTGAGCCGTTGCGGGTGCTGGAGCTTTACCGGCAGATGTTCGTCCGGTCGGGCGCGGCGCTGGAGGCGGCGGCGGCTGACCGGCTGACGGCGGTGAAGATGCGGCTGGCGGTGCTGGGGACCGAGTTCGGGCAGAACCTGCTGGCGGATGAGCGGTCCTGGGCCATGGCTCTCACCGACACCGACTTTGCGGCGCTGCCGGGCTTCGTGCAGGATGCGGCAAAGGCGGCAGGGGCCGAGAAGGGGACCGGGCCGGTCGTCACGCTGAATCGCAGCCTGATCGTCCCGGTCCTGCAATTCTCGCCGAACCGGGCCTTGCGCGAAAAGGCCTATGCGGCCTGGGTCGCGCGGGGGGCCAATGGCGGCGCGACGGACAATCGCGCCATCGCGGCAGAGATCCTTGCCCTGCGGGCGGAACGGGCGCATCTGCTCGGCTACCCCGACTTTGCCGCCTTCAAGCTGGAGCCGGAGATGGCGAAGACGCCCGAAGCGGTGCGGGACCTTCTGCTGCGGGTCTGGCAACCGGCGCGGGCCAAGGCGCTGGACGATGGGGCGGTGCTGGAGGCGATGCTGGCGGCAGACGGGCTTTCCGGCCCGCTGGAGCCCTGGGACTGGCGCTATTACAGCGAGAAGCGGCGCCGCGCCGAGCATGACCTGGATGAGGCGCTGTTGAAGCCTTACCTGAGCCTCGACGCCATGCTGGGGGCGATGTTCGACTGTGCGACCCGGCTTTTCGGGCTGGAGTTCCGCGAGATCCCCGGCCCGTTCTACCACCCGGATGTGCGGGGCTGGGAGGTCACGCGCAAGGGCGAGCATGTTGCGGTGTTCCTGGGCGACTACTTTGCGCGGGAATCGAAGCGGTCGGGCGCCTGGTGCAGCGCCATGCGCGGCCAGCGCAAGCTGGGCGGCAATCAGCGGCCCATCGTCGTCAATGTCTGCAACTTTGCCAAGGGCGACCCCTGCCTTCTGTCCTACGATGACGCGCGGACGCTGTTCCATGAATTCGGCCATGCGCTGCACCAGATGCTGTCGGATGTGACCTATGGCTTCATCAGCGGAACCAGCGTTGCCCGCGATTTCGTCGAACTGCCGAGCCAGCTTTACGAGCATTGGCTGGAGGTGCCGCAGGTGCTGGAGGCCCATGCCCGGCATTACCAGACCGGCGAACCGATGCCGTCCGACATGCTGAAGCGGCTGCTGGACGCCGGGACCTATGACCAGGGCTTTGCCACGGTGGAGTTTGTCGCAAGCGCCATGGTGGATCTTGAGTTCCACAACGGCGCGCCCCCGGCGGACCCGATGCAGAAACAGGCCGAGGTGCTGGAATCCCTTGGCATGCCGCGGGCGATCCGGATGCGCCATGCGACGCCGCATTTCGCGCATGTGTTCAGCGGCGACGGCTATTCCAGCGCCTATTACAGCTACATGTGGTCGGAAGTCATGGACGCCGATGCCTTCGCGGCCTTCGAGGAGACGGGCGATGCCTTCGATCCGGCAACCGCTGCCCGGCTTGAGACGTTCATCCTGTCGGCGGGCGGGTCGGAGGAGGCCGAGACGCTGTATCTGAAGTTCCGCGGCAGGATGCCGGGGGTTGAGGCGCTGTTGAAAGGCCGGGGTCTTCCGGACGCAGGCTGAGGGGGACGGATGGAGCTGTTTCGCACCTGGAATACCGATGCGGCGCTGGCGCATCTGGTGGCGCTGGCGGTGGCCTATGTTCTGGCGCTGCCAATCGGCTGGAACCGGGAGCGCGAGGAGCGCAGCGCGGGGTTGCGCACCTTTCCCCTTGTGGCGATGGCGGCCTGCGGCTTCGTGATGATCGCGACAGAGGTGCTGGGGGCGGACTCGCAGCAGCACTCCCGCATCCTGGAGGGGCTGATGACCGGGATGGGCTTCGTCGGCGGCGGGGCGATCCTGAAGCAGGGCGACCGGGCGAAGGGCACCGCGACGGCGGCGAGCCTGTGGGCCACCGGGGCGATCGGGGCGGCGGTCGGCTACGGGCAACTGGACATTGCGGTGATCCTGAGCCTGGTCACGGTGCTGACGCTGGTCCTGATGGCCCCCCTGCGCAAGGTCGTGCAGGATCGGAGCGATCTGGACCGGGACGAGGTCTAGCGCAGGCTTCCCGGTGGCTGGCCGAAGCGGGTGCGGAAGGCGCGGGACAGGGTCGAGGGGCTGGAGAACCCGGTGCGCAGGGCGACTTCGGCCAGCGGATGCCGCGTGTCGGTCAGCATCCGCCGGGCGGCTTGCAGGCGCAGGTCAAGGGCATGGGCGGCGGGGGTGGTGCCCATCGCGGCGCGGAAAAGCGATTCCAGGCGGCGGGGGGAGAGGCCGACGGCTTCCGCCGTATCGGCAGCGGTTTCCGGCGTGTCGATCCGCGCCTCCATCCGGGCCAGCGCCTGCGCGACGCGGGGGTCGAGGGCGGGGTCCTGCCGGGCGATCTGGGGCTCCGACCCTTTCCTCACGGTGGCGAGGAAGCTGGACGCAACCTGTCGGGCAAGTGCGGCCCCATGGCGGGCGCGGATCAGGTGCAGCATGAAATCGGAGGCCGGAGCGGCGCCGGAGATCGTCACCCGGTTGCGGTCGATCACGAAGCGGTCGGGGACCACGTCGATGTGCGGATGCGCGGCGGCGAGGTCTTCCAGGTCCTCCCAATGCACTGTCGCGCGGTAGCCATCCAGCAGCCCCGCACGGGCAAGAACCCAGGGGGCGGCGTCGATCCCGCCGACCAGCTGGAAGCGGGGCGCGATGCGGCGGAGGTCGTGGATCAGGGGCCGCGTCGCGACTTCGGCCAGCCGGTAGCCTGCGACCACGATCAGCGCCTCGGCCCCGACCGCATGCGAGAGCGGGCCGGACGAGGGCAGTTCGATGCCGCAGGTCAGGGGGACCGGCGCCCCGTCCGGCGAGACGACGCGCCAGCGATAGGCCTCTGACCCGAGCTGGCGGTTGGCGTTGCGCAGGGGGTCGAGGGCGGAGGCGACCTCCAGGATCGAGGCCTGCGGCAGGACGAGGAGCGCGATGGTCAGGGGGTCGCGCACGGGCTGGAAGATGGCATTTTCCGTCATGGGGATTTCGTAATCTGCAAAGCGCGGGCTGGCAAGCGGGCTATGGTGGGGTCTGAAATCGGGGAGGAAACCCATGCCGCTGACCATGAACAAGGACGTCTTCATCACCTGCGCCGTGACCGGCTCGGGCGGCACGCAGGACCGCTCGCCGCATGTGCCGCGGTCCCCGAAGCAGATCGCCGAAAGCGCGATTGCGGCAGCCAAGGCCGGGGCGGCGGTGGTGCATTGCCATGTGCGCGATCCCGAGACGGGGAAGCCCAGCCGCAAGCTGGAATATTACCGCGAAGTCACCGACCGCATCCGGGACTCGGATACCGATGTGGTGCTGAACCTGACCGCCGGGATGGGCGGCGACATGTATTTCGACGGCACCGAGGACATGACCCGGATGGCCGCGATTTCCGACATGTGCGGGGCAGAGGAGCGGGTGGCGCATATCGTCGAATGCCGACCGGAGATCTGCACGCTGGACTGCGGCACGATGAACTTCAACGAGGCCGATTATGTGATGGTCAACACGCCGGGCATGCTGCGCGACATGGCCAAGCGCATGACAGCGGCGGGGGTGCGGATCGAGATCGAGGCGTTTGATACGGGGCATCTGTGGCTGGCGAAGGAGCTGGTGAAGGAAGGCGTGATCCCGGAGCCGGTGCTGGTGCAGCTGTGCATGGGCGTTCCGTGGGGGGCGCCGGATGACCTGAACACCTTCATGGCGATGGTGAACAACGTCCCCGCCGGGTGGCACTTCTCGGCCTTTGGACTGGGGCGGAACGAGATGGCCTATGTCGCGGCGGCCACGATTGCCGGGGGCAACGTGCGGGTGGGACTGGAGGATAACCTGTGGCTGGAGAAGGGGGTTCTGGCGACCAACGCCCAGCTGGTCGAACGCGCGGCGACCATCGTCGAGAACCTTGGGGCGCGGGTGATCACCCCGGCTGAGGTGCGGGCAAAGCTGAAGCTGGAGAAGCGGGCGCCGGTGGCGAAGTGAGACGGGCAATCCTGCTGGCATTGTTGCTGGCGGCCTGCGTTCCCGAGAACGCACCGCCCAGCGGAGAACAGAAGAGCAGCCCGGCAACGGCTGAAACGTCAGTGCCTGTTCTCCGGCCTGCATCTGCAGATGCCAGTCTACCCCTGTTATTGGAGGGCTGTCAGCGCACGGTATATGTCGGTCGCTCCTGCACTAGGAGCAGCGACTGTGGCGATGGTGGAGCGTGTGTCCAGGGTGCGCGCACCTGCGCAATCGTCGAACCGGTCCGGCGAGGCACCTGCGGAATCGTTGTGAGAGGCAATCCCGAACAAATCATCGGGGTGATCCCTGCAACCGAGTGAATGCTTGCTGCGGTGTCGCGGCTGAATATCGAGGGGAAACAGGATGGCGCGCAAGGCGGCAATCATCGGGGGCGGGGTTATCGGCGGCGGCTGGGCCGCGCGGTTCCTGCTGAACGGCTGGGATGTGGGGGTGTTCGACCCCGACCCGCAGGCGGAGCGCAAGATCGCCGAGGTGGTGGCCAATGCCCGCGCCGCACTACCCGCGCTGTCCGACGTGCCGATGCCGAAGGAGGGCAAGCTCACCTTCCACGGCACCATCGGCGAAGCGGTGGAGGGCGCGGAATATGTGCAGGAATCGGTCAGCGAACGGATCGAGTTGAAGCACAAGGTCTATGCCCAGTTGCAGCAGGCCAATCCCGGCGTGCTGATCGGCTCCTCGACCAGCGGCTTCAAGGCCAGTGACCTGCAAAAAGGCTCCCCCGCGCCGGAAAACATCATCGTCGCGCATCCGTTCAACCCGGTTTACCTGCTGCCTCTGTCCGAAATCTCCGGGTCCGAAAAGAATACGCCCGAGACGGTGGAAAAGACCGTCGAGATCATGAAGGACATCGGGATGTTCCCGCTGGTGATCCGGCACGAGATCGACGCCTTCATCGGCAACCGCTTCCTGGAAGCCGTCTGGCGCGAGGCGCTGTGGATGCTGAAGGACGGCATCGCCACCACGGAAGAGATCGACGAGGCCATCCGCATGGGCTTCGGCCTGCGCTGGGGGCAGATGGGTCTGTTCGAGACCTACCGGATCGCCGGGGGCGAGGCGGGGATGAAGCATTTCATGGCCCAGTTCGGCCCGGCGCTGAAATGGCCCTGGACCAAGCTGATGGACGTGCCGGAGTTCAACGACGAGCTGGTGGAGCTGGTGTCCAGTCAGTCCGACGCGCAGTCCGGGATGTATGGCATCCGGGAACTTGAACGCATCCGCGACCGCAACCTCGTGGGCTTCCTGCGCAGCTTGAAGGAACGCGACTGGGGTGCGGGCAAGGTGCTGAAAGAGCATGACACCCGCCGGGCTGCCGCCCTCCATGCCGAAGTGGCGGAGGGCCTCGACACCGGCGCGAAGGCCGAGCCGCTGGTGATGTGGCAGGGGCAGGTCCTGCCGGGCTGGATCGACTACAACGGCCACATGACCGAAAGCCGCTACTATTTCTGCAACTCGGAAACCGTGGACAATTTCCTGCGGATGATCGGCGCGGGGATGGACTATGTGGCGGCGGGGCATTCGTTCTATTCGGCTGAAACCCACATCCGCCATCTGGGTGAGGCGAAGCTGGGCGACCAGATCCGGGGCGAATTGCAGATCATTTCTGCGGACGAGAAGCGGTTCCGCAGCTTCGTGCGGATCATGCAGGGCGAGGATTGCGTGGCGACGGTGGAGCAGCTGTGCCTGCATGTCGACATGAAGGCGGGCAAGACCGTGCCCGCGGCGCCCGAGGTCTGGGGCAAGCTGCAAGCCGTGGCGAAGGCCCAGGCCGGGTTGCCGCTGCCCGAGGGCGCGGGCCGCGCGGTCGGCCAGAAGAAGGATTAAGGCGATGGATTTCGGACTGACCGAAGAACAGGCGATGATCGTCGACACGACGCGGGCCTTTGTTGAGGCCGAGCTTTACCCGCACGAGCAGATGGTGGAACGCACCGGCCACCTGCCGGTGGAGCTGATCCGGGAGATCCAGCAAAAGGCCATGGCGGCGGGGCTTTACGCCGCCAACATGCCGGTGGAACTGGGCGGCGCGGGGCTCGATACGCTGTCCTGGCTGCTCTATGAGAAAGAGCTGGGCCGGGCGAACTATGCCCTGCACTGGACCACCGTCGCGCGTCCGTCGAACATCCTGCTGGCCGGGAATGCCGAGCAGCGGGAACGCTACCTGATGCCCTGTATCCGCGGCGAGACCTGGGATTGCCTCGCCATGACCGAACCCGGTGCAGGGTCGGACCTGCGGGGGATGAAGGCCTCGGCGCGCCTTGATGGCGGCGATTGGGTGCTGAACGGCACCAAGCATTTCATCAGCCATGCCGATCTGGCGGGCTTCGCGATCTGCTTCATGGCGTCGGGAGAGGAGCAGACCCCGCGCGGCCCGAAGAAGCTGATCACCGCCTTCTTCGTCGACAAGGGCACGCCGGGCTTCACGGTCCGGGAAGGCTACCGCAATGTCAGCCACCGCGGCTATACGAACGCAGTGCTGGAATTCGACGATTGCCGGGTGCCTGCGGCCAACGTGCTGGGCGAGCCGCACAAGGGCTTCGAGGTGGCGAATTCCTGGCTGGGCGCGACCCGGCTGCAAGTCGCCTCCACCTGCCTTGGCCGGGCGGAACGCGCTTTGGGCCACGCGATCCAGTATGCGGCGGAGCGCAAGCAGTTCGGGCAAGCCATCGGCAAGTTCCAGGGGGTCAGCTTCAAGCTGGCCGATATGGCGATGGAGCTGAAGGCGGCGGAGCTTCTGACCCGCGAGGCGGCCTGGAAATACGACCAGGGGACAGTGACCGAGGCCGACATGTCGATGGCCAAGCTGAAGGCGACCGAAGTGCTGGCGATGGTGGCCGATGAGGCGATCCAGATCCACGGTGGCATGGGGCTGATGGACGAGCTGCCGTTGGAACGCATCTGGCGCGATTCGCGCGTGGAGCGGATCTGGGAAGGGACTTCGGAAATCCAGCGGCACATCATCAGCCGCGAATTGCTGCGGGCAGTCGGGGGTTGAGGCGTCGGACCGGGGGCCAGCCCCCGGACCCCCGGGATATTTTCAGACAGATGAAAGGGTTTGTTAACCTTGGCCTGCAAGACTGATCAGGCGGTACAGGCGGGGACGCCGATGACCGCGACAGGTGAAACCCTGCCTCGGTACGCTGGGGCAGGGCGCCTTTCTTCCCATTTCATCTGTCCAAAAATATCCTCGGGGGGTCCGGGGGGCGAAGCGCCCCCGCGGCTTGATGCAGCGGGCGGAGGCCGGGCATGAGCCGTCTCGACCGTCTGCTGCGTCCGCGCCACATCGCCGTTCTGGGCGCCGGTTGGGCGCTGAACGTGATCGAACAATGCGCGAAGATGGGGTTCCAGGGCCCGGTCTGGCCGGTGCATCCCAGCAAATCCGAGATCGGCGGTCTCAAGACCTATGCCAGCCTCGCCGATCTGCCAGAGCCGCCGGACGCGACCTTCATCGGGGTCAATCGCTACGCCACGCTGGAGGTGGTGGCCGAGCTTGCGGCGATGGGCGCGGGCGGCGCGATCTGTTTCGCTTCCGGCTGGACCGAGGCCGGAGAGCCGGGGTTGCAGGACAAGCTGGTGGCAGCGGCGGGTGACATGCCGATCCTGGGGCCGAACTGTTACGGCGTGATCAACTACCTCGACGGGGCGCTTCTCTGGCCGGACCAGCATGGCGGCATCCCGGTCGACAAGGGCGTGGCGCTGGTCAGCCAGTCCTCGAACATCGTCATCAACCTTGGCATGCAAGCCCGCGGGTTGCCGGTGGCCTATGTCGCCTGTCTTGGCAATGCGGCCGTCGTGGGGCTGGCAGAGCTGACCGGGGCGCTGCTGGACGATCCACGGGTGACGGCGGTCGGGCTTTACATCGAGGGGATCGACGATGCCCCCGCCTTCGCCGCCCTGGCCGAAAAGGCGCGGGCGATGGGCAAGGGCGTGGTCGCGATCAAATCGGGCAAGACCGAGCTTTCCCGCACGGCGGCAGCCTCGCATACGGCCTCGCTCGCGGGGGGCGGGGCGGCCTCCAGCGCCTTCCTGCGGCAGATCGGGGTGGCGGAGGTCAACACGCCTTCGGAACTGATCGAGACGCTGAAGATCTTCCATGTCCACGGGCCGCAGATCGGCACCCGCATCTGCTCGCTCTCCTGCTCGGGGGGCGAGGCGGGGCTGGTCGCCGACCTGGCGGCACCCTACGGGATCGACTTCCCGCCGGTGCCGCAGGCCACGCATGACCGGCTGTTCGCGGTGCTGGGGGAAATTCCCACGATTTCCAACCCCTTGGACTATCACACCTTCATCTGGGGTGACGGGCCGAAGACCACGGAAGTCTTCACCGCGATGCTGGAAGCTTATGACGCCGGGCTATACATCATCGACAGCCCAAGCGCCGACCGCTGCGCTCCTTCGGGCTATGATCCGGCCTTCCGGGCAATTGTCGCGGCGCAGAAGGCGACGGGGAAGATAGCTTTC
>JAGPEG010000238.1 GCA_018057165.1 Tabrizicola sp.
AGCCAGGACCGCAGCCCACTATATACGGCGGTGGATGCGGTCATTCCGCAGCTGACGCCAGAGCATTATGCGGTGGATGAAAAGACCCGCGGCGTCACCCTGACCGAAGAGGGCAACGACGCCATCGAAGCGCTGTTGCATCAGGCGGGGATCCTGCCGGAGGGGCAGAACCTTTATGCGGCGGAAAGCACCACCATCGTCCACCACGTCAACCAGGCCTTGCGGGCGCACAAGCTGTTCTTCAAGGACCAGCAATACATCGTCCGCGACGGCGAGGTGATGCTGATCGACGAATTCACCGGGCGGATGATGAAGGGGCGGCGGCTCTCGGACGGGTTGCACCAGGCGATCGAGGCGAAGGAGGGGGTGAAGATCAACCCCGAGAACGTGACCTACGCCAGCGTCACCTTCCAGAACTACTTCCGGCTTTACGACAAGCTGGGCGGCATGACCGGCACGGCGGCGACCGAGGCCGAGGAATTCCGCGAGATCTACGGGCTGGGCGTGGTCGAGGTGCCGACGAACCGCCATGTCGCCCGGATCGACGAGCATGACCAGGTGTTCCGCTCGGCGCGCGAGAAGTATGACGGCATCCTGAAAGCGATCAAGGAAGCGCATGAGAAGGGCCAGCCGATCCTGGTGGGGACGACCTCCATCGAGAAGTCGGAACAGCTGTCCGAACTGCTGAAGACCGACAGCATCCCGCATTCGGTGCTGAACGCGCGCCAGCATGAGATGGAAGCCAAGATCGTTGCCGACGCGGGCAAGCTTGGCTCTGTCACCATCGCCACCAACATGGCGGGCCGGGGCACCGACATCAAGCTGGGCGGCAACGTCGAATTCAAGGTGATGGAAGCCATCGCCGCCGAGCCCGAAGGCGACCATGTCGCCATCCGTGCCCGGATCGAGGGCGAGCATGGCGCCGAGGAAGAAGCCGTCAAGCAGGCCGGGGGCCTGTTCGTCCTTGGCACCGAACGCCACGAAAGCCGCCGGATCGACAACCAGCTCCGCGGCCGCTCGGGCCGTCAGGGCGATCCGGGGCGGTCGGCCTTCTTCCTGAGCCTGGAAGACGACCTGATGCGGATTTTCGGATCCGAACGGCTGGACAAGATCCTGTCCACGCTGGGCATGAAGGAAGGCGAATCCATCGTCCATCCCTGGGTCAACAAGTCGCTTGAGAAGGCGCAGGCGAAGGTCGAAGGCCGCAACTTCGACATCCGCAAGCAGCTTCTGAAGTTCGACGACGTGATGAACGACCAGCGCAAGGCGATCTTCTCGCAGCGGATGGAGATCATGCAGGCCGATCATGTCGCCGATGTTGCCGCCGACATGCGCCATCAGGTGATCGAGGATCTGGTCGATCTGACCATGCCGCCCAAGTCCTATTCCGACAGCTGGGACACCGACGGTCTGGTTGCCGGTTGCCGCGACATGCTGAACATCGAGCTGCCGATTGCCGCCTGGGCCGCCGAGGAAGGCGTCGACCAGAACGACATCCTGCGCCGCATCGTCGAGGCGTCGGACAAGGTGATGGCCGAGAAGACTGCGGCCTTCGGCGAAACCACGATGCAGACCATCGAAAAGCAGGTCCTGCTGCAAGCCATCGACGGCAAGTGGCGCGAACATCTTCTGCGGCTGGAACATCTGCGGTCGGTGGTGAACTTCCGCGGCTATGCGCAGCGCGATCCGCTGAACGAATACAAGACCGAAGCCTTCCAGCTGTTCGAGGGACTCCTGAACTCGCTGCGGGAACAGGTGACGCAGCAACTGTCGCGCATCCGCCCGGTTTCGCAGGAGGAACAGGATGCGATGATGCGGCAGATGCTGGCCGCCCAGGAGGCCGCCGCCGCCGAACAGGCGAAAACCATCGAGATCGCCGCCGGGCAGGCCAGCCCTGCCGCCGCGCCGGTGGCCGCCGCCGCGACCCGCCTGGCCGGCTTCGAGGAGGCCGACCCGACCACCTGGGGCAACCCCGGTCGCAATGATGCCTGCCCCTGCGGCTCGGGCGAGAAGTTCAAGCACTGTCACGGTCGCCTCGTCTGAGGCGGCCAACGGCACTGCGTTCTGGGGATGACTTGGGCAGTCTTCCCCAATAATGCCATTTCTCCGCCAGTATTGGGCACTAGCCGTAAACGGTCCGATTCTCGGGCCGAGGCGCTGCCATGCTTTTGGGCAAGAAGGTTTTGCGGGTTGCCGCAGCTTTGGCTGTTGCGGCAGCAGCGGCACATACGGCCGAACGGCTGAAAGCGCCTGCGGTTGAACAATCGCTTCTGGTCTCGGCCGCCCAGCTTGCGAAATCGGACATTGCGCCCGCTCCGTCGCCGGGCTCGGCGGTGCCGAAATCCGCCTCGCTCAACAGCCCGGCCCAGGACCGGATCGGTGATCTGACCGGCATCACTCCGGTGGCGGCCACGACTCCGCCCGTGGGCGGCGATCGCTGTCAGCCCGACCTTCAGCTTGCCGCCCTGCCCGGCGCGATGATCCATCTGTCGCTGGCCGCCCCCTGCAACCGGAGCGAACGCTTCATCGTGCGGCATGCCGGACTGGCCTTCACGGCCCGGACCCAGGCCGATGGTCTTGCCACTGTCACGCTGCCCGCCCTGCGCGCAGATGCCCTTGTGGCGGTCTATCTCAAGGATTCCCGGCTGGCCCTGGGCAAGGTTGCGGTCCCCGACGCCACCGCCTATGCGCGCTTTGCCCTTGTGTGGGAACTGCCGACCGAGCTTGAACTGCGCGTCACCGATGGCAGCAAGGTGCTGGTCGGCACCGCGACCCCCACGGGCGGCAGCGAGCAGCGGGTGATCGCCCTGGGCTTGGCCACGGTGCAGTCGCCGGTGCTGGCGCGGGTCTATTCCGTGCCCGGCCCCGACCTTGGTGATGCCGACATCACGGGGGAGCTTCGGATCACCACGGCCTCATGCGGGCGGACCCTGCGGGTGGATACCGTCTATTCCGTCGCGGGAATAGCCACCCATGCCGCACGGGCGATCCCCGTTCCGCTTTGTGGCAGCGCGGGGGACATTCTGGTGTTGAAGAATCTTGCGCCTGCCCTGAAACTCGCCGCTCCGAAGTAAGGTTGCGGATTGGCAGGGTATGGGTGTGAAGGCAGGACTGGCGGCG
>JAGPEG010000106.1 GCA_018057165.1 Tabrizicola sp.
TGGAACATGATCCCGATGTTCTGGCTGGGGCTGATCCAGCCCGAGACCGGGCTCTTGGGGCCGGGCCTTGCGGCGGTGGGGTTCGACTGGAAGTTCACCGGCTGGCACACCTGGGTGCTGATCCTGGTGGTCGACACCTGGCACTGGCTGGGGCTGGTCGTGGTGCTGGCCTATGCCGGGCTGTCGGCGATCCCTCCGGCCTATGCTCAGGCCGCCGCCATCGACGGGGCCTCCCGCTGGGCGGTGTTCCGGTTCATCCAGCTGCCGAAGATCGCAGGCGCCTTGGCCATCGTCTTCCTCCTGCGCTTCGTCGACAGCTTCATGATCTACACCGAGGCCTTCGCGATCAATGCCGGAGGGCCGTCCAATGCGACGCGGTTCCTGACGCTGGAACTGGGGGAAGAGATCAAGGGTTTCTCCTACGGCCAGGCGGCGGCGCGGGCGACCCTGTATTTCCTGATCGTGCTGGCGGTGGTCTGGGCCTTCGTCGCCGCCACGCGGGAGCGTGAGGGATGAGGCATCTCGGGCTTGCCGCGCTTGCGCTGTTCATCCTGCTGCCCTTGGTGCAGGCAATCCTCCTCAGCTTCACCGCCACCCTGCCGACCGCGATGCAGGGCAGCATCGGGCTGATGAACTACCGGGGCGTGCTGGCCACAGCCGAGCTGCGGGCGGCGATGGTCAATTCGCTGATCTATGTCACTCTCAACGTCGCGCTGTGCATCGGCATCGGCCTGCCCGCCGCCTATGCGCTGGCGCGCTACAGCTTCACCGGGGACCGGCATTTCCTGCTGGCGATCCTGGTGTTCCGGGTGACGCCGCCGGTGGTGCTGTCGCTGCCGATCTTCATCCTGTTCAGCCAGGTGAATCTGGTCAACTCGCCCGTGGGCATCGCGCTGGTCCATTGCCTTTTCAACCTGCCGGTGGCGATCTGGATCCTGGAAAGCTTCATCCGTGCCGTCCCGCGCGCGTTTGACGAGACCGCCCATCTGGACGGCCATTCCGGCCCGTCGTTCTTCTTCCGGCACCTCATCCCGCAGATCGCGCCGGGGATCGGGGTCGCGGCCTTCTTCTGCTTCATCTTCTCCTGGGTCGAGGTGGTCTTCGCCCGCATCCTGACCGTGACCGGGGGCAAGCCGATCACCATGGCGATCCAGGCGATGTTCAGCTTCCAGACCGACATCGGTCGGGTGATGGCGATGACCTGCCTGTCGCTGGTGCCGGGGGTGGCGATGATCTGGTTCGTGCGCAATCACCTTGCGCGGGGGTTCACCCTGCGGGCATAGAGCTGCGATGCCCGCCCGATCACCCGGCGGCGGTCCGGGCGATTTCAGGAACGCCCGCGCCAAGCAGGTCCTCGACGAAGAAGGCGGCGAACTGGGCCCGGCCCGAGACCCCGGCCTTCTGGTAGATCCGGGTCAGTTGCGCGCGCACCGTGCCCTGCGCCGCGCCGCGCAGCTCGGCGATCTCGGCGACATCAAGGCCCTTCAGCGCCAGAAGACCCACGTCCCGCTCGGCGGGGGTCAGGGCCCAGACCTGGAACTGCTGATTGATCACATCCGAAAGCGCGCCACGGGCAACTTGCAGGGCCTGATCCTGGGCGCGCAGAAGCTCGATCGTGCGACGCAGCGCGAAAGCGCCGAAAAGGATGCCGAGGACAAGAGCGGCGGTGACGACGGCCTCGAAGATGAAATGGCCGGAAATCGGATCGGCCCTGAGATCGCCGATGACATCGCCGACGAAGAACACGGCGGCAAGGGTCTGGACCAGCAGAAAGACCGAAAGCGCCGCCGTCTGGCGGCGCCCGGCAGTCATGAGTTTCAGGCTGGCGGTCATTTGCGCCGGTCGCCAAGGACCATCGGCTTCACCAGATTGCGGCGCATCGCCCGGCCTTCGACGAAGACCCCGGCGACATGCAGGGCAGCAAGGAACAGCAACAGGTTGGACGCCACTTCATGCACCTCTTCAGCCGTATGGCGCAGGCGCTTGTCCGTCTCGGGGGATTCGCCGTCGCTTTCCCTGATCAAAGCAGACCAGTCGCCGGATGCAACCGCTGCCTTCTCGGCAGCCACCTGCATCGGTGTCGCACCGCCGGTCATCACCAGGCCAGAGGCAGCGACCACGGCAAGCGCAGCCCAGAAGGCATAGGCCATCAGCGCCCCGGCGGGATTGTGCGAAGGGTAATGCTCCACCCGCCCCGAGAGAAGCTGGCCAAGGTGGCGGACCGCCGCGACCGGGTTCGGCGGAAAGGCCGAGAACCGCGCCTCGGACGGGCCGAGCACCCCCCAGACCAGCCGCAAGAGCAGAAGCGCCATCACCAGCCAGCCCAGCGAAACATGCAACAGGCTGCCGCCGTCGCTGACCAGCGCGTTGATCAGGACCGCGATGGCGATCCCCCAATGCGTCAGGCGGACGATGGGGTCCCAGACCGAGGGCGGGGTGACGGGGGGCTCTGCGGCCATTGTCCGGGGGGTTGCCATGTCAGTCTTCCGACTTGATCTCGGCGACCTTGCCGGTCGCCGGGTCAATGTAGACTTCCATCACCTTGCTGGTGGCGGTGTCGGTGCATTTGGCTTCGATCTTGCCGTCCTCGGCCTCGAATGTGTTCACCGTGCAGCCGGCCTTTTCCAGCGCGGCCTTGGCGGTTTCCGGATTGGTGCCGATCATGTCGCCCACGACGGGCATCGCGACCGCCGCCATCGGCAGCGAGGTCAGCGCGAGGATGGAGAGGAGCTTCAGTTTCATGGTCTTGCCTTTCGGTTGGGCCTGCCGTTCGGGGCATGCCAGGCCGGGACACTGCGCCCCGGATGCCCTTGCACCTGAAGGGGTTTCGCCCTGGCCTCCACCCCAACCACGCTTACCCGTCATAGCTTAAGCGCATGCTGACAGCAGGTTTTCGCCTGTTCGTCATCTGGTTCGGGCCCCTTGCGCGGATGCGCCCGTGCGGCGATATGTGGGCGAAAGGGAAGGAACCCGCGATGGCCCTGCCGACATCCTACCAGGTTCGCTACTGGGGCATCGCCGCCCTGGTCTTCTTCCTGCTGATCTGGGCTCTGGGCGATGTCCTGCTGCCCTTCATCGTCGGCGGCGCCATCGCCTATTTCCTCGACCCCGTCGCCGACCGGCTGGAACGGCTGGGACTGAGCCGGGTCGCCGCGACCGCGCTCATCTCGCTTGCCGCCTTGCTGCTGGTGATTCTTCTGGTCCTGGCCGTCATCCCGACGCTGGCCGCGCAGCTGACCGCGCTGGTCAATTCGGCTCCGGACAGTGCGAAGAAGCTGCAGAGCTTCCTGCTGGAACGGTTCCCCGATCTGGCCGATTCCACCTCGACCATCCGGCAGACGCTGGCGAAGATCGGTGCCGTGATCCAGGAACGCTGGGCCGTGCTGGCGGAAAGCGTCCTGTCCTCGGCTCTTGGCCTGATCTCCATCGTCCTGTTCATCGTCGTCGTGCCGGTGGTGGCCTTCTACCTGCTTCTCGACTGGGACGACATGGTGGCGAAGATCGACGGAATGCTGCCTCTGGATCACGCCCCCACCGTCCGCCGCCTTGCCCGCGAGATCGACGCGGTGCTTGCAGGCTTCGTGCGGGGACAGGTCTCGGTCTGCCTGGCGCTTGGCACCTTCTACGCGGTGGCGCTGATGGCGGCGGGCCTGCAATTCGGCCTGGTCGTCGGGGCCATCGCCGGGGCGATCACCTTCATTCCCTATATCGGGTCGCTGGTCGGCGGCACCCTGGCCATCGGGCTGGCGCTGTTCCAGTTCTGGGGCGACTGGCTGCAGATCGGCATCATCGCGGCGATCTTCGCCGTCGGCCAGTTCGTCGAGGGCAACATCCTGACCCCGCGCCTGGTCGGCAAATCGGTGGGCCTGCATCCGGTCTGGCTGCTTTTTGCCCTGTCCGCCTTCGGCACTGTCTTCGGCTTCGTCGGCATGCTGATCGCCGTTCCCGTCGCGGCCTCCATCGGCGTGCTGACCCGCTTTGCCTTCGAGCAATATAGGGCGAGCCTGCTTTACCAGGGCAAGACCGCGCTTGCCGCGCAGACCGCCAGCCCCCCCATCCCGGCCGAGGCCCCGAAGCCCCGGCGCAGCCGCAAGGTGGCCAAACCGGACTCGGGCGCGTGACCCGCCAGCTGGCCTTTGACCTGCCGGGTCTTCAGGCGCTGACACGGGAACATTTCTTCGTTGCCCCCTCGAACGCCTTGGCCCTGCAAACGGTGGACGCCTGGCGCGACTGGCCGGGCCGCAAACTTCTGCTTGTCGGGCCGGAAGGCGCGGGCAAGACCCATCTTGCCCATATCTGGGCCGCATTGGCCGATGCAGTCATCCTGCCCGCCGAAACCCTGGCCGGGGCTGATATCGCCAGCCTGGCGGGCCGCGCCGTGGTCGTCGAAAATGCCGACCGGATCGGCGCGGCCGAAGCGCAGCTTTTCCACCTGCACAACCTGGCCACTACCAACGGCGCGCTCCTCCTCACCGCCCGCACTCCGCCGCGCGACTGGGGGCTGACCTTGCCGGACCTGACCAGCCGGATGCAGGCCACCCACCTCGCCCGGCTGGACGCGCCCGACGATGCGCTGCTTTCTGCCGTGCTGGTCAAGCTTTTCGCCGACCGTCAGGTGGCGGTGCCCGCGACCCTGATCCCCTACCTGATCAGCCGGATGCCGCGCAGCATCGGCGCGGCCCGCGCACTGGTCACGGCCCTGGATGCCGAGGCCCTGGCGGCGGGGCGACCGATCACCCGGTCGCTGGCGGGCGCGGCGCTGGACAGGCTGGGCCCCGAGTGAAAGACTGTCACAATCCTTTCACAGTATCCGCAGCATAACCCCGTTCATGACCCAGGCCGATTTCCTCCGCTCTTCCTTCCCCACCCCGGTCGAGCTTCCCTTCGCGGAAACCGCCGGGCCGGGCCGTTTCTTCAACCGCGAACTGTCGTGGCTGGCCTTCAACTGGCGTGTGCTGGAAGAGGCGGCAAACCCCGCCGTGCCGCTGCTGGAGCGGCTGCGCTTCCTGTCGATCAGCGCCACCAACCTGGACGAATTCTACACCGTCCGGGTGGCGGGCCTGCGGGCGCTGGTGCGCAATGGCAATGCGACGCTGTCCGAAGATGGCCGCAGCCCGGCAGAGCAGTTGCAGCTGATCAACGCCGAGGCGCGGCGACTGATGCAGACCCAGCAGACCACCTTCAACCGTCTGCGCAAGGAGATGGAGACGGAAGGCATCACCCTTGTCGCCCGCTCGAAGCTGACGGCGCGCGACCTGAAGCATCTGGAAAGCCATTTCCTGTCGAATGTCTTCCCCGTTCTGTCGCCGCTCGCCATCGACCCGGCGCATCCGTTCCCGTTCATCCCGAACACCGGGTTTTCCCTGGCGCTGGAACTGGAGCGGACCTCGGACCGCCGCCAGTTGAAGGCACTGCTGCCGGTCCCGCAGCAGATCGCCCGCTTCGTCCCCCTGCCGGGCAAGGACGGCGAGAACCGCTTCCTGCCCCTGGAAGAATTGCTGCTTCTGCATCTGAACATGCTGTTCCCCGGCTATACCGACCACGGCCATTGCACCTTCCGCGTGCTGCGCGACAGCGACCTTGAAGTCGAGGACGAGGCGGAAGACCTGGTGCGCGAATTCGAGACTGCCCTGAAGCGCCGGCGTCGGGGCGAGGTGATCCGGCTGAAGATGTCGGCGGGTGCCCCCGAAGACCTGCGCGCGCTGATCATGGAGGAACTTGCCGTCACCGAGGACGAGGTGGTGGAGGTGAAGGGCCTTCTGGGCGTCGCGGACCTGAAGGAACTGATCCTGTCCAGCCGCAAGGACCTGATGTGGCCCCCCTTCATCCCCCGCATCCCCGAGCGGGTGAAGGATCACGAGGACGACATGTTCGCCGCGATCCGGCAGAAGGACATGCTGCTGCATCACCCGTATGAGACCTTCGACATGGTGATCCGCTTCCTGCAGCAGGCGGCGACCGACCCGAACGTGCTGGCGATCAAGCAGACGCTGTATCGCACAAGCTGGGACAGCCCGATTGTCAGTGCGCTGTGCGAGGCGGCGGAGAACGGGAAGTCGGTCACGGCGCTGGTGGAGCTGAAGGCGCGCTTTGACGAGGCGGCGAACATCCGGCAATCGCGGCGGCTGGAACGCGCCGGAGCGCATGTCGTCTACGGCTTCGTCAACTACAAGACCCATGCCAAGATCAGCACCGTCGTCCGGCGCGAGGGCGACAGCCTTGTCACCTATACCCATTACGGCACCGGGAACTACCACCCGATCACCGCCCGCATCTATACCGACCTGTCGTTCTTCACCTGCGATGCCGCACTTGGCCGCGACGCGACCAAGGTATTCAACTACCTTTCGGGCTATGTGCAGCCCGAGGGGCTGGAGAATCTGGCAATCTCGCCCATCACCCTGAAGCCGCGCCTTCTGGACCTGATCGCCGCCGAGGCCGAGAATGCCCGCACCGGGCGACCGGCAGAGATCTGGGCCAAGATGAACTCGATCATCGACTCTGACGTGATCGACGCGCTTTATGCGGCCAGTCAGGCGGGGGTGAAGATCAGCCTTGTGGTGCGCGGCATCTGCGGGCTTCGGCCCGGCGTGAAGGGTCTGTCCGAGAACATCCGCGTGAAGTCGATCGTCGGGCGCTTCCTTGAACATTCGCGCATCGTCTGCTTTGGCAACGGCCATGCGCTGCCCGCCAAGAAGGCGCGGGTGTTCTTCTCCTCGGCCGACTGGATGGGCCGCAACCTGACGCGGCGGGTGGAAACCCTGGTCGAGGCGCATAATCCCACGGTGAAGAACCAGATCCTCAGTCAGATCATGGCGGCAAACCTGGCCGACGAGACGCAGAGCTGGGTCCTGTCGCCCGACGGCAGCTATGCCCGCGACCTTGGGCCGGACGGGGCGCAGCTTTTCAACTGCCACCAGTTCTTCATGCAGAACCCGTCGCTGTCCGGTCGGGGCACGGCCGCGAAGGATGCGCCCCGGCTGATCGCGGTGAAGGACGACGACACAGGCGGGGTGGTCGCAGCGCGCTAGGGCCGGGAGCAAAACTTTTCGAAGAGTTTTGGCAAATTCCTTCGAAGGAATTTGGGACTCAGACCCCCGCGCCGGGATCGCGCAGCAGCTGCAACCGCCCCGCCGCCGCCCGAGCGAAAGTGCGCAGCACCAGCTTGCGCCGCGCACCCGACAAGGGCGTCTCAGGCGCCATCCGCACCACCTCGGCATCATAGGAATCGGCCAGGATCAGGCCGGTTTCCGGCGGCAAAAGGTCCACCGGGAAATCCGCGTCCACCGCCCAGAAGAAGCGGTCGCACCAGTCCAGATAGCCCTGCCACTTGCGATCCGCCCGGTAATCCGCCCGACCGGACTTGCATTCCACCACCCAGACCTCGCCCCTCGGCCCCAGCGCCATCACATCGACGCGCAGGCCCGAGGTCGGAATCAGCTCTTCCACGCAGACGAAATCCAGCGCGCGCAGGCCCCGGCAGACGCCGCGTTGCAGACGCTGCCCCGGAAGCGACGGCAAGAGTTCGGAACTGTCGACCGGCATGTCCATGCCGCGATCATGAACCAAAGGTGAACATCTGTCCAGCCTTGCGGCCCGCCCCCCCACACCCTATCTTGAGTATTGGCGGGTTCTGCTCCTCGCGTGCGGGGCCAATTTTCCAGTGGCCGATAAGCAAGCGAACGGGGGCTGGCTCTGCCCGGATCCTGGTCCGGGTATCTGGCGCCCACCTGAGACCTCTGGCTCTCGGGAAAACCCCGGTCCTCACGGTTGCTGCGGGCCCGCCACCCGACTCCCTGAGATGTCAAAACTCCGGACCGATGCCTTCGCAGAAACCGGGCCTCAGCGGCGGCGGTTGCGCACCGGAACCGGCACCGGGATCAGAACCGGCTCGCTCGCGCCGCGCCCGCCTTTCGGGCCCTCCTCGGCTTCGGCCAGCCCCATGATCCGGAAGGCGAACTGAACCGCGGAAAAGACGATGCCGTTGAAGACCACCAGCATCACGGCGGCCACCCAGCCGATGTCCGAGGCCATGACCAGATGCCCAAGCCCCGCCACGTCAAACCACAGCAAGCCCGCGGTGAAGGCCCCGGCAATGCCGAACCCCAGGGCAACGGACTGGATATAGAGACGGACAAGCGCAGGCATCGGGACCTCCAGGCGGCACCTGGCAAAGCTAGGCGCGCGGGGCGGGCTTGCCAAGTCCCGGTCTTGCAGTCCGCGCGAATCCGCCGCAGGCCGGGGTAGCTGTCGCATATTTCGGCAGCCACCTGATGCAGATCATGGCGGGAACCAACCCGAAGCCCGATACTTGTCCACACAGAAACGGAGGATCCCCGATGAAACCTGTCGTGACCCTGTATTGCATCGCCGATGAGTCCGGTTTCCGCCTCTTGCGCGGCAAGGGCAGCGAGATCAACGAACTGCTGGCGGCTAGCGCCGAAACCTTCGACGATGTCGGACATGAATTCGGCCAGAGCGGTCGCAACCGTGCCGGGTCGGCCAGTTTTGGCCATGACACGAAGTCAGCAGCCGAGATCGAGCGCCCGCGCCTGGCCAAGCATGTGGTCCGGGCGCTGGACGCGGAATGGTCCAAGGACAGCGCCGACCGGATCGTGCTGGCGGCGGGGCCGAAGATGCTCGGCGCGCTGCGCGATGCGATGCCCGCAGGCCTCAAGGGCCATGTCGCGGCGGAGCTGGCCAAGGACCTGTCCGACGTGCCGGCCCACGCGCTGCTCGACCATCTTCAGTCTGTCGGAAAGGTCTGACGGACGGTTTCCCTGCTTTCAGGAGGATATCATGTCCGACCCCAACACCGGCCCCCGCATCCTGCCGGACCCAGGGACCGCGCCCAAGGGTTCGATCTGGTTGCGCGGGCTGATGATGCTGATCTTCGCCCTTCTGATCGGCCTCGCACAGACCGTTCTGCATGCACTGACCCTGATCCAGTTCGTGCTGATGGTCTTCGACAAAAGCAGGCCCAACGCCCAGATCGCCCGCTTCGGCACGTCGCTGGGCGGCTGGCTGGCGAAAGCCGCCGCCTACCAGACCGCGCAAAGCGAGGCGAAGCCCTGGCCCTTCGAAGCTTAGGCTTCCATCGCCTCCAGCTCGTCGATGAAGCCCGCGATCATGCTCAGGCCCTTGTCCCAGAACTTCGGATCGCTCGCGTCCAGCCCGAAGGGCGCGAGCAGGTCCTTGTGGTGCTTTGAGCCGCCCGCCTTCAGCATGGCGAAGTATTTCTCCTGAAAGTCCGGCAGGCCCGCCGCATAGGCCGCGTAGAGCGCGTTCACCAGCCCGTCGCCGAACGCATAGGCATAGACGTAGAAGGGTGAGTGGATGAAGTGCGGGATATAGGCCCAGAAGGTCTCATACCCGTCCATGAACTCGAAAGCGTCGCCCAGCGATTGCGCCTGGACGCTCATCCACAGCGCGTTGATGTCCTCGGGGGTCAGCTCGCCTTCGGCGCGGGCGGCGTGCAGCTTGCATTCGAAGTCGTAGAAGGCGATCTGGCGGACGACCGTGTTGATCATGTCCTCGACCTTGCCCGCCAGCAGCGTCTTCTTCTCCGCCGGGGTCTTCGCGCCGTCCAGAAGCTTGCGGAAGGTCAGCATCTCGCCGAAGACCGATGCCGTTTCAGCCAGGGTCAGCGGGGTGGAGGACAAAAGCTCGCCCTGCCCCGCCGCCAGCACCTGATGCACCCCATGGCCCAGCTCATGCGCCAGCGTCATCACGTCGCGCGGTTTGCCAAGGTAGTTGAGCATGACATAGGGGTGGACCGTCGTCACCGTGGGATGCGCGAAGGCACCGGGGGCCTTGCCGGGTTTCACGCCCGCGTCGATCCAGCCCTTGTCGAAGAACGGCTTCGCCAGCTCGGCCATCCGGGGATCGAAGGCGGCATAGGCCTCGGTCACGGTGCGGCGTGCCTCGGGCCAGTCGACCGTGCGCGGGGTTTCGGTCGGCAGCGGCGCATTGCGGTCCCAGACTTGCAGCTTGTCCAGCCCCATCCATTTGGCCTTCAGCCGGTAATAGCGGTGCGACAGCTTCGGATAGGCGGCAACCACCGCGTTGCGCAGGGCTTCCACCACCTCGGGCTCGACATGGTTCGACAGGTGCCGGCCATGCTGCGGCGTGGGCATCTTGCGCCAGCGGTCGTGGATTTCCTTTTCCTTGGTCAGCGTGTTGTGGATGCGGGCGAAAAGCTTGATGTTGCGGTCGAACACCCCGGCAAGAGCATGCGCCGCCGCCTCGCGCCGCGACCGCACCGGGTCGGTCAGCAGGTTCAACGTGGCCTCAAGGTTCAGCTCCTCGGCCTCTCCCTCGACCTGGAACATCAGGCCCGCCATCGTCTCGTCGAAGAGCTTGTTCCAGGCAGAGGCGCCGACGACGCTTTCGTCATGCAGGAACTTCTCCAGCTCGTCCGACAGCTGGTGTGGCCGCATCGCGCGCATCCGGTCGAAGACGGGCTTGTAGCGGGCAAGATCGGCATTCGCGGCCATCAGACGCGCCAGATGGTCATCATCCAGCCGGTTGAATTCCAGGCTGAAGAACACCAGCGGCGTGGTCGCCGTCGTCACCTTGTCCTGCGCATTGCCCATGAACTGCGCGCGCTCGGGGTCGATGGTGTTCTGGTAATAGCGCAGGCCCGCATAGGACATCAGCCGCCCGGCGATCACCTCGATCCGTTCGTATTCCTGCACGCAGGCAAGGAGGCCCGCCGCATCCTGCCGACCCAGCCGCCCCTCATAGGTCTTGGCAAAGGCCGCGCAGGCGCGTTCCAGCTCGG
>JAGPEG010000107.1 GCA_018057165.1 Tabrizicola sp.
GACCGTCTTCCGCGACCACCAGTTTTCCGGCGACATGCGGTCGGCGGCCGTGCGTCGGATCGAGGATGTGGTGGCGCTCCGCGCCCGCCAGTTCCGCGAGGATGCCGGACCGCTCGCCCATCAGGTCCGTCCCGAAAGCTTCGTCGAGATCAACAACTTCTACACCGCCACCGTCTACGAAAAGGGCGCCGAAGTCATCGGCATGCTGAAGTCTCTGGTCGGCGACAGCGGCTACAAACGCGCGCTTGATCTCTACTTCGAACGCCATGACGGGGATGCCGCCACCATCGAGGACTGGCTCAGGGTCTTCGAAGACACGACCGACCGCGACCTTTCCCAGTTCAAGCTCTGGTATTCCGAAGCCGGCACCCCCCGCCTGAAGGTCGAGGACAGCTGGGCCGAGGGCGTCTACACCCTGACCTTCACCCAGAAAAACCCGCCCACCCCCGGCCAGCCGGAAAAGCAGCCGAAGGTGATCCCGATCAAGGTCGGCCTCCTCAACCCCAACGGCGACGAGGTGGTGCCGACGATCATGCTGGAGATGACGCGGGCGAAGCAGTCCTTCCGCTTCGAGGGGCTGGCGGCGAAACCCGTCCCTTCGATCCTGCGCGACTTCTCGGCCCCCGTGGTCATGGACCGCAAGCCGGTGGCAGGCGAACGCGCCTTCCTGCTGGCCCACGACACCGACCCGTTCAACAAATGGGAGGCCGGGCGCGCGCTCGCGAAAGAGGTGCTGGCCGAGATGGCGCTGAAGGGCACCCCGGTCCGGTCGGACTGGCTGGACGCGGTTGCCGCAGTGACCTTCGACGCAACCCTCGATCCTGCCTTCCGCGCGCTTTGCCTGCGCCTGCCGGGCGAGGATGACCTTGCCCAGACCATTCACGCCATGGGCCGCATCCCCGACCCCGCCAAGATCCACGCCGCCCGGCGCGAGATGGCTGGCGCGCTTTCCATCCGCCTAGGCGAAGGATTGCACAGGCTTTACAAGGATCTGGACGACAACGCCCCCTTCTCGCCTTCGGCGGATCAGGCCGGGCGTCGGGCCTTGAAGATCGCCGCCTTGCAGCTTCTCACCCGGCGCGACGGCGGCAAGCTTGCCGCTTCGGCCTTCGCCCGCGCCCGGTCGATGACCGAAGAGATCGGGGCGCTTGCGGCGCTTCTCGACGTGCATCAGGGCGAAAAGGAACTGGTCGCCTTCGCCGCCCGCTGGGGCCGCGATGCGAACGTGATGGACAAATGGTATGCGCTACAGATCGCCACCGCCGAACCCGGCGAAGCGGCAGGCCTGACCGCGCGGCTGATCGAAACCCCCGGCTTCGACTGGAAGAACCCCAACCGCTTCCGCACCGTGATCGGCGCGCTGGCGGCGAACCACGCCGGTTTCCATCACCGCTCGGGCGCGGGCTACAAGCTGGTGGCCGACTGGCTCCTGAAGCTCGACCCGCTCAATCCGCAAACCGCCTCGCGCGTGTCGACGGCCTTCGAGACCTGGCCGCGCTACGATGCCGCCCGTCGCAAGCTGGCGCGGGCCGAACTGGACCGGATGCTTGTCGCACCTGCCCTGTCGGGCGACCTGCACGAGATGCTGGAACGGATGCTGGCCGCAGGCTGAGGGCCGTCAGGTCGCCTTGCAATAGGGCTGCGCACGGGTCCAGGCCGCCATCGCCGCCCGTTTCTCGCCGCTGCGAAGCGGGGCCCAGTCGCGCCCGATGCCCCGGTTGCCGCCCCCGGCCACCAGACCGTCCTTGGCGACCTGGGTCGACATGATCTCGACCGCGCATTCCAGGTTGGCCTCGCCATCCTTCAGCGCGCCGACCGAGGTCGCATCACAGCCGTAGTTCGCCGCCGACCGCGGCGAAATCTGCATCAGCCCGATCCAGCGCCCGCCGCCGCCCGAGGCGTTCTCGTTCCAGGTGCTTTCGTATTTCGCCACTGCCGACAGCAGCCCCGTCCAGAAGGCCCGACGCTCTTCGACCGTTGCTTCGGTATAGCCCGGACACCAGGTCGCGATGTCGGCGGGAACCCGTTCGGACAGTTGCGGATCCTTGGTTGACACCGCAACCAGGGTCGATTCGGTCCACTCCGCACCCTCGGGATGGTGGTCCCATTGCATCGGCGGGGCGACAAAGGACATCTGGTCCTTCGGCGCAGTGCTGATGCAGCCCGATAGCGAAACTACCGCAAACATTCCCAGAATCATGCTCTTGTGCATGTCGACGTCACCCGAAAATCACCGCATTTCCCTTTTTTCGCCCTGATCCGGCATCACGGTCCGCCTGTGGCAGCCGAAACCTGCCCGGAGGGCGAGTCGATGCTAGTTACACCGTCGCTGATGCATGTGAAAACCCGCACGGGTCGCAATCAGCAAGAAGATGCCACCCTGCTGCAACCTGCCGCCGGGCCGGGCTTCGATCTCCTGGACGGGCTGACCGCCGATCAGGTGCTGGCGCGTCTGGACGTTCCGGTGATGCGCCTGGGTGCCGAACGGACCGAATGGCAATGCATCCGCGACGACCATGCCGCGATGGCGGCGGCGGGCGAATGGACCGATCTTCTGGAAGCCCTGCGCTACACCGACCAGGAACGGGTGATGGCCTCGGGCGGGCATCGCGTCGCGCCGCTGATCAGTGAAGGCATGCGCGCCGGGCTTTCCGCAGCGATCACGCGCAAGGACTGGACCGCCGCCCTGGCCGAGATCGAGACGCTCGAAGGCCTCTATGACCGCAACCCGGATGACTACTGCGCCGCTCAGGTCGTGGCGCAGGGCCATGTGGACTTTGCCAATGCCCGGCGCAAATCGGCGCCGCAGGGCCAGCTCTCGCGTGAGATCTGGTCGGAAGGTGCCGTGCATTTCGAACGCGCCGAAACCCTGGTCACGCTCTTCGATCCCATCGAGGAAATGTCGCCGCTGCTGGCCGGCACCCGCTATGGCCTGGTCCCCGGCATCGAGGATGGCGGCGCGGTCAGCCGCGAATGGTATGAGGACTGGGTCGATCTCGATCCCGAGGATGCCACCGTCCACGCCGCCCATGCCGTCAACATGCTGCCCGGCTGGTATGGGTCGCTTTCGGGCTTCGAACGCGCCGCGCGGCGGTCGGTCCGCATGACCGAGGCGGTCACTGGCAAGGCCTCCTACGCCGTCTTCCACATTTCTGCCGCCGAGGCGCTGGGGGATCTGTCGCCGACCATCGATCTCGAACTCTTCCTGGAAGCCGTGCATGATTACCAGGTCGCCACCGGCTGCCAGCATCGCGCCAATGTCGCCGCCTGTATCCTGTCCGGCATGGCGATGAATTTCCGCAAGGACGGGCCGGACGCGGCCTACCAGCTGACCAAGACCCGCGCCGCATTGTCCGATGTGCTGTGGAACCGCCTGCGCGAAATCCAGATGGATTGCTGGACCAGCCGCGCCGAAAGCCTTGCCTTCGCCATGGCCGAGGTCTTCGGCCCGGCCCTGAAACGCGGCGCGCGGATCGTGCGCCGGGGCGAAGGCCTTGGCACCCTGGTGCGCCGGACCTGACGCATCCCCTTGCTCCGCCCCTTGCTCTGTCGCGCCTTGCGGCCTAAACCCGGCCCCAAGACGCTTTCGGAGGCACCCCATGCTTGACCTGACCTATACCGCACCCGCGCCCAAGGTGATTGCCGGGGCCAGGCACGATTGGGAACTGGTCATCGGGATGGAAATCCACGCCCAGGTTTCCTCGAACGCCAAGCTTTTCTCCGGCGCCTCCACCGCTTTCGGGGCCGAGCCGAACTCCAACGTCGCTTTCGTCGATGCCGCGATGCCGGGGATGCTGCCGGTGATCAACGAATTCTGCATCGAACAGGCGGTGCGCACCGGCCTTGGCCTGAAGGCGCAGATCAACCTGACCTCGGCCTTCGACCGCAAGAACTACTTCTACCCCGACCTGCCGCAGGGCTATCAGATCAGCCAGCTTTACCACCCCATCGTGGGCGAGGGTGAAGTGCTGGTCGAGCTGTCCCCCGGCGTCGCCCGCCATGTGCGGATCGAACGCATCCACCTGGAGCAGGACGCCGGGAAATCCATTCACGACATGGACCCGACCCTTTCCTTCGTCGACTTCAACCGCACCGGCGTCGCGCTGATGGAGATCGTCTCCCGCCCCGACATCCGGGGGCCGGAGGAAGCCGCCGCCTATGTGACCAAGCTGCGCCAGATCCTGCGCTACCTTGGCACCTGCGACGGCAACATGCAGAACGGTAACCTGCGCGCCGACGTGAACGTCAGCGTTTGCCGCCCCGGCCAGTATGAGAAATATCAGGCCACGCAGGATTTCGGCCACCTTGGCACCCGCTGCGAGATCAAGAACATGAACTCGATGCGTTTCATCCAATTGGCCATCGACTACGAAGCCCGCCGCCAGATCGCCATTCTGGAGGACGGCGGCAAGATCGTGCAGGAAACCCGCCTCTACGATCCCGACAAGAACGAGACCCGCTCGATGCGATCCAAGGAAGAAGCGCATGATTACCGCTACTTCCCCGACCCCGACCTTCTGCCGCTGGAGATCGAACAGGCCTGGGTCGATGGCGTGGCCGCCTCGATGCCCGAACTGCCGGACGCCAAGAAGGCCCGCTTCATGGCCGATTATGGCCTGACCGATTATGACGCCAACGTCCTGACCGCCGAACTCGACAGCGCCCGCTATTTCGACGCGGTGGCCAAGGGCCGTGACGGCAAGATGGCCGCGAACTGGGTGATCAACGAGCTGTTCGGGCGGCTGAAGAAGGAAGGCCACGAGATCGGCGAAAGCCCGGTTTCCGCCGCGCAGCTGGGCGGGGTCATCGACCTGATCGCCGCCGGGACGATCAGCGGCAAGATGGCGAAGGACCTGTTCGAGATCGTCTATACCGAAGGCGGCGATCCGGCCGAGGTGGCAAAGACGAAGGGCATGCAGCAGGTCACAGACACCGGGGCCATCGAAAAAGCGGTCGACGAGATCATCGCCGCCAACCCCGAACAGGTGGAAAAAGCCAAGGCCAATCCAAAGCTTGCGGGCTGGTTCACCGGCCAGGTGATCAAGGCCTCGGGCGGCAAGGCCAACCCGGCCACGGTCAATGCGCTGGTGGCGGCGAAGCTGGGGCTCTGACACCCCGGCTGTTGCAGGGCAGGCGCGGTTCTGCCGGAAAAACTCTGTGTGATTTGCGCAACGGACTGCAATCCCCTATGCATCCCGTCAAACAGGACGGGAGAAGCCCGATGCAACGCTTTGAGTTCAAGGTCATTCCCGCCCCCAAGCGGGGGGAAAAGGCGCGGGGGGTGAAGACCACCGAGGACCGCTTTGCCATGGCCCTCACCACGCTGATGAACCAGCTTGGCGCCGAAGGCTGGGACTATGTCCGCGCCGACGCGCTGCCCTGTGAAGAACGGGCGGGCCTGACCGGCACCAAGACCACGTTCCAGAACGTGCTCGTGTTTCGCAGGGTGATCGAGTCGTTGTCGGTCGAAGTGCCGGGAAGTCCCCGGCTTCTCTTGCAGGAACCCGTCGCGACCATTCCGCGTCTCGGCCCCGCCGAGACGCCCATGCCCGGCAACGCCCCGGCTGTCGGCCCGGCCAAATCCGATCTCGCGGCCGAGTGATCAGCCGGCCGCCTTCAAGGCCTGCGGCAGGGTTTCCTCAAGACTATCAAGCG
Organism: Tabrizicola sp.; assembly: GCA_018057165.1. GTDB lineage: Bacteria > Pseudomonadota > Alphaproteobacteria > Rhodobacterales > Rhodobacteraceae > Tabrizicola. The sequence goes on from JAGPEG010000107.1 coordinate 5,656, forward strand.
TCTGGTCATCGCCCAGGCTGATGCGGATGCAGCGGTCCAGGGGGGCTACGCCCGGCATCCGGATGAAGACACCAAGCTTGCCGAGTTCCGCCAGAACCGTTTTCGCATAGCCCCCATCGCGACCGCAGTCGATGGTGACGAAGTTGGTGGCCGAGGGCAGGGGGCGCAAACCGTTCGCCCGCGCGATGGCCGACAGGCGGATGCGGGCTGCAATGGTCCGCTCCTGCACGCTTTTCAGCCAGTCCTGATCCTGCAACGCCGCCAGTGCCCCGGCCTGACTGATCCGTCCCATCCCGAAATGATCGCGCACCTTGTCGAAGGCCAGCGCCAGATCGGTATTGGTGACCGCATAGCCGACCCGAGCCCCCGCCAGCCCGTAACCCTTTGAAAACGTGCGCAGCCGGATCACCTGCGGATGATCCGCCGCAATGCTCGGCACCGTGCCGGGCGGCGCGAGATCGGCATAGGCCTCGTCCAGGACCAAAAGGCTGTGGTCGGGCAGGTTTGCAATCATGTCCTCGATCACCGAAGCCGGGTGATGGCTTCCCATCGGGTTGTCGGGATTGGCAAGGTAGATCAGCTTTGCGCCTTTGGACGTCGCTTCGGAAACAAGGGCTTCCGGGTCCTCGTGGTCGCCCTTGTAGGGCACGCGAGCCAGCGCCCCGCCATAGCCCGCGACATGGAAGTTGAAGGTCGGATAGGCCCCAAGGCTTGTCACCACGGGCGTCCCGGCCTCCAGCATCAGGCGGCAGATCAGGCCCAGAAGCCCGTCGATCCCCGGCCCCACCGCGATATGGGCGGGCGTCACCCCGTGATGCGTCGCAAGCGCCTGTTTCAGATCATGATTTTCCGGGTCGCCATACATCCAGGCGCTTTCGGTGGCCTCTTTCATCGCGGTGATGGCCTTGGGCGAAGGGCCGAACAGCGACTCGTTCGCGCCAAGCCTGGCGCGGAAGGGAATGCCGGTTCGACGCTCCAGCGCCTCGGGCCCGGTGAAGGGGACGGTAGAGGGCAGTCGGGCGGCGTGGGGGGTGAGAAAGCGGCTCATGAGCGGCAGGCTGGCATGGGTCATGGGCCGGGCGCAAGGGGGTGGAGGGCGGTCGGGAAAGGCGGTTTGCGACCGTCTTCGCCGGGTATGCACCGCGGATCCAGTGCATATGCCTCCCCTGCATGCGCGCGGCCGCGCCGGTCAGTCCGCCGACCCGTAGTTCACCGTCAGCGCGTAGTCGGTCAGCAAGGGCGCGCGACCCAGCTTCGCCAGCTCTTCGGTCGAGGGTGCAAGGCCCACAAGACCGATGGTCAGCCCGGCGACAGTGACAAGGCTTTCGCCGTCCTCGCACTGGTTGCAAAGGACGATCTGCGCGTTCGACGTGGGGGTCGAGACCGTGATTTCGGCGCGGATCATGCCTTCCCAGAAGCAGTCCACGTCCGGCGGGCAGCGCTGGTCGGTGATCGCGGTCAAAAGCAGGGTGACGCCGGTGTCTGGAATGGCCTGCGCCTCACCAGCTTTTAGCGTCATTTCGGGGTAAAGCTTGGGTGTCAGCGGCTGGGCGGCACTCGTCAGGCCGATCAGGGCGAGAAGGGCAAGGGCAAGACGCATGGCGGTTCCTTTCCGGGGTTCGCATCAATCTGACGCATCCGCCCCGGAAAGGCTTGGGTCGTTAAGGCTTGGGTCGGATTTCCCTACCCCAGGTCGGACAGCCGCCTCAGCGCCTCTTGCAGCTTCCCGGCTTCCTCTTGCCGGGCTTCCAGGTTCGCGCTCGCCTCCATCACCACATCCTCGGGCGCGGATTTGACGAAGTTCGGGTTGTCGAGCCGGCCTTTCAGCCCGCCGATTTCGCGCGTCAGCTTGTCCAGCGTCTTTTGCAGGCGCGATTTCTCTTCGGCGATGTCGATCAACCCTGCCAGCGGGATCGCGAACGCCGCCCCTTCCGCCGCCACGGCGATGCTGCCCTTGGGGGCCGCGCCATCGGTGACGGTATCGATCCGCGCCAATCGCTTGATCAGCGCCTCGTTGCGGGCAAAGGCCGTACGGGCCTCATCCGTCAGGCTGGTCGCCACCAGGTCGGCCTTCAGGCCCACCGGCACATGCACCTGCGCGCGGGCAGAGCGGATGTCATCGATCAGCGTGGTGACGAAGGTCATCTCGCGTTCCGCGTCACGGTCGATCAGGGTCGCGGCCAGTTCCGGCCAGTCGGTGTGGACCAGCAGCTTCTCGCGCTTGCCGGTGGTGCCCCACAGATCTTCGGTGATGAACGGCATGAACGGGTGCAGCAGGATCATCGACTGGTCGAGAACCCAGGCCATCGTCGCGCGGGTTTCCGAGGCATCGGGGCCGTCGAACAGGGGCTTGGCAAACTCGACATACCAGTCGCAGACCTTGCCCCAGACGAATTTATAGAGGGCATCGGCGGCGGTGTCGAAGCGGAAGGCCCCCAAGGCCTCGTTGACCTCTGCCAGGGTCTTCGCCGTCTCGCCGATGATCCACTTGTTCGCGGTGGCCTTGGGCGAGGGCGCCGGGCCGGTCGCGTGACCCTCCCAGACCCCGTTCATCTCGGCAAAGCGGCAGGCGTTCCACAGCTTCGTCCCGAAGTTCCGGTAGCCCGCGATGCGGCTCGTATCCAGCTTCAAGACGCCGCCCAACGAGGCCATCGCCGCATTGGCAAAGCGCAGCGCATCGGCGCCGTATTCGTCGATGATCTCCAACGGGTCGATGACGTTGCCAAGCGACTTCGACATCTTCTTGCCCTTGGCGTCGCGGACAAGGCCGTGCAGGTAGACGGTGTGGAACGGAATGTCATTCACCACGGCCAGCTGCATCATCATCATCCGGGCGACCCAGAAGAACAGGATGTCCTGCCCGGTCACGAGAACCGAGGTCGGGAAGTATTTCTGCAGCTCCGGCGTGGGTTCCGGCCAGCCGAGCGTGCCGATCGGCCAGAGGCCGGAGGAGAACCAGGTGTCGAGGACGTCGGGGTCGCGCCAGACCGGATAGACCAGCCGCGTCGCGTCCTGGTCGACCTCGTAGGCGGCGAGCGAGGCGGCAAGCAGATGGGCGGCCTCGGCCCGGTCCGCCACTTCGACGGGAAGGGCGTGGTTCAACGGATGGGGCAAGGCGGCAAGCCTGTCGCGGAAGCCGTCCACGACCTCGGCAAAACTGCCCGCGCATTGGAAGATCGCCTCGCGTGCCTTGTGGCCATCGCCAAGGACGCGCAGCATCTCGACCGGGTCCAGCGCCTCGTCGCCTTCATCGTCGGTGAAACCGGGCGCAGCAAGGTCCAGACCATACCACACCGGGATCTGATGCCCCCACCACAGCTGGCGGGAGATGCACCAGGGCTCGATGTTTTCCAGCCAGTGATAATAGGTCTTCTCTCCGCTCGGCGGGATGATCTTCGTCCGTCCGGTCCGCACCGCCTCCAGCGCGGGCTCCACGATCCGCGCGGTGTCGACGAACCACTGGTCGGTCAGCATCGGCTCGATCACCACCTTCGAGCGGTCGCCGAAGGGCTGCATGATCGGCTTCGACTCGACGTAAGGTGCCAGTTCCAGGTGTTCGGCCCCGGTTTCCTTGTCGACGGATTTCTTGAGGTATGTGACCGCCAGCCCCTCGGCGGTGATCGCTTCGACCACGCGCTTGCGCGCCTCGTACCGATCCAGCCCGCGCAATTCGTCCGGGACGAGGTTCAGGGCGTCGATCTCGGCTTCCGACAGCGTGAAGGGCTGTTCCACAAAGCCCGGCGTCGCATAGCCCTTGGCCACCAGCCAGGCGCGGGACATGCGACCGGCAATCTCCGCCGCCTCGGCATAAGGCACCCCGTCCGCCCGCATCTGGGCGCGGGTGTCCAGCAGGCGGTAGCACGGAATGTCGCCGCGCTTGGCCACCGCATAGTCGTTGAAGTCATGCGCCCCGGTGATCTTCACCGCACCCGAGCCGAAGGTGGGGTCGGGATATTCATCGGTGATGATCGGAATCAACCGGCGGTGTTCCTTCGGACCAACCGGAATTTCACAAATTTTCCCGATGATTGGCGCATATCGTTCATCCGATGGATGAACCGCAACAGCCCCGTCGCCCAGCATGGTTTCGGGCCGCGTCGTCGCGATCGAAATGTAATCCCGCGTCTCGCGCAGGATCACGCGGCCTTCGGTGTCCTTCTCGACATACTCGTAGGTCTGGCCCCCGGCCAAAGGATACTTGAAGTGCCACATATGGCCGGGCACCTCGGTATTCTCGACCTCAAGGTCGGAAATCGCCGTCTCGAAATGCGGGTCCCAGTTCACCAGCCGCTTGCCGCGGTAGATCAGGCCCTTGCCATACATGTCGACGAAGACCTTGATCACCGCGTCGTGGAAGTTGCCCTCCTCGCCCGCCGGGGCGCCCGGCGCGCCGGACATGGTGAACGCCTCCCGGTCCCAGTCGCAGGACGCCCCAAGGCGCTCCAGCTGCCCCCGGATATTGCCACGCGACTTCTGCTTCTGCTGCCAGACGCGGGCCAGGAACTTCTCGCGTCCCATGGTACGGCGGTCGGGTTCCTGCTGCAGCGCCATCTCGCGTTCGGTCACCATCTGGGTCGCGATCCCGGCATGGTCGGTGCCCGGCTGCCATAAAGTGTCGTCGCCCATCATCCGGTGCCAGCGGGTCAGGATGTCCTGCAACGTGTTGTTGAACGCATGGCCCATGTGCAACGAGCCGGTCACGTTCGGCGGCGGGATCATCACCGAAAACGCCGGATGTCCCGGCTTGGCATTCGCGCCTGCGCGGAACGCCCTGGCGTCAAGCCACAGCTTCAAGATCCGGGCCTCGGCCTCGGCAGCGTTGAAGGTCTTTTCCATCGGCATGGTGGTTTTCCTCTCGCGTCCGCCCAGCCTTTAGCCAAAGCGCGCGCGAAGGGGAAGGCTTTCGCCGACAGGCTGCGTCCGCAGTCTAGCCGGTCTTGCCCAGCGACAGGATGGGAATGAACCCGCCATAGACCATCCGCTTGCCGTCGAACGGCATGTCGCCCATGTCCATGTCATCCGCCATCATCCCGGCATAGGCCTTGTCGCGGGTGGCTTTGTC
>JAGPEG010000108.1:0-8073 GCA_018057165.1 Tabrizicola sp.
GCCTTGGACAGCGCCGGGTGCAGCCGCAGGTCGTGGAACGCGGCGTCGCGGGCCGGGCCCCAAGCCTTCTTCTCTGGCCCGGTCACAGCCATTTCTTCCATTTGAACAGGAAATAGGGCACCAGCGCCGAAACCACCATCAACCCCACTGCCATCGGATAGCCCCAGGGCCACTCCAGTTCCGGCATATACTTGAAGTTCATGCCATAGATGCTGGCGATCAGCGTCGGCGGCAGGAAGACGAAGGCCACGACCGAGAATATCTTGATCACGTCCGACTGCCGGATGTTGATCACCCCCAGCGTCGCATCCAGAAGGAAGCGCACCTTGTCGGCCTGCACCGTCGCCACTTCGCGCAGGGACCGGATATCCTCCAGCAGCACATGCGCCGAGGCCTTTTCCGATGGCCCCAGAACCGGGTTGTCCAAGGGGTCGGATGCCGCCACCAGATAGCCCACCAGCCGCAACAGCGTGCCCAGGCTCTCGTTCACCTTGCCGTTCAGGTCTTCGGCCCGCCCGATCCGCTGCAACACCACCGGCAGCGTCTCGGCCCGGCCCTGCGGACGATGCGCCGCGAAAATCGCCTTCGACAAGGCATCATGCCGCCGCGCCTCGCCCTCCAGAATATCGGCCAGCCGGTCCACCACCGCCTCCATCAGCGCCAGCAGCACCGACAGCCCCGAGGCCAGCGGCGTGTCATGCCGCGCGGCCCAGTCGGCGAAGAACTTCATCGACCCCGGATGATGGTAATGCACCGTCACCAGCCGCTTTGGCAGCACGACGAACGTCACCGGGCCGATCTCGGTCTCGCGCAGCTCATGGCTTGCCACCACCTGCGCGGTCAGGAACAGCGAATCCGCCTCGCGGTAAATGCGGGACGAAACCTCGATCTCCTGCATGTCCTCGCGGGTCGGGATGTCGATGCCAAGGGCCGCTTCGACCGCATCCTCCTCGGCCTCGGTCGGGCAATCAAGGTCGATCCACACCGCCTCGCCCAGATGCCGGGTTGCAAGCTCAAGCCGCTCCAGCCGGGCAGTCCTTGTCGCGAATGCCGTGATCATCTGCCGTCTCCAACGCTCTGCGGCGGCAGGTTAGCGGCGGGCCGGGAAAAGCAAAAGGCCCCGGCGATGCGGGGCCTTTGCAGATCAAAGCGGGGCCGGTTCCGCATCCGGGCCGGGCTTCTTCGCCCGCGTCTTCGTCTTCGGGATCGCCGCGATCGACGCCGTGCCCCCACCCGAAGGCGGCGTATCCGCGCTGTCGTCGCCGCCCAGCGGTTCGCCCGCAATCACCTTGCGGATCTCGTCGCCGGTCAGGGTCTCGTATTCCAGCAGACCCTTCGCCAGCCGCTCCCATTCCTCGTTCTTCTCGGTCAGGATGCGGCGTGCCGTCTCATAGCCCTCGTCGATCAGGCGTTTCACTTCCTGTTCGATCAGGCGCTTGGTTTCCGCAGACACCGAGAAGCCCGCCGTGCTGCCGGAATAGCCGTCCGCCGCCTCGGCATAGTCGATGTTGCCGACCACGTCCGACATGCCCCAGCGCAGCACCATTGCCCGCGCCAGCGCGCTGGCCTGCTGGATATCGCCCGACGGCCCGTTCGAGACGGAATTCTCGCCCCATTTCAGGACTTCCGCCGCCTTGCCCGCCATCGTCATCGCGATGCGCTGCTCGCACTGGTCCTTGTGCCAGTTCAGCCGGTCCATTTCCGGCAGGCTCATCACCATGCCCAGGGCACCGCCGCGCGGGATGATCGTCGCCTTGTAGACCGGGTCGCATTTCGGCAGGCTCATGCCGACGATGGCATGACCGCTTTCATGATAGGCGGTCATTTCCTTCTGGTCCTGGGTCAGCACCATGCTGCGCCGCTCGGCGCCCATCATCACCTTGTCCTTGGCCGATTCGAAATCGATCATGGTGACAAAGCGCCGCCCGGCCCGCGCCGCCATCAGCGCAGCCTCGTTCACCAGGTTCATCAGGTCAGCGCCCGAGAACCCCGGCGAACCGCGCGCAATCGTGCGCAGGTCGACATCCGGCCCCAGCGGCACCTTGCGGGCATGGACCGACAGGATCTTCTCGCGCCCCTTGATATCCGGGTTCGGCACATGGATCTGCCGGTCGAACCGACCAGGCCGCAGCAGGGCCGGGTCCAGCACGTCCTTGCGGTTGGTGGCCGCGATGATGATCACACCCTCGTTCGCCTCGAACCCGTCCATCTCGACAAGCAGCTGGTTCAGCGTCTGCTCGCGTTCGTCATTGCCGCCGCCGATGCCCACACCACGCGCGCGACCCACCGCGTCGATCTCGTCGATGAAGACGATGCAGGGCGCGTTCTTCTTCGCCTGTTCGAACATGTCGCGCACGCGGGAGGCACCCACGCCCACGAACATCTCCACGAAATCCGAGCCGGAGATGGTGAAGAACGGCACCCCCGCCTCACCCGCAATCGCGCGGGCCAGCAGCGTCTTGCCCGTCCCCGGAGGGCCGACCAGCAAAGCGCCTTTCGGAATTTTGCCGCCCAAGCGGCTGAATTTCTGCGGATTTCTCAGGAACTCGACGATTTCCTCAAGCTCTTCCTTGGCCTCGTCGATCCCCGCCACGTCGTCAAAGGTCACGCGGCCCTGCTTTTCGGTCAAGAGCTTGGCCCGAGACTTCCCGAACCCCATCGCGCCGCCACGCCCGCCGCCCTGCATCCGGTTCATGAAGTAGATCCAGACGCCGATCAGCAGGATGAACGGCAGGAACGACAACAGCACCGAGACGAACCCGGACTGCGCCTGCGGCTCGGCCTCGACCTCGACCCCCTTGGCGATCAGATCGCGCGACAGGTTGTCAGTGACCACATCTCCCGGCGGCTTGACGGTGACATAGCTGTTGCCGTCCTTGCCAACGACCACAAGTCTTTCGCCGTCCAGCACCACTTTCGAGACCTGGCCCGCGTCCACCCGTTCCACGAAGTCGGAATAAGTCAGCGTGCGTGACGACATCGTCGTCTGGTTGCCCGAGAACAGCTGGAACAGCGCCATCACAAGAACCAGAAGCACGACCCAGAAGGCGATATTGCGTGCATTACCCAATGCAGGGATCTCCTTAATGCGCCCATGGCCCCGAAATCAGGGCCGAAGCGACTTTGGCCTAAGATAAACCTTTGGGGGCCGGGTTCAATGCACTAACGGGAAAAGGTGAAAGGGTGCTGAAGTCGCGCCTGCCAACCGGCGGAAAGCCCCGCTGAAGGCGCCGCCAGCAGCCGTTCGCCGTCCCAGACCCCCGGTGTGACGATCAGCACCTCGCGCGGCAGGCCCAGCTTGCGCCAGTCCCTGACCTGGCGCAGCCCCTCGGCCCCCAGCGCCTGCACCTGCGCCGTCGGCCCCTCGACCAGCCAGCGCCCGTCCCAGAGCTGCCCCACCGTCCCCGGCCCGCCCAAGGCCCGAGGCTCGCGCATCAGCCAGCCCTTGCGCGCCCGGCATCCCGCCAGCGTCGCATCCCGTCCCGCCGCCATCGCGGCGATCAGCCGTTCCACCGCCAAAGCACGCGGCGCATAGGCATTCCCCGTCAGCCAGAGCAGCGCCTGTCCCACCAGTTGCCGCTGCACCTCCGCCGGTTCCGCCCAAAGCCCCGGCCCGATCCGCAAGGCCCCGGCCCGCTCCTCGATCCAGCGACCGGCTGCGGCCATCTGCACCTCCAGCGCCGCCTGCGCCTGCGCCAGATGCCCCGCCACCTCGGCCAGCCGTTCTGCCGTGATCCCCAACGGCGCCAGCGCCGCCAGTGCCTTGCGCGCCTTCACACGGGTGAAACGGTCGTTCTCGTTGGTCGGGTCATCGACCCAGCGAATACCCTGTCCCCGCAGCCACGCCCGCAACTCCTCGCGCCCCGCGTCAAGCAATGGACGATGGACCCGAACTCTCCCTGCATCAAACTCCCGACGCATCCCGGAAAGCCCCGCGATCCCCGCCGCCCGAGACAACCCCATCAGCACCGTTTCGGCCACATCGTCCCGCGTATGGCCCAGCGCGACCACCCCGATCCCCCGCGCCTCGGCCCAACCGGCGATCAGGGCCATCCGCGCCCGCCGCGCCTGATCCATCAGGTTGCCCTCGACCGCGCCATGCTCCCAGACCCGGATCTCGTGCCGCACCCCCAGCACCCGGCACCACTCCCCGACCGCTGCCGCCTCTGCCGCACTGTCCGCTCGCAGCCGATGATCCACCGTCACCGCCTCGACCCTGAACCCCGCCGCCAGGCACAGATGCAAAAGGGCGGTGGAATCCCCACCGCCCGAAAGCGCCACCCCGATCATCTTGACCGCTGGCAGCCCGTCGCGGATCAGCCCGACCAGCCGCCCCTCGCCTACTGGCACCCGAATCCCTGCATCGCCACTGTCGCCTGCGTCGCGGCCATGCTGCCGGGGAACCGGGCGCCCACTTCCGCCAGCGTCACGCAAGCCTCCTGGACCTGACCCAGCGCGCCCAGCCCTTCGCCGAGCTTGACCAGTGCATCGGGTGCAATCGGGCCGTCCGGCTTGGCCGAGAAGGCGTCCAGATAGGACCGCGCCGCATTTGCCGTGTCGCCCTGTTTCGACAGCGCCTCGCCGCGCAGGTAATGCGCCTCGGGGACTAGCGGCCCGCCAGGATAGGATTGGGCATAGGTCGCAAAGAGCGCCGCAGCTCCGGGAAAGTCACCCTGACCGAGCACCTCCTTGGCCCGGTCAAAGTCTTCCTTTTCACTCACCGCCATTTCGGCGCCGCCCGTGGCATCGGTCGCTGGTGCAGCCGCCGTGCCTGTCGCCACCGGGGCAACCGCCCCGCCGCTATCGCCGCCCAAGGTGGGCGTCGCGCCCAGATTGGCCGGGTCGCAGCCATCGGTCGCTTCGCACAACCGATATTCGATGTCGCCGATCCGGTTGGTGCCATCCGACACCACCCGGTTCAGCTTCAGTTCGACCTCTTCCGTCCGGGCGGTCAGCCGCGCCAGCTCGGCCTCGATCGTGTCCATCCGGGTCAGCGCATCGCCCCCGGCGGCCCCGTTGGTCGCGGCCCCGGTCGAAACCAGCTCGGCCTTCAGCGCGTTGAACTGGGCCGCAAGCTGGCCCAGCTCGTTGCGGATGTCGGCCAGCGTCTCGCCCTTGCTCTGGGCATGACCCAGGACCGGCAGCAGACAGAGGGCAAGCGAAAGGCCAAGCCGACGCATCAGCTCAGACCCCGGCGCCAGCCGACAGCACCGTCACCGCGCGACGGTTCTTGGCATAGCAGGCCTCTTCCGAGCAGACTTCCAGCGGGCGTTCCTTGCCGTAGGAAATCGTCCGCAGCCGGTTCGCAGCAACGCCCTGGCTGATCAGGAAATTCTGCACTGCCGCCGCCCGGCGTGCGCCGAGGGCAAGGTTGTATTCCCGCGTGCCCTTCTCGTCGGCATGGCCTTCGATGATCGCGGCATAGCCCGCATTCTGGTTCAGCCAGTTCGCCTGCGCGGTCAGGATGCCACGGCCTTCCGGCGACAGCGTCGACTGGTCATTCGCAAACAGCACCCGGTCGCCGACCGTCTGGTTGAAATAGGCGATGGAGGTCGGGTTGTTCGGATCACCAAGCCCCGTGGTGTCGATTCCGCCCGCGCCCCCGGCCCCCCCGGCCCCGCCCGCGCCACCGGCGCCATAACGGTCAGGGTTGTTGCAGGCGGCAAGGCCCAGCACAGCGATCAGAAGCAGCGATTTCGCAGCAAGGGTCATCGGGGACATCCTTCTTGTTGGCTCGATTGCGGTCACGTTAACAGCTTTGCACCGCCGAGGGAATCGGCGGCGCGTCACAAATCAGGGCAAAAGCGGAGACCAGGCCGGGTCACTGGCCGGGCCGTCGGTCGGGATCTGCTTCAGGTTCCGCCCGGTGATATCCACCGACCACAGGCTCGACTGCCCGCCGCCGCCCGAGGTCTCGCGGGTGAACATCAGCACTCGGCCGTTCGGCGCCCAGGTCGGGCCCTCGTCCAGGAAGCTTGCCGTCAGCAGCCGCTCTTCCGACCCGTCCGTCCGCATCACGCCGATGTGGAACCGGCCCTCGTTCTGCTTGGTGAAGGCGATGTAGTCGCCGCGCGGGCTCCAGACCGGGGTGCCATAGCGCCCCTTCCCGCCAGAAATCCGCGTCCCCTCGCCGCCGCCCGCTGGCATCACATAGATCTGCGGCGCGCCGGTCCGGTCGCTCTCGAACACGATCTGGCTGCCGTCTGGGCTGAACGACGGCGCGGTCTCGATCGACGGCGCATTGGTCAGCTGCGCCAGCGCGCCATTGGACAGGTTCACCGAATAGATATCCGTATTCCCGCCCCGCTCCAGGCTGAAGACCGCCGTCCCGCCATCCGGGCTGAACCGCGGGGCGAAGGTCATCGTCCCCGGCTGTTCCTCCAGCGTCCGACGCTCCATGCTGCCCACATTCATCAGCGTGATCCGGGGGAAACCCGTCTCGTAGCTGGTGTACAAGAGCCGGTCCCCCGTCGGCGAAAAGCGCGGCGCCAGCACGATCGAATTGCTGTCGGTCAGATAGGCGACATTCGCCCCGTCATAATCCATCACCGCCAGCCGCTTCAGCCGTGCGTTCTTCGGCCCGCTCTCGCTGACAAAGACCACCCGGCTGTCGAAATAGCCGCCCTCGCCGGTGATCTTGGAATAGATCACATCCGCCACCTTGTGCGACATCCGCCGCCAGCCCTGGGTCGTGCCCGCGAACTGCAAGGCCGCCCCTTCCAGCACCTGCCCGTTGAACACGTCATAGGCGCGGAACTTCACCGTGATCCGGTCGCCCGCGACCGACACAGCCCCCGTGACCAGCACCTGAGCGTTGATCGCCTTCCAGTCCTCGAAGGCCACGCCGCCGTCGAAGCTGGTGATCCGGCTGATATGCGCCTCTTCGCCGATGTTGCGGAAAAAGCCCGTGCCCTCCAGGTCCGCGATCACCACCTTGCTGATCTGGCTGGCATAGTCCCCCGCGCCGCCCTCGTCGATGAAGGTCGGCACCGCAATCGGCATCGGCTCGATCACCGCCGAACCGATCACGATCCGCGGCGGGTCCTGCGCCAGGACCGGGGTCGCCACCTGCATCCCGACCCCAAGGGCCAGCGCCAGAAGCGTCCGGAAAGTTGCTCTCATGGGTCTGATCATCGGCCTCATGCTCCGTTCTTTTGTTTGTCCTTGCCCGCCGCACCGGCAGGAGAAAAGGGGAAATCTCGCGTTTGGTTCCCGGTCATCTCGCCCTCATCCCATTGGCATCGAAGACCAGGTCAAGCACGCGCCAGGTGTCGTACTTGTCCGCAGGCAGCGGAAGTCCGCCGTCCGCATGGGCCCGGTTCACCGCCCGCCGGGCGGTCTCATACAGCTTGTCGATCCCGGTCTGGTTCGGCCCGCTCGACTCGATCAGCTGGAAATCCACCGGCTTGCCATCCGCCGAAAAACTGACCCGGATCACCACCAGCGAACTCATCGCATCGGTGGACGAGGCCCCCAGGTTCCATTTCCGCGCAATCGCGGAGGAGATGTTGCCCATCTCGCCCCCCGTCAGCGGCGGCCCCTGCGGCCGGTCCTGCCCGCCCGTCGTGGCGGTCTCGGTGGCAGCCGGTTCCTCCACCGGCTCGTCCGCTGCCTCACCCAGAAGCGCGTCAATGGCATCCTGGGTCGAAGCATCGTCCACCGGCTGAACGGTCAGCTGCGACGAAACGGCGGGCTCCGGGTCCGGCTCAGGGTCCGGCTGCGGCTCCGGGCGCGACGGTTTGGCGCGGGGCCGGACCGAGGTGGTCATCCCCGTCTCCGCCGTCTGGTCCAGGTTCGCCTCGGTCTGCGTCACGTCGCCGGTGTCTTCCGGCACCGTCGCCTCGGTCGGCGCCTGCTCCACCACCTCGGTCGCCGCCGGGTCCTCGCTCACCGCCGGTTCCGGCGTGTCCGAGGTCTGGCTGTCGGTCTCCGGCTGCACCGGATCGGGCGCGATGATCGCTTCGGCTTCCGGCGCGGGCTGGATCTCGGTCGAGTCCGACTGGATCGCCTGCTCCTCCTCCGCCTGCACCGCATCCGAAGGCGGCGGCTCGGGCGTCGGCTCCGGTTCGGGGA
>JAGPEG010000108.1:8173-10705 GCA_018057165.1 Tabrizicola sp.
CGGCTCCGGCTCCACCGCCGGCTCCGGTCGCGGCTCCGGCTTCACCGGCGCAGGCTCTTCCGAAGGCGTCGGCGTCGAGGCCGCCTGCAACGCATCGAACTCCGCGCTGGTCAGGGTCGACACCGACATCACGATCGGCTCCGGCGGCACCGCAGCCGCGAACAGCCAGTCGCCGACCAGCACCCAGAGGACCACCCCCAGATGCCCGACCGCCGAGATCACCGTTCCCGTCTGGAAGCGCGTCTCCATCCGCCTCAGCCGCCGTTGCTTTCCGTATTGGACGCATCACCCGCCCCGAAGCTTGGCCCCTCGCCATCGGTGACAAGGCCAATCTCGTTGAACCCGCCCGCATTCAGCGCGCCCATGACCTGCGCCACCCGCTCATAGGGGATGGCCCCGTCGGCCCGCAGGAAGATTTTCTTCGATGTCCGCTCCGCCGCGATCGCCGTCAGCTTCGGGATCATCTCCCCGTCCGCGACTTCCGTGGTCTGGATCGTCAGCCGCCCGTCCGCGGTGATCGTCACCGTCAGCGGTTCTTCCTGTTCCGTCGGCAGCGCCGCCGCCGCCGTCTTCGGCAGCTCCACCGGCACGCCCACCGTCAACATCGGCGCCGCCACCATGAAGATGATGAGCAGGACCAGCATCACGTCGACCATCGGCGTGATGTTGATCTCGCTCATCGCCGACGACCGCCCGCCGCGCCGACGCCGCCTGCCGCCGCCCGCCGACCCCGAGACCCCCATGCCCATGGCTCAGGAATCCAGCTGGCGCGACAGGATCGTCGCGAATTCATCGGCAAAGCTGTCATAGCCGCCCAGCACCCGGTCGATGTCCGCCGACAGCTTGTTGTAGAACACCGCCGCCGGAATCGCCGCGACCAGGCCCACGCCGGTGGCCAAGAGCGCCTCGGCGATGCCGGGGGCCACGACCGCAAGGCTGGTGTTCTGGGAAATCGCGATCTGCTCGAAGGAATGCTTGATCCCCCAGACCGTGCCGAACAGCCCGATGAAGGTCGCCGTCGACCCCGTCGTCGCCAGAAAGCTCAGGCCCCGGTTCAGGAACTCGCTCTCGCGGGCAATCGCCACGTTCATCGCCCGGTCGATCCGGCTTTGCGCCCCGGCGATCAGACCGCCATCCTGCTTGTGGCTCCGCCGCCATTCCAGCATCCCGGCGGCGAAGATCTTCTCCGACTGCCCCTGCGGGTCCGGCCCGATCTTCTCGTAAAGCTCGTCCAGGGGCTCGCCCGACCAGAAGGCCCGGTCGAAGATCGACGCCTCGCCCTTGGCCTTCCGCAACAGGATGTGCTTCTGGATGATGATCGCCCAGGACCAGAAGGACATGATCATCAGCATCAGCATGACGATCTTGACGGTAAGGGTCGCGCGGGCAAAAAGCGCGAACATGGAGAAATCGATCTCCTGCGCCATCGCAAGGGTGTTGGGTTCCATACGCCTGCTCTTGTTGATCGGGCCGTTATCGGCTCCGTTAGCGCGGATTCTAGCAAGAGTGCAGGGGGAATGCCAACACAACTCTGTGGCAGGCGGGGTTTCGCTGGAAAGTGACGGGATTTGTCATCGCCCGGACGGCCCACCCCGAACCTGATCGCGCGCCCGGCAACACCGATCCCCGCCACCAGTCACACCCGACTTTCAAACTGGCCCAAATATCCCCGCCGGAGGCATTCGCCGCCTGCCGAAGGGGAATGTGGTTGATAGGCGGGAACAATCCACCTTCAATGCAGCGGCCCCGCCAGCTTCCCCCGCACCTCCACCGGCAGCCGCGCCGCATGGCCGTCCTCGGTCAGGCAGGCCAGCGTCACCACCGCCACGAACAGCCGCTCGCCCCCGCGCAACACGATCTGCTCCAGCCCGATCCGCGCCCCGCCCAGCATCTGCAACCTGGTCTCCACCACCAGATCATCGCCAAACTTCGCGGGCCGCAGGAAATCGGCCTCCACCCGACGCACGGCAAAGACGATCCCCTGCGCCGCCTTCAGGGCCATCTGGTCCACCCCCAGCGAGGCCACCCATTCCGTCCGCGCCCGCTCGATGAACTTCAGGTAATTGGCATAATAGACGATCCCCGCCAGATCGGTGTCCTCGTAATAGACACGGGTGCGGAACTGGTGCGCGGTCATGCGGTCTCCAAAGCTTGCGCGACCCTAGGCGGTTTCACACCGCCCCGAAACCCCGCAGACACCAACGCCTCCTCTCCTGGGAAAGGATCGCGGCAAAACCCGCCTGGCGCCAGGTGTTAAGATTTCTCAGCCTCTAGAATGAACCGCAACACCTGAGTGTGGAGAGGGGGTTGCGATGGAGAGGCGGGGTCGGCATCTGGACGGCGCGGAGCGGGCGGTGATCTTTGCGGAGCATCGTCGGGGCGCGAGCCAGCGGGAGATTGCCCGGCTTCTGGGCCGGTCGGCGAGTACGGTCTGTCGGGAGCTGATTCGGGGGCGGGTGTCACCCAGATTGGAGGGCGGATCGGGGTCGGGGTACTGTCCGCAGGCCGGCCAGCGCGCCTATGCGCGGCGGC
>JAGPEG010000239.1 GCA_018057165.1 Tabrizicola sp.
GAGCAGGGCCGATAACGTGGCCTGATGCGCCCCGGCGATCCAGGCCGACAGCCGCCGCTCGGCCGGGCCGGAGGCGGTCAGCGCGGAAAACCCGGTCAGGCTCAGCGGCAGGAACAGCAGGCCCTGCCCTGCCCCGAAGCCCGCCGCCCAGCACCGCCGCTTCGACCTCGCGGACGCGCGGGTCGGCCGGCAACCCGTCCGGTGGCGCGGGGTCCGCCATCCGCCACAGATGGAACCCCAGGCAGCCCAGGGTGACCGGCGACAGCCCCGCCATCGGCTCCAGCCCCTCGCAGGTGTCGGCCAGATGGTCCAGCGCCGCCTCTGATCGGCTTTCGGCCGCGGCCAGATGATCCAAACCCGTCTGTCCTACCCGGCCCGCGTCACCCTCCCGGCTCGGGTTGCCAGCCCGGCTCGGGCCGCCCGACAGCCCCAGCTGGGGTCTGCTGCCGGACGGTGCTAAATCCTACGCTAAGCTCTTTTCGGCCACCTGTACTCCCCTGTGAGTAAGATGTGCGCCCATCCGAGGGGCGAAATGTGAGCCAGAAGGCCGGGTGAACAGTCGAGACCGGCGCGGCGGCGGCTTGTGACGGCCTGCCCGAGATGTTTGGTGTTCCAGTAGATGATGATGGCGGCGAGCAGATTGAGGCCTGCCATGCGGAAGTGCTGCCCTTCGGCGGACCGGTCGCGGATTTCCCCTTGGCGGCCGATGCGTAGGGCGTTTTTCAGAGCGTGATGAGCCTCGCCTTTGTTCAGCCCGATCTGCGCGCGGCGCTGCATGTCGGCATCGAGCAGCCAGTCGATGATGAAGAGCGTGCGCTCGACACGTCCGATTTCGCGCATGGCCAAGGCCAGCTCGTGCTGTCGGGGATAGGATGCGAATTTACGCAACAATTGGCTTGGCGGCATGACGCCCGCGACCATGGTGGCGGCGCTGCGCAGGATGTCGGGCCAGTTTGCCGTGATGAGGCGTTCCTTGATCTTGCCGCCGATCAGCCCCTTCAGCTCTTTGGGGCAGGCCGCCGGGTCGAAGAGATAGAGGCGCTTCGATGGCAGGTCCCTGATGCGGGGGATGAACTGGAAGCCCAAGAGGGCGGTGACCGCGAAGACATGGTCGGTGAAGCCGCCCGTGTCGGCATAATGCTCGCGGATATTCTGGCCCGCGCCCGTCATCAGCAAGCCATCCAGAATGTAGGGCGCTTCGTTCACGGTGGCCGGGATGGTCTGGTTTGCGAAGGGGCCGAACTGGTCGGACACGTGGGTGTAGGCCTTAAGCCCGGGCTCTTGGCCGTATTTGGCGTTGATGAGGTTCATCGCCTCGCCTTGTCGTGTTGTCGGGAAGAATTGCCCATCACTCGATGCCGTTTGTCCGGCACCCCAAAACCGTGCCATCGGCAGCGCGGACTGCGCCTGGATCACCTTTGCTAGTGCGCGTGACATGGCCTCGCCTTCGACATGCCATCGCGACAGGCGAGAGAGCTGGAAGTAATCGTGGGTGTTGGTGGCGCCCGCCATTTTGCTGAGGCCGAGGTTCAGCCCCTCGGCGAGGATCACGTTCAAGAGACCGATCCGATCCTTGCAAGGCACACCCGTATGCAGATGCGTGAAGGCTTCGATGAACCCGACCTCGTCATCCACTTCCAGCAAGAGGTCCGTGACCCTGATTTCCGGCAAGCGCTTGTAGAGGTCGAGGACGATGGCTTCGGCTTCTTCGGGAACAGCGGCGGTCAGGCGGTCGATCTTCAGCACACCATCTTCGATCGACCCGCCCGGAATGGCCCCGGCCTTTGCGGCCCGCGCCAAGCGACGCAGGGCGTCGGACATTCGTGCCTTGCGGTCGGCGAGCCAGATATCGGGCTCAAACGGCATAGCCAGCTTCGGCGTGGCGCGGGCAACCTCTGCCGGAACAAGCGCCTCCTTCAGATCGCCAAACCGCCGGGAATGGGCGAGCCAGACATCCCCCGAACGGAAGGATTCCCGCAGATGGAACAGAACCGCGACTTCCCACAGACGGCCTGCATCGCAGCCATCCGCGTTCAGGTGCCGCAACCACTTCGACCCCCGGCGCAGAAACGCCAGCGGCAGGATCTCCGTCGTCTCCGTGCCCGCGATGATTGTGCTCGCCGCCAGAAGCGGTTCCGCCACGGGCGCCGCGCGAATGTCGAGCGTCCGCAGCATGCGCGGTGCGTAGCGGCGGAAGCGATGATATCCATGTCCGACATGCGCCAGAGGGTCGGCGGCCAGGGTGTCTGTCAACTGGGCCGCTGTCGCGACCAGCCCCTTGAGGGATAACCAGCCACCGGCATTGTCGACAGCCTCCTCGAGCGATGCGCGATCTTCATGGGCTTCCAGCAGCGCCGAACCGAGGGTGGCGAAGGACTGTAAGGTGTCCTTTAGCGCTGCCTTGGCATCTTCCGCACGAGCGTCACACCGGGACTTCGCCTCGCGCCAGGTCTTGCCGACGATCCGGTCATGGGTCTCCACAATGGCGTCGGCAAGGGCGCTGCGCCATTCCAGTACGCAGACGGCAAGGATGGCGAGACGGCGATCACCGGAAATGTCTCGCAAATCGCCCGCGAAGTATCGCTCTCCCTGCCTGCGAAGTCGGGCAATCCGGTGCGGCGGCACCCCAGCCAGAACCGTCTCGGTCAACCCAAGGCGTTGCAGGAATTCCAGCCGATCCAGGAGACGGTTCATGTCGGCCGAGTTCTGCCCGGCCTCGAATTGACGCAGCCAGACAAACCGTGTGACCGATCCGCCAGCGTCTTCGGTCAGCAAGGCATCGAGGCGGGTACTCATGGCATCGTCCAGCCGCTCCGCGATCCGGGACTCGATCCGCCGCTCCGCCGCCACAAGCGCGTCCGCGCATAGGCGCTCGATGATCGTGACGCCAGGCAGTATGGTTCGGGTCGCCCGGCACTTCTCGACTGCGTCGGGCGCGGATGATTTCCAGGTCATCGTCCGACAGCGTGTAATGATGCAGCATCTCCGCCTCAACGGTCGGCAGATCGAACAATGCTGCGCGCTGCCGGTCGGTCAGAACTGTGCGATGTGCC
>JAGPEG010000240.1 GCA_018057165.1 Tabrizicola sp.
CCATGCGTCGGGTCGCGCGGGCGCTCGAGGTGGATAGGCGTATCCGCCGCGGTCGGCGCTACGCTGGCCAGCGCCTGCTGCAGCAGGGCGGTCAGCTGTGATTTGACGTCATGGGCCATTGATTCACGGCGGAAAAAGCAAAGCGGGCATTATACGCTGCCGCCGCCTGATTGTTCGGCGAGGGGGGAATCCCGGCAGGGCAATCGCATGAATCTTATACAAGACCGAGGAGTTGAGCGCGGTAGGAGTCGGATGTTGCGGCGATGAGTCGTCGGACTTTGAGTCCGCCCTTGCGCGTGACGGGATCGAGGCGGATGAGGTTGAGGGCGAAATGGCGCATGATGGCGAAGTTGTGGGCGGCGTGCTGGGTTCGGGCGCGCATCTGGTCGTCGCCAAAGATGACATCCATGCACCAGTGCAAGCTGTTTTCGACCCGCCAGTGCTGACGAATCGACCGGTTCAGGCGTGCTGCATCGGCCGGCAGGCTGCTGATGTAGAAGCGATGTTCCAGTGTGGTCTTGCCCCGGATCGTGCGTTCGGAAGCAATGATGGCGAACGAAGCCAGGCCCGGCCAGCGTTCCGGGGCATGCAGGCAGTCGATCTGATCGAAGGCAACACAGCGTCGGACCTCAAGGCGGCCGTGGTCCTTCTCCACCACTTCGTCGACCGTATGCGGTGTCTTGTCCGGAGCGGCCTGAAACGCCTCCAGGAAATCTTGCATCGATTCGGCCAGCGTCGGCTGATTGTCCTTGACCGAGAGGATATAGTTCGCGCCCCGATCCCGGATCGCCTGGGCGATGCTGGGCTGTGTCCCCATGGCGTCGATGGTCACGATGCAGCCTTCCAGCGCCAGGGTGGCCAGCAGTTCGGGAATGGCCGTCTTCTCGTTCGACTTCTCCGCGGTCGCTTGTTGGCCCAGTACCAGACCCGCGCCGGCAGCAAAGGCGCTCACCAGGTGCAGCGGTGTGCCGCCCACCTTTCCGGAGCGCCGACTGGTCTTGCCGTCGATTCCCACCACCTCATCTTGCGCCAGCACCGGCGCCACGCTGCCAACCCACCGCCGAAACGCCGCACCAAAGGCCCCGGCGTCGATTGCCGCGAACACACGGCCGAACGTGTCGTGCGACGGGATGCCCTTTTCCAGCTTCAGATACTGCCGAAACCACACCAGCTTCTCTTTCCCCCACTCCTCAATTTCGACAAAGTCATCCGCCCCCGCCAGAACCCCGCACACCGCAACAACCAGCAACTCAACCAAGTCGTGCTCAACCTTCTTCGCCTGCCTCGGGTCGCGCATCCCAACAAATACGTCCGCTATTCTCAGCTTGCCTTCCGTCTCCATGAATCGCTCCAAAAAGACAGAAAACTACACAAATCAATCCCCTGTGAACAGACCCTTTGTAACCCCCTGATCGTAAACGACTATTTTCAAGCGTCTACGACGGCGTCATTCATGCGATCGCCCTGGGTTCTGCGCCGGTTCCCTCCGTTGCGGCTTGGTGCTAATGTTCGCTCGTCAAATTGGAGGCTCCGGATGAAGATCGACTGGACTGTCTGTTGTACCGCCCTGCTGGCCCTGACGCTCGCGCTTTCGCCGCAGGTCGAGGCCGCCGAGGTGTTGAATGGCGTCAAGGCCCGCGGGCAACTGCGTTGCGGGATCAGCGAAGGCGTCCCGGGATTTTCGGAGCATGACGCCGACGGGCGCTGGCGCGGGTTCGACGTGGACTTCTGCCGCGCGGTGGCGGCGGCGGTCCTGGGGGATCCAGACAAGGTCGAACTCGTGCCGCTCCTCGCCTCGGCCCGTTTCCCCGCGCTGCAGACGCGCCGGATCGACCTGCTGCTGAACAACACCACCTGGACCCTGACCCGCGAGGCGGTGTTACGGGTCCAGTTTCCGGGGATCCTCTTCTACGACGGCCAGGGTTTTCTGGTCCCGGCCGGGATCGCGACCCTCGTCGACCTCGATGGCGCAAGCATCTGCGTCGAACGGGGAACGACGCACCAGCGCAACCTGAAGACTTATTTCGCGGCGAAAGGCTGGTCGGTCAAGCCGCTGATCATCGACTCGGCCCCCGAGGCGGCGGCAGCCCTGTTCGCCGGTCGCTGTCGCGCCTACACGTCGGACGCCAGCCTGCTGGCCGCCATGCGCCTGCGGGCGAGTGATCGAGATGCCTTCCTGATCCTGCCCGAACGCATCTCCAGGGAACCGTTCAGCCCCGCCGTCTGGGGAGGCGATCCGGCGTGGTCCACGGTGATCCGCTGGGTTCTGAACGTCCTGATCCTTGCCGAGGAACACGGAGTCACGCGCGACAACCTCGATGCGGTCGTTGCGGAGAACACGAATCTCCTGGTGCGGCGGACCGCCGACGAGGGGAACGTCATCGGCCGCGCGATGGGGATCGAGCCCGGCTGGGCGACACGTGCTCTGCGGGCCGTCGGCAACTACGGCGAGATGTACGAGCGCAACATCGGGCGCGACAGCCCGCTCAAGATCAAGCGCGGTCTCAACCGGCTCTGGAACCAGGGCGGACTTCACTATGCTCCCCCGATCGACTGAGGCGATACCCGCATGACCGACTTCCAGATCTATCTCACCCTCGGCGTCTTTGCCGCCGTGATCCTCCTGATCGCATTCGACCTGATCGACATGATGGTCGCCGCCCTGATCGGGGTCAGCGTCCTGATCGCGTTCGGGGTGCTCGACGGCAACGACCTGATGCCGATCGTCCACACCGCCAGCGGTCCGCTCGCCCTGCTGTTCGGCGGCATGGTGGTGGCCCGCGTCCTCGACAAGACGGGGGTCTTCGAATGGCTCGGCGAGTACACGCTCCACGCCACCGGCGGCAGCGGCAAACGACTGCTGCTGATCATCGTCGCCCTGTTGTTGCCGCTCAATGCCTTCTTGCCGAACGCCACCGTCGTCATCCTGGTGGCGCCGATCATCATCCGCGTCTGTCAGGTGCTCGAAGTGGAATTCGTCGGCCCCCTGATCATCACGGCGATCGTCAGCAACGCCGCAGGCATGCTGACCCTGGTGA
>JAGPEG010000109.1 GCA_018057165.1 Tabrizicola sp.
CGGCCAGCACGTCGATCTGGGTGGTCACGTCCAGCGCGGTCGTCGGTTCGTCGAAGATCACCAGATCGGGCTTCGGACACAGCGCCATCGCCGTCATGCAGCGTTGCAACTGCCCGCCGGACACCTGGTGCGGATAGCGGTTGCCGATCACGTCCGGGCTCGGCAGGCCCAGCTTCTTGAACAGCCCCCGCGCCCGCGCCTCGGCTTCCGGCTTGGTCATCAGCCCATGCGAGATCGAAGATTCGATCACCTGCTCCATGATCTGCTTGGCCGGGTTGAAACTGGCGGCGGCGGATTGCGAGACATAGGTCACTTCGCGGCCCCGCAGTGCCCGCAGTTCGCGATGCGAGGCCAGGCGGATTTCCCGCCCGTTCAGGTGGATCGTCCCCCCGGTCAGCCGCACTCCGCCGCGCCCGTAGGACATGGCGGACAGCCCGATGGTGGACTTTCCGGCACCGGATTCGCCGATCAGGCCCAGAACGCGGCCTCGTTCAAGCGTCAGGTCCACGCCATGCACCAGCGTCACGTTCTTCGCGGGTTCCCCCGGCGGGTAGGACGTGGCTTCGATCACCAGTCCCTTGATTGCAAGCAGGGGTTCAGCCACCGCGGCCTCCCTTCAGGCTGGAGGTGCGGGTCAGGATCCAGTCCGCGACCAGGTTCACGCTGATCGCCAGCGCCGCGATGGCGATGGCGGGCAGCAGGGCGGCAGATTTTCCGTAGATGAGGCCGTCCTTGTTTTCCTTCACCATCCCGCCCCAGTCGGCCAGCGGCGGCTGCACCCCAAGGCCAAGGAAGGACAGGGTCGAGATGAAGAGAACCGCAAAGATGAAGCGCAGACCGAACTCGGCCACCAGCGGCGACAGGGCATTGGGCAGGATCTCGCGGAAGATGATCCACGAACCTTTCTCTCCCCGCAGCTTTGCCGCCTCGACGTAATCCATCACCGCGATGTCGACGGCCACGGCCCGCGACAGGCGGAAGACGCGGGTGGAATCAAGCACGCCCATCACCAGGATCAGCACGGTCAGGTTCAGCGGCAGCACCGAAAGCATGACCAGCGCCACGATCAGCGAGGGGATGGCCATCACCAGATCGACAAGCCGCGACAGAAGCTGGTCGATCCAGCCGCCTTTCGCCGCGGCCAGGAACCCCAGAAAGGCCCCCAGCGAAAAGGCAAGGACCGAAGAGGCCAGCGCCACGAAGATGGTGATCTGCGCGCCATAGATCAGGCGCGACAGGATATCGCGACCGATGGTGTCGGTGCCCAGCCAATGCACGGCGGACATGCCTTCCCATTGGCTGCCGCTGCTGTCGCTGATCGGGTAGGGCGCGATCCAATGGGCGAAGATCGCGACGAACAGGAAGATCCCGGTCAGGACAAGGCCGATGAGGGCGGAAAGCGGGATCCTCATTTCGGGTGCCTCAGACGCGGGTTGGCCAGGATGCCGATGATGTCGGCCAGCATGTTGAGGACGATGTAGACGGCGGCAAAGATCAGCCCCACCGCCTGCACCACCGGCAGGTCGCGCTTCGTCACATGGTCCACCAGATATTGCCCCAGCGCATTGTAGCCGAACACCACCTCGACCACGACGACGCCGACAACCAGATAGGCCAGGTTCAGCATCACCACGCTGACCACCGGGGCGATGGCATTCGGGAAGGCGTGGCGCCAGATGATCGTCATCGGGCCAAGGCCCTTGAGTTCGGCCGTCTCGATATAGGCCGATTGCATCACGTTCAGGATCGCGGCGCGGGTCATCCGCATCATATGCGCCAGGACGACAAGGACCAGCACGATCACCGGCAGGGCGATGGCGTTGAGCTTGGCCCAGAAGCTCATGCCGGGAAAGACCATGGCGACGGGCTGGAAGATCGGGATCAGCTGCGTGAGGAGGTAGATCACGAAATAGGCGGCGACGAATTCAGGCAGGCTGATCGTGGTCAGCGTGATGCCCGAGATCAGCTTGTCCGGCCAGCGCCCGGCATAGCGCGCGGCGATCAGGCCCAGAAGGATGGCCAGCGGCACCGCGATCACGGCGGCGCAACCCGCCAGGAACAACGTATTGCCCAGCCTTTGCCCGATGCTCTGCGCGATATCCGCGCCATTCGTCAGCGCATGGCCCAGATCGCCGGTCAGCACCCCGCCAAGCCACTGGAAGTAGCGCGTCAGCGGCGGCTGGTTCAGCCCCATCTTCTCGCGCAGGTTCGCCAGCGCCTCGGGCGTCGCCTGTTGGCCAAGGATCGCCTGCGCGGTATCGCCCGGCAGCGCCTCGACGCCCAGGAAGATGACGGCGGACACGGCGAGCAGCAGCAGGAGGCCCAGCGCAACGCGCTGGACCACAAGTTTCAGGATCGGATGCACGGCCCCGGCCTCAGGCCAGCCAGCACTTGACCTGGGCACGGCCGTTCATCAGCTCGCCGTTCGGATCCTCGATCCAGCCGGCGATCCCGTCGCTGACGCCCGACACGAAGTCGTTGAACATCGGCAGGATCAGGCCACCCTCGTCGCGCAGGATATGGGCCATTTCCGAGTATTCCGCCTTGCGCTTGGCTGCATCCAGTTCCCCCCGCGCGGCGAGCAGCAGCTCGTCGAACTTGGCGTTCTTGAACCTGGTGTCGTTCCATTCCGCGGTCGAGACATAGGCGGTGGAATACATCTGGTCCTGCACCGGACGCCCGCCCCAGTAGCTTGCGCAGAACGGGGCCACGTTCCAGACGTTCGACCAGTAGCCGTCATCGGGCTCCAGCTTCACCTGCAACGGGATGCCCGCCGCATTGGCCGAGGCCGCGAACAGGTTCGCCGCATCCACGGCACCGGGGAAGGCACCCGGAGCAGCGGCAAGCATGATCGGCGAGCCGTCATGCCCCGAGGCCTTGTAATGCTCGGCCGCCTTGGCCGGGTCAAAGGCGCGCTGCTCGATGGTGTCGTCGAACAGCGGATAGGCCGCGTTGATCGGGAAGTCGTTGCCGATCGAGCCAAGCCCGCCCAGGATCTTCTGCACCATCTCCTCGCGGTTGATCGCGTATTTCAGCGCCAGCCGCATGTCGTTGTTGTCGAAGGGCGCCTTGTCGCAATGCATGATGAAGACATAGTGCCCGCGGCCCGCGACCGCCTTGATCGACACCCCCGCCACGCCCTTCAAAAGCTCGGCGATCTTCGGATCGACCCGGTTGATCATGTGGACCTGGCCCGACTGCAGCGCCGCCGTCCGGGCGGTGCTGTCGTTGATCACCAGAATCTCCACCTCGTCGGCATGGCCGATGGTCGAGTCGAAATAGTTCGCATGCTTCTTGAAGGTGTGGCGCACGCCGGGTTCGTTGACCACGACCTGATAGGGACCCGCGCCGATCCCCGCTGCCGGATTGTCGACCCCGCCACCCGGCTGGATGATCAGGTGATAGTCGGCCATCAGATAGGGCAGGTCGGCGTTGGCGGCATTCAGCTTCAGCGTGACCATGTCACCCTCGGCCTTCATCTCGGCGATGCCCTGCACGATCCCCAGCGCGCCCGACTGCGACTTCTCGTCGGTGTGCCGCTTCAGCGTGGCCACCACGTCTTCCGCCGTCACGGTGCCGCCGCCATGATATTCGACGCCCGAGCGGATCTTGAATTTCCATTCCGTCGCATCGGGCGTGGACGAGATTTCCTCGGCGATGCGGTGATCAAGGGTGCCGTCGGGATGAACATCGACCAGCAGCTCGCCCCAGGTCATGTTCATCTGGAACGTCACCTCGGACAGCGCGATTGCCGGGTCGAGGCTGTTGGTCGACTCGCCCCCTGCCATGCCAAGGCGGATCACGCCGCCCTTCTTGGCCTCTTGCGCCGCGGCTGCCTTGCCGAACAGCGCCGAGGCAAGTCCCGCCGACACCCCAAGCGCCGTCGTGCGTCCCACGAACTCGCGCCGGGTCATCCGGCCCTTGGCGGCTTGCGCCACCATCCAGTCAAGCTGGTTGTGCTTGTCGTTCATAGCCGTCTCCCTGATGTGGTCCCCGTGTTGGGGATTCTTTTGTTGACTCAGTAATCAATAAACCGCGAACCCTGTCTTGCGACAAATGTTTTCTTGCGGGCCGTCACACAAAATTGCGCGCCACCTCCTCGTCCCAGTCGCGATGGAAGACGACTGTGTCGCCCTCCCAGGCCGTCAGCACCGCCTGCATCCGCAGATGGCTGGCCGAAGCCGTCATCACCGTCTCGGCCCGCGTCTTCACCCGCCAGTTCCCGCGCGCAAGCCGCTGTTCCCAGGTGATCTCGGCCCGCGCGGTCAGCGGGTCGGCCCCGATTTCCCAGCGTTCGGTGGTGTGCTCGCCGGTGATCAGCCCATGCGACAGGTTTTCCGGGTCGCCCTGATCGTCCTCGACAACCAGCGCATGACGGCCTGCGATCAGGTCGGTCTCGATCTTGCGGCTGGCCGACCCCGTGCGCAGCATCCGGTGCTTCCAGGGCGGCGCGGTCTCGGCGGGCGGTGGGGTCCATTCCGCCTCGCCCGTCCCCTGATGCACCGGCAGGTCCAGACTTGCCTGCGTGATCTCCAGCGTGGCCGCCTCGGGGCTGGGCCAGACGAAGGGCCAGTAGGTCGTCGACAGGGCCAGCCGCAGCTTGTGACCCGCCGCCACCCGGTAGGCCATCTGGTCCAGCACCAGCACGATGTCCTCGGGCACGCCCGGCAGCATCGGCTCCGGCGCCGCGCGGTCCCTGCGGTGGCAGAGGTTCAGGATGCCATGCGCAATGCGGACCGATGACCCGTCCGGCGCCACATCGCACAGCCGCGCGACAAGGAAGGCCAGCGGCTTGTCCGACGCCAGCCGCAACGACAGTCGCGCGGCCCCCAGAAGCTCCAGCGGGTCCGTCAGGGCCGCAGCATCGAAGCAGACCGACAGCGCATCATCCGTGCGCTGGTCGCCCGCCATCTCGGCATTCAGGCCCATCGGGAAGAACTCGCCCGCCGTCATCCCCAGGTGCTGCGCGGTCGACACGCTGGCCGTCAGGCTGCCCGCCACCCCAAGCCCCGCGTCCGACACCAGCAGCACCCGGCGGCTGACGCGCGGACTGGGCCATTCGGCCTCGGCGATCCAGTGTCCGTCGCGATGCGCCGCACTCGGGTCCGGCGGCGCGGAATGCAGCATGTAGCCGCGGAAGGCCGGATCAGCCTCGGCCCCGTTCTCCACCCCCTTCAGCCAGCGGTCCCACCAGCGGATCGCCAGTTGCAGGAAGCCGATCTTCGGCCCTGGCACCGCCGTATGCGGATACTGATGCACCCAGGGGCCGACGATCCCCTTCACCGGCCCCCGCGCATTTTCCATCAGCGCGGCGACCGTGTTCATGTAATTGTCGTTCCAGCCGCCGAAGGACAGGATCGGCACGGTCATCCGCTCCCAGTTCTCGCAGATCGAGCCATGCTTCCAGTAGGCGTCCCGGGTCTGATGCGCAGCCCAGTCCGGCGCATGGAAGGACTGCGCCTCCAGCCGTTTCAGCCAGTCCTCGCGCCAGTCCTTGCGCAGCATCGGATCGCCGGGGCGCGAGGTATAGGACAGCATCACCGAACCCCAGCCGAAGTTCTCGCCCAGAAGCGCGCCGCCCTTGAAATGGATGTCGTCGGCAAAGCGGTCGGTGGAGGAATAGACCGAGATCACCGCCTTCAGCGCGGGCGGTTGCAGGAAGGCGGTCTGCAGGCAATTGAACCCGCCCCAGCTTTTCCCCATCATCCCCACGGTGCCGCTGCACCAGTCCTGTTTCGCGAGCCAGGCGATCACGTCGCAGGCGTCCTGCAACTCCTGCGCGGAATATTCGTCCTCCATCAGCCCGTCGCTGTCGCCATTGCCGCGAATGTCGACCCGGACGCAGGCATAGCCGTGGCCCGCGACGTAAGGATGCATCAGCTCGTCGCGGGGCAGGGTGCCGTCGCGCTTGCGGTAGGGGATATATTCCAGCACCGCCGGGACGGGGCGGGTCTTCGCGCTTTCCGGCATCCAGACCCGTGCCGCAAGCCTTGTGCCGTCGGGCATCGGAATGCCGAGATCCTCGATCTCGGTAATCGCCTCGGGAAAGCTTGAGCGGATCGTCACAGTCGGCCCTTTCCGATTCTCTGCCTCCATCCGATATTATTCGTTCGTGCAATTCAAGAGCTTTGACAGCCGGATCGGGCAGCCCGAGACAGGCGCCTCATTTCCCCTACCATGGCAGAGGGCCGGGATGAGGGGTCATCGGATGGCCTGGGCGAAGACCTTAACCAACCCCTAACGTCCGCGGGCAAGGCCTTGATTCAACGCGAGGATGCCGTTTTGTCCACTGTGGACACCTTTCCCTGTTCACCCCCGCACAGCCTTCGCGCGGACAGTTCGGGATGAAATTCTGCCCCACCGCGCCTACCTTCCCTGCAAAGGAGGACCCCCCATGTGGAACCCGCTTCTCGACCCCTCGATCCCGATCGGAGACCAGATCGACTCGATCGAGACCGTCATCGTCCCCCGCGCCCGCGACCTCGGCGGCTTCGAGGTGCGCCGCGCGCTCCCCTCCGCCCAGCGGCAGATGGTGGGGCCCTTCATCTTCTTCGACCAGATGGGCCCGGCAGAATTCCTGACCGGGCAAGGGATCGACGTCCGCCCCCACCCCCATATCGGCCTCGGCACCGTCACGTACCTGTTGAAGGGCCGCCTCCACCACCGCGACAGCCTGGGAACCGACGCCTGGATCGAACCCGGCGCGGTGAACTGGATGATGGCGGGGCAGGGGATCACCCATTCCGAACGGACCGACGGCGAGGCCCGCAAGGCGCCGCTCTCGATGTTCGGCCTGCAGACCTGGCTCGCCCTGCCGAAGGACCGCGAGGAAGATGCGGCGGGCTTCGCCCATCTCGGCCGCGAAGCCCTGCCGGAACTGGAGGGCGAGGGGAAAGAGGTCCGCCTGATCCTGGGATCAGCCTGGGGCGAGACGGTGGGGCTTCAGATGCCCTCCGAGGTCTTCTACGCCGACGCCCGCCTCGCCCCCGGCGCAGCGATCCCGTTGCCCGACGACCACGAGGATCGCGGGGTCTACATCCTGGACGGCGAGGTCTCCTCGGCTGGCCAGGTCTTCGAGGCCGGGCGGATGCTGGTCTTCCGTCCCGGCGACCGGGTGTCGGTGAGGGCCGGGGCGACGGGCGCGCGGGTGATGCTCCTGGGCGGGGCCACGATGGACGGGCCGCGCTTCATCTGGTGGAATTTCGTCGCCTCCTCGCGCGAGAAGATCGAGGCCGCGAAAGAGGCGTGGCGGGCAGGTGACTGGCAGCACGGCCGCTTCAGGCTGCCGCCGAATGATGATCGGGAATTCATTCCGGCCCCCGAGCGATGAATCTTGCCGCGCCCCATTGACGGCCCCCTCGGGACCGTCTAATTCGCCCCCCATCGCGCGGTGGTAGCTCAGTTGGTTAGAGTACCGGCCTGTCACGCCGGGGGTCGCGGGTTCGAGCCCCGTCCACCGCGCCAGTTTCCCCTCTTCGGCGGCAGCAAGCATGTCCACGCAGGACAGCCCTTGAGGCCGCAATGAAATCAAGATGTTGGCCGTGGACGTTCAGGAAACGTCAAGGTTGATTGGCCGATCTGGCCTGCCTTGCCCTTGCCGCCCGTTCCACCCCGACCCTTCTTGCTGAGGGGGGAGGGAGGGCTGGGTGCAGCCGGTCCGCAAGACGGTTCGCAAGACGGGCCGACGCCGTGCAGCTTGTCGCACGTTTCCCGCTTGACGCCCCCCGGACAAGCCTCTATCTGCCCCCTCAGCGCGCGGTGGTAGCTCAGTTGGTTAGAGTACCGGCCTGTCACGCCGGGGGTCGCGGGTTCGAGCCCCGTCCACCGCGCCAGTTTTCCTCACTTCAAGGTCATGCATTCCAGCCTCGCCCCTACGGGCGTCCGCGATTAAGGCATGCGTCCATGCTGGAAGGAATGTCGTGATGAGATGTCTTGCCCTTGCCCTGTTCGCCGCCTCCGCCACCTCAGCCCTTGCCGAGGAGGGGGTTGCCCTGCCGACCGGCTTCGACGGGACCTATGCCGCCGAGGGGCTGCCCTGCGGCGCGGGCCAGCCGATCACGGTCAAGGACGGCACTTTGTACGGCATGGAATGGGGGATGACCGTCACCGACCTGATCGAATTTCCGAATGACCCGGACCGGGTCGAGGCATCGCTTCTGGTGAGCGCAGGCGGCGAGGAATGGGACGAGTCGGTGGTGATCCGGCGCGAGTCGGACGGGCAGGGGCAGGTCCTGGTGCTGGACTACCCCGACGGAAACCGCAGCATCTGGACGCTGTGTGACTAGGCTCGCGCGCTCATCGCCCGAGTGTGATTTCTTTTGGCGGCTGGTGGGATCGCCAACGGGAAGCGACGGATCGCGGTTTCAGTCAAAGGATTGGAAAGCCTTGCGATCAGGCGCTGCGCTGCGTCGGCACAAAGCCGCTTGTTCCGCAGCGCAGCACGGCCTGTCACGCCGCCGCACCTTGCGGTGAGACCCCCTTCGCAGCAGCCGGGGCCGGGAGTAGCTTCCCCTCATCCCGGCCAGAGCCTGCCGGATGGGAGATCCCATCGACACGACAGGCCCGGCGCGTCGGGATGTGACTGGAACGGAAGGGAAATCCCGTTCCTGAAACAGGAGACGCATCATGCGTTCGAATATTCTCTCCCTGGCCCTGATCGCTTCGCTTGGCCTTGGCACCGCTGTGCTGGCGGCCGCGACCGACACGTCGGGCGTGATCAAGACCATCGACGCCAAGGCGATGACGGTGGAACTGGCGGATGGCACGACCTACCACCTGCCTGCGGGCTATGACCTGAAGGCGTTCAAGGTTGGCGAGAAGGTGGTGGTGAGCTGGGAGATGAAGGGCACGCTGAAGGAAGCGACGGCGCTGAAGGCAAGCTGAGCGCATCGGCATGACGAGAAACGGGGGCCTTCGGGCCCCCGTTTTGTTCGGGAGACAAAATCCTCAAGCAAGGATTTTGACAAATTTCTTGCTCAAGAAATTTGGCCCCGGTTGTGGTGGTGCGCCTAAAGGGTCATCCGGTAGCGGATATGACCGTCATTGTCGCAGAACTGGTCATAGAGCTTGCGAGCGGTCTGGTTCTCGATCTCGGTCAGCCAGTAGAGCCGTCGCCAGCCGTTCCTGCGCCCGATGGCCACCAGATCCTCGATCAGGGCCCGCCCGAGACCCTTGCCGCGAGCTTCCGGCGCGACGAAGAGGTCTTCCAGATAGCCGTCATCGCCCAGCACCCAGGTCGAGGGGTGATGCTGGTGGATGGCGAAGCCCTGCGCCACCCCGTCCACGACAGCCAGCCGGGCGGTCAGCGCGTTGCCTTCGTCCATCAGCCGCGTCCAGGTGAAGGCGGTGACCTCCGGCGGCAAGGCCAGGCCGTAGCCATCACAGAACCCCTGCCAGAGGCGCCGGAAATCCGTTTCGTCTTCGGGCCTTGCATCGCGAAGCTCAGGCATCACGCGATGCGGGCCAGGATGCGCGCCCAGGAGCGGATGCCCTTGTGGAACGACTCCAGGTCATATTTTTCGTTCGGGGAATGGATCTGGTCGTCGTCGCGACCGAAGCCGATCAGCATCGCGTCCATCCCGAGAATGGTCTTGAAATAGCCCGCCACCGGGATCGAGCCACCGGCACCCACGAAGGCGGCGGGGCGGCCCCATTCCTCGGACAGGGCGGCGCGGGCGGATTCAAAAGCGGGGTCGGAGATGGCCATGACCGAGGCGGGCGCCCCGTCGCTGCCGCCATGCCAGTGAATCTCGCAATCGGCGGGCATCCGGGCCTCGGCCCAGGTCTTGAACGCGGTGATGATCTTTTCCGGGTCCTGATGCGAGACGAGGCGGAACGAAACCTTGGCATGGGCCTCGGACGGCAGCACCGTCTTGAAACCGGCGCCAGTGTAGCCGCCCCACATGCCGTTCACCTCGGCCGTCGGGCGCGACCAGATCTTTTCCAGCGGCGTGCGGTCCTGTTCGCCAGCGGGGACCGACAGGCCCACATCACCAAGGTATCCGGCGTGGTCGAAGGCCAGCGCCTGCCATTGCTGGCGAAGGGACTCGGGCAGTTCGTCGACGTCGTCGTAAAAGCCCGGCACCTGCACCCGGCCCGTCGCGTCGTGCAGGTCCGCCAGAAGCCGCGCCATCAGGTGCAGCGGGTTCTGCGCGAGGCCGCCATACATGCCGGAATGCAGGTCACGGCTGGCGGCGCGGATGGTGAATTCGGCTTTTGCCAGGCCCCGCAGCATGGTGGTGATGGCGGGCGTCGCCTCCTCGAAGAGACCGGTGTCGCAGATGAGGGCGAGATCACAGGACAGTTCCTCCCGGTTCGCCTCGAGGAAGGGAACGAGCGAGGGCGACCCCGATTCCTCTTCACCCTCCAGGAAGATGGTCAACTTGCCGGGCAGCGTGCCGTGGACGTGTTTCCAGGCGCGGCAGGCCTCGATGAAGGTCATCAGCTGACCCTTGTCGTCGGAGGCGCCGCGGGCGCGGATCACACGGCCTTTCGGGGTGTCCTGCAATTCCGGATCAAAGGGC
>JAGPEG010000110.1 GCA_018057165.1 Tabrizicola sp.
TACGCGCATTGGCACTATGCCGAGCCGGAGGTGCTGCCCCGGACCGACCGGGTGCTGGCGGGGCTGATCGACATGCGGTTGCCGCTGACCTTCGGGCCGGAAGACGTGGACCAGATCGCCCGCATCCTTGGCGATGAGGCCAGGGGAGCGGCAGGGGCCAGGGCGCTGGGGCCGGTCGCAACCATTACGGCGGATTGATGGGCTGGCTTTTCCGTCCGGCGCGGCCTGCAGGGGGTCTGGTGCGGGGCCTGCGGCGGCTGGCCGACCCGCGCTTTTATCTGAAGGCGGTGATCGGTGTTGCGGTCGGCGGGCTGGTGCTGGTGCCGACGATCGCCGATCTGGTCAATGCGGCGATGCGGCCGATTGCCAGCGAGCAGGGTCCGTGCCGGATCATCCGGGTGATCGACGGGGATACGGTGTCGCTGATCTGCCCCGAGGACGGGATGGTCAGCGCGCGGCTGACGGGGTTCGACACGCCAGAGAAATACGCGCCGAAATGCCTGGGCGAGTTTCTGGCGGCGGAACGGGCCTCGTGGCATCTGCGGGCGCTGATCCAGCGGGCGGACCGGATGAAGCTGACCCATCGGGGGACGGACAAATATGGCCGGGCGCTGGTGGAGCTGGAGATCGACGGGGTGGATGTGGCGCGGCTGATGGTCCGCGACGGCCATGCGCGGGCCTACGGGAGTGGTCTGAGAGGGAGCTGGTGCTGATGCGGGTGCTGAGGCAGGGATCTTTGTCGATGGAGGTGGAACTGGGCGACTTGCGGGTCATCGCCCTGTCGGATGGCGAGACGGCGATGCCCGTCACCCATCTGCGCGGACCGGGGGGTGATCCGCTGTCCGATCCTGAACTTGCCGGGGCGGATCTGGCGGGGGGCAAGCTGCGCCTGCCGGTGCGCTGCTTTCTGGTACGGGGGCGGGACGGCTGCCTGTTGATCGACAGCGGGGCGGCGGAGGCCTGGCATCCGGTGCTGGGCCGCCTGCCCGAGGCCATGGTCGAGGCGGGGGTGGGGGCGAACGAGGTGACGCTGGTTGCCCTGACCCACACCCATGTCGACCACCTGAGCGGGTTGGTCGGGGCGGAGGGCGCGGCCTTCCCCCATGCAGGGCGCATTCTGGTGGCGACGGAAGAGCTGATGGCCTTTCGGGCCGAGCCGCGGATGATCCCGGTCCTGCCGCGGCTTCAGCCCCTGGAACAGGGCGACGGGTTGATCGCCGGTGTGACGGCGGTGAACGCTCCGGGCCATTCGCCGGGGCATATGGGTTTTCTGGTCGAGGGCCGGCTTCTGATCTGGGGCGACCTTGTCCACCATGCGGCGGTGCAGTTTGCCCGGCCGGAAGTGACCTGGGCCTTCGACGAGGATCAGGATCAGGCCCGCGCGACGCGGCTGGCGCTGATGGAGCAGGCGGTCGAGGCGGGCTGGCTGGTGGCCGGGGCGCATCTGCCCGATCCGGGGATCGGCTGGATCAGGCGGGCGGAGGCAGGATATGCCTTTCACCCGGTCACGAACTGATCACTGCGGATAGGGCGAGGTGCCGCCGAGGCTGTCGTTGGTGTGCCCGATCAGCGCATCGCAGAGGCAGGCCGCGTCGGTGCAGGCGTCGCGGGTCGCGGTGAAGTCGTCGTCACGCGGCGGGTTCGTGTGGTCGACCTCCTGGCCGGTGGCGTTTTCCACCGCATAGACCCAGGCGAGATCGTCCAGCCGCACCATGCGCCAAAGCGTCGCGTCCGAAGGGTCGGCGTCGTTGCACATCAGGATGTGGGCAGGGTTGGTCGGCGCATCGCAGGAGATGTCGGACAGGACCAGGCCGTAGCTGGGTTCCAGTTCGGCGATGCGGGCCTCGACCGTGGCGATGTCGATCTCGCAGGTCTGGGCGGCAAGCGGGCCGGTGACAGCAGTAAAGACAAGGGCGAGGGGCAGGCGCATGGGCTGTGGTCCTTTCGTGGCTGGCGGCAGGAATGGCAGGTTGGCGGCCCCGGTCAAGGTAGGGGGAACCGGCCCCGGCATTTCCTGAGCGAAATGCTTGGTATTCTTGAGGTTCTGCTTGGTGAGGGATGGGATTCTCACCCGCCTTCGGTTGACCCCGCGAAGGGCGCAGAGTAAAGCCGGAGGGACAAACGGGCGGTGACGCCCGCCTGCACGCGCGCCGCCAGCACCAGGGAGCCCCTCGTGGACCTGCTTCTCAGAGAATACCTTCCCATCCTCATCCTTCTGGCCATTGCCGTTGGTCTGGGCCTGGTCCTGATCCTGGCCGCCGCGGTCCTGGCGGTGCGGAACCCCGACCCCGAGAAGGTGAGCGCCTATGAATGCGGCTTCAACGCCTTCGACGATGCGCGGATGAAGTTCGACGTGCGCTTCTACCTGGTGTCGATCCTGTTCATCATCTTCGACCTTGAGGTCGCGTTCCTGTTCCCCTGGGCGGTGGCCTTCGGCGAGATCAGCATGGCGGCCTTCTGGTCGATGATGCTGTTCCTGGCGGTGCTGACCATCGGGTTTGCCTATGAATGGAAGAAGGGGGCGCTGGAATGGGAGTGATGGCTGGAGCCAACACGGCGGGCGGCGACCATGAGGTTGCGGTCCAGGCGCTGAACCGGGACCTTCAGGACAAGGGATTCATCCTGACGTCCACCGAAGACATCATCAACTGGGCCCGGATCGGGTCGCTGCACTGGATGACCTTCGGTCTGGCCTGCTGTGCGGTCGAGATGATGCATACCAGCATGCCGCGCTATGACCTGGAACGCTTCGGGACCGCGCCACGGGCTTCGCCCCGGCAGTCGGACCTGATGATCGTCGCGGGCACGCTGACCAACAAGATGGCCCCGGCGCTGCGCAAGGTCTATGACCAGATGCCCGAGCCGCGCTATGTGATCTCGATGGGGTCCTGCGCCAATGGCGGCGGCTATTATCATTACAGCTATTCGGTGGTGCGCGGCTGTGACCGGATCGTCCCGGTCGACATCTATGTGCCGGGCTGCCCGCCCACGGCCGAAGCCCTGCTGTATGGCATCTTGCAGTTGCAGCGGAAGATCCGCCGCACTGGCACCCTGGTGAGGTAATCATGAGCGAAGCCCTGCAGGAACTGGCCGGGATCATCGGACTGAAACAGGCGGATGCCGTGGTCTCGTCCAGCGTCGCCTTCGGCGAGCTGACGCTGGTTGCGAACCTTGCCCATCTGGAAACGCTGGTCGAATTCCTGCGCGACGATGCCTCGTGCCGGTTCTCGTCGCTGGTCGACATCACCGCCGTCGATTACCCGGAACGCGCCCAGCGGTTCGACATGGTGTATCACTTCCTGTCGATGTACCGGAACCAGCGCATCCGCGTGAAGGTTGCGGTGCGCGAGGAAGAGATGGTCCCGTCGCTGGTCGCGCTGCACCCCAGCGCCAACTGGTTCGAACGCGAGGTGTTCGACATGTTCGGCATCCTGTTCAGCGGCCATCCCGACCTGCGGCGGCTGCTGACCGATTACGGCTTCCGCGGTTATCCGTTGCGCAAAGATTTCCCGACCACCGGCTACACCGAGGTCCGCTATGACGAGGCGCTGAAGCGCGTGGTCTATGAGCCGGTGAAGCTGGTGCAGGAATACCGGCAGTTCGATTTCATGAGCCCCTGGGAAGGCGCGGAATACATCCTTCCCGGCGATCAGAAGGCCTGACGATGAAGCCCGGCCTGACCATTGGTGCCAAGGGAACGCATCGCCTGACCATCGGCGAGGCGCAGACCGTGCCGCATCTCTACCCCGAAGCCGCCGAGTTCCAGGCGATGCCGGGGGTGCTGGCGACGGGCTATCTGGTCGGGTTGATGGAATGGGCCTGTGTCGAGCAGTTGCTGCCCTATTATGAGGACGGCGAGGGGTCGCTTGGCACGCATGTCGATGTGAGCCACCTGGCCCCGACGCCCCCCGGCCTGACCGTGACGGTCGCGACCGAGGTGACGGGGATCGACGGCAAGTTCGTGTGGTTTTCGGTCCGCGCCCATGACGGGGTGGACCTGATCGGCGAGGGGCGGCACCAGCGCGCGCTTGTCCGCTGGGAAAAGTTCGTGCCCAAGGCGATGGCCAAGGCCGAGAAGGCGGTGGCGTGATGGCTCGCGACCGTATGGGAGCAGTGTGATGGACGGCGATATCCGGCGGAACACCTATGACGACGGCTCGAAGGATTTCGAGACCGGCGAGCAGCGCATCCGCAATTTCAACATCAACTTCGGGCCCCAGCACCCGGCGGCGCATGGCGTGCTGCGGCTGGTGCTGGAGCTGGACGGCGAGATTGTCGAACGCTGCGACCCGCATATCGGGTTGCTGCATCGCGGCACCGAAAAGCTGATGGAATCGCGCACCTACCTGCAGAACCTGCCCTATTTCGACCGGCTGGACTATGTGGCTCCGATGAACCAGGAACATGCCTGGTGTCTGGCGATCGAGCGGCTGACCGGGACGGTGGTGCCGCGCCGCGCCAGCCTGATCCGGGTGCTGTTCTCGGAAATCGGGCGGGTGCTGAACCACCTCTTGAACGTGACCACGCAGGCGATGGACGTGGGCGCCCTGACCCCGCCGCTCTGGGGCTTCGAGGAACGCGAGAAGCTGATGGTCTTCTATGAACGGGCCTGCGGAGCGCGGCTGCACGCGGCCTATTTCCGCCCCGGCGGCGTGCATCAGGACCTGACGCCAGAGCTGCTTGACGACATCGACGCCTGGGCGGTGGCCTTCCCCAAGGTGATCGACGACATCGACACCCTGTTGACCGAAAACCGCATCTTCAAGCAGCGCAATGCCGATATCGGCGTCGTCAGCGAGAAGGACATTCAGGACTGGGGCTATTCCGGCGTGATGGTGCGCGGGTCGGGCCTGGCCTGGGACCTGCGGCGCGCGCAGCCCTATGAATGCTATGACGAGTTCGAGTTCAAGATCCCGGTCGGCAAGAACGGCGACTGCTATGACCGCTATCTGTGCCGGATGGCCGAGATGCGGGAATCGACCAGCATCATCCGGCAGGCGGTGGCCAAGCTGAAGGCTGCGGACGGGCAGGGCGACATTCTGGCGCGGGGCAAGCTGTCGCCGCCGAAGCGGGCCGAGATGAAGACCTCGATGGAGGCCCTGATCCACCACTTCAAACTGTACACCGAGGGCTTCCATGTGCCTGCCGGTGAGGTCTATGCGGCGGTCGAAGCGCCGAAGGGCGAGTTCGGGGTCTATCTGGTGGCGGACGGGACCAACAAACCCTACCGCGCCAAGATCCGCGCGCCGGGCTATCTGCACCTGCAGTCGATGGATTATATCTGCAAGGGGCACCAGCTGGCCGACGTCTCTGCCATCATCGGCACGATGGACATCGTGTTCGGGGAGGTGGATCGGTGATCGCCCTCGGGGTTGCTCCGTTTCTTCTGCTTGGGCTTGTGATCCTGCCTGCGGGTATGGTCGCGGTCCCGGCTCTTATCGCTGGAATGATCTGATGCTGCGTCGTCTTCACAAGGACCAACCCGCCTCTTTCGCCTTCACTGCGGCGAATGAAGCCTGGGCCAGGGGCCAGATTTCCAAGTATCCGGCGGGGCGGCAGGCTTCGGCGATCATCCCGCTTCTGTGGCGCGCGCAAGAGCAGGAGGGCTGGCTTTCGCGGCCCGCCATCGAGCATGTCGCCGATATGCTGGGGCTGGCCTATATCCGGGCGCTGGAAGTGGCGACCTTCTATTTCATGTTCCAGTTGCAGCCGGTGGGCTCGGTGGCGCATATCCAGATCTGCGGCACCACGTCCTGCATGATCTGCGGGGCCGAGGATCTGGTGGCGGTGGCGAAGGAGCTGATCGCCTCGACCCCGCATGCGCTGAGCGCGGATGGCAGGTTCAGCTGGGAAGAGGTGGAATGCCTTGGCGCCTGCGCGAACGCGCCGATGGCGCAGATCGGCAAGGATTACTACGAGGATCTGACGGCGGCGAAGCTGCGCGAGCTGATCGGGCGGTTTTCCAAGGGCGAAGTGCCGGTGCCGGGGCCGCAGAACGGCCGCTATGCGGCAGAGCCCATCGGCGGGCTGACCAGCCTGAAAGAGTTTGAATCGGGCCGCAAGCAGTACAATGCCAGCGCGCAAGCGGCGGTGGATCTGCGCGATACGATCAAGCGGATCGACGGGACGGAAGTGCCGCTGACAACCCCCTGGCTGGGCGTGTCGGTCCCGGTGAAGCCCGCGAAGGGCAAGACGGTGGAGCCGAAGCCGGGCGCGGGTGTCCCGGCGGATGCGACGGGGGCCACGGTGCAGGAGGCGAAGGCCTCGTCGAAGGGTAAGCCGAAGACCGAGGGCGACGCGCCGAACGCGACCCCCGCGGCGACGCCCGAGGCGAAAGCGGCGGGGCAGGCGGGGGGCGTGAAGCCTGCGGGCCTGTCGGCTCCGAAAGGCGGCAAGGCGGATGACCTGAAGGTGATCCTGGGGATCGGGCCGAAGCTGGAGGCGCTGTGCCACAAGCTTGGCTTCTTCCACTTCGACCAGATCGCGCGTTGGACTGCGGGCGAGATCGCCTGGGTTGACGAGAACCTGGAAGGCTTCAAGGGCCGCGTGACCCGCGACCGTTGGGTGGTGCAGGCGAAGATCCTGGCGGCGGGCGGCACGGTGGCCGAAGCGGAAGCGGCGGCGAAGGCATAAAGCCAAGGAGCGGGACGGCAAGACGGAAAACAAGGCGAGTGATGTGGTTCGGGGAGTGAAGCGGGATGCACGACGAGGAGTATGAAACGACAATCGGCACGGGTGGCTGGATCCTGGTGGTTCTCTCCGGGGTCGTGACCTTTGCCGTCCTGCGCGGTTTCATGCACTATGTCCTGTTCCCCGCGGTGGCCTTTGCCCTGGCTGTCGCGCTGATCGTGCTTCTGGTGCTGTTCTGGCTGGCGGCGAAGCTGAACAGCGACGAGGACGCGAAAGCCGGGCAGCGGGTGCGCAAGATCGTCCCGGCCTCGGGCGAAGTCCGGCTGGACGGCGGCGCGGCGGCCCCGGCGGTGAAGGCGGTTCCGGTGCGGCCCGAGGCGCTGAAGGCGCAGCGCCCGTCCTCGGTGGTGACGCCTCTGGCCGAGGTCGAGCCGGCGCCGATCATCGCGGTGCCGACACCGCCTGCCCCGGTGATGATGGCGGAAGCCGCCCCGGTGGCAGCGGCCCTGCCGGTGGCCGAGACAGCTGCGGCAAAGCCCAAGGCGAAGGCGGCAGCAAAGCCGAAGGCGGCGGCGAAACCCAAGGCCGAGCCGAAACCCAAGGCCGAAAAGGCTGCGGCCAAGCCGAAGGCGACCAAGGCGGCGCAGCCTGCGGGTCTCGTCCGGCTGAAGGCGCCCCGCAAGGGCAAGGCCGACGACCTGAAAGAGATCGAGGGCATCGGCCCGGCGCTGGAGAAGCTGGTCAACGACATGGGCTTCTTCCATTTCGACCAGATCGCGGGCTGGACCGAGGCCGATGTTGCGCTGGTCGATGCCGAAATGAAGACCTTCAAGGGCCGCATCACCCGCGACAAATGGGTGGAGCAGGCCCGGATCATCGTCAGCGAAGGGCTTGAGGCGTTCCGCGAGCGCGCCCGGACCAACGAGTATTGAGACCCATCATGCAGACCCGTCCCGATCCAGCCGATCTCCAGCGCGCCCGCCAGGTGCGGCTGGTGGCCATCGTGCTGGTGGCGACCATGGTGGTGTGGATGGGCGCTCAGTGGCTGGGCGGACAAATCGGGTTGGAGACGCGCTTCGTGTTCCTCTTCGACCTTGCTGCCATCGCTGGCTTCGTCTGGGCCATGGTGGTGACGTATCAGATCTGGCGCGGACGCCGGGGTTAGGAAGACCAAGATGCTCAAGGATCAGGACCGCATTTTCACCAACCTCTACGGGATGCATGACCGCAGCCTGAAGGGGGCGATGAAGCGCGGGCATTGGAACGGCACCGCCGAGATCATCAAGCGCGGGCGGGATGTGATCATCGAGCAGGTCAAGGCGAGCGGTTTGCGCGGGCGCGGGGGCGCGGGCTTCCCGACGGGCCTGAAATGGTCGTTCATGCCGAAGCAGTCGGATGGGCGGCCCAGCTATCTGGTGATCAACGCCGACGAGTCGGAGCCGGGTACCTGCAAGGACCGCGAGATCATGCGGCATGACCCGCATACGCTGATCGAAGGCGCGCTGATCGCCAGCTTCGCGATGAACGCGAACACCTGCTACATCTACCTCCGCGGCGAATACATCCGCGAGCGCGAGGCGCTGCAGGCGGCCATCGACGAATGCTATGACGCCGGGATGCTGGGCAAGAACGCGGCGAAATCCGGCTGGGACTTCGACCTGTATCTGCACCACGGGGCAGGGGCCTATATCTGCGGCGAGGAAACCGCGCTGCTGGAAAGCCTTGAGGGCAAGAAGGGCATGCCCCGGATGAAGCCGCCGTTCCCGGCAGGCTCCGGCCTGTACGGCTGCCCGACCACGGTGAACAACGTGGAATCGATTGCAGTGGTGCCGACGATCCTGCGGCGGGGGGCAGACTGGTTTGCGTCCTTCGGGCGTCCGAACAACACCGGGACCAAGCTCTTCGGCATCTCGGGCCATGTGATGCAGCCCTGTGTCGTGGAAGAGGCGATGTCGATCCCGCTGAAGGAATTGCTGGACCGTCACTGCGGCGGCGTGCGCGGTGGCTGGAAGAACCTGAAGGCGGTGATCCCCGGCGGGTCGTCTGTCCCCTTGCTGACCCAGGCGCAATGCAACGACGCGATCATGGATTTCGACTGGCTGCGCGAGCAAAGGTCGGGTCTGGGGACGGCGGCGGTCATCGTGATGGACCAGTCGACCGACGTGATCAAGGCGATCTGGCGGCTGTCGAAGTTCTACAAGCACGAAAGCTGCGGCCAGTGCACCCCCTGCCGCGAGGGCACGGGCTGGATGATGCGGGTCATGGACCGGCTGGTGCGCGGCGAGGCCGAGGTCGAGGAGATCGACATGCTGCTTTCGGTGACGAAACAGGTCGAGGGCCACACGATCTGCGCCT
The DNA here is from genome assembly GCA_018057165.1 of Tabrizicola sp. Lineage (GTDB taxonomy): Bacteria > Pseudomonadota > Alphaproteobacteria > Rhodobacterales > Rhodobacteraceae > Tabrizicola. The sequence goes on from JAGPEG010000110.1 coordinate 8,986, forward strand.
TGGGCGACGCGGCGGCCTGGCCGATCCAGGGCCTGATCCGCGCCTTCCGCGACGAGATCGAGGACCGGATCAAGGCCAAGCGCACGGGTCGCATGGGCGCGATGGCGGCGGAGTGATGCGGATGGCGCTGGCCCTTTCGGTGACTTTGGCGCAGGCCGCTTGCGTGGGAACGGCCTCCGTTCCTGCGTCGCGCGAGCCTGTGCGCGTCACCAACAACGGCCAGCCGTTCCAGATGTGGGAGGGTGCCCTGGCCCGCAAGGTGGCGGATGCCCAATGCGGCGCGAAGGGCGTCCGTGTCTCGATCTACGACCGTTTCGACCGGGCCACCGGCGCATGGGTCTATCCGGAGGGTTGCGCATGACGAATGCCGTCACCCTCGGTCACAAACCGCTGAAAACCCCGGTTTGTCATGGCATATCAAGGGGGTTTGCCCCCATCTCCGGGCTACGAGCAGCCAAGGAGGCCAACATGCTTCGCAAACTTTCGACCCTTGCCCTGACCCTTGCGGCCCTGTCCGCGACGCCTGCGCTGGCGCTGGTGCCAATCAACGAGAACCCGGAAATCCACGACAAGCTTCTGCAGGGCTTCATCGGGGATGCCATCGCCGACAATTGCCCGACGATGAAGGCCCGCACGCTGAAGGCGCTGGGAGAGTTGAACAACCTCCGCGATTACGCGCTGAAGCAGGGCTACGAGTCCGGCGTCGTCCGCGAATTCGTCACCTCGAAGACCGAGAAGGCCAAGTTCAAGGTCGAGGCCGCCGAATGGCTGAAGGCCAAGGGCGCCGAGCCGGGCAAGCCCGACGCCTATTGCAAGATCGGTGAGGAAGAGATCGCCAAGGGCACTCTCGCAGGCTCATTGCTGAGGTCGACAAAGTGAGCCTTGGCGGGCAACAGAGACAACAAGGACGCGCAGCCGCGGGGAACCACGGCTGCTTGAAAGGGACGGCGGAGTAGGGCCATGACCAACCTCAAGAAAATCAACATCGACGGGATCGAGGTCGAGGTCGATGGCGCGATGACCATCATCCAGGCGGCGGAAATCGCGGGGGTCGAGATCCCGCGCTTTTGCTACCACGAGCGGCTGACCATCGCCGGGAACTGCCGGATGTGTCTGGTCGAAGTCGTGGGCGGCCCGCCGAAGCCTGCGGCAAGCTGTGCGATGCAGGTGCGCGACCTGCGGCCCGGCCCGAATGGCGAGGCGCCGCTGGTCAAGACCACCTCGCCGATGGTGAAGAAGGCTCGCGAGGGGGTGATGGAGTTCCTGCTGATCAACCACCCGCTCGACTGCCCGATCTGCGACCAGGGCGGCGAGTGCGACCTGCAGGATCAGGCGGTGGCCTATGGCGTCGATTTCAGCCGCTTCCGCGAAGCCAAGCGCGCCAGTGAGGACATGGACCTTGGCCCGCTGGTCGCGACAGCGATGACGCGCTGCATCAGCTGCACGCGGTGTGTCCGCTTCACGACCGAGGTGGCGGGGATCAACCAGATGGGCCAGACCGGACGGGGGGAAG
>JAGPEG010000005.1 GCA_018057165.1 Tabrizicola sp.
CTCGCGCAGGATCTGATAGCCCCGGTTGGCGAAGATCACCGTGGTCACGTCCAGCCCCTCGCGCGCCATCGTCCACAAGGATTGCAGCGTGTACATGCCGGACCCGTCGCCCTCCAGCACCACCACTTTGCGATCCGGGCAGGCCACCGCCGCCCCGACTGCATTCGGCAGGCCGAACCCGATCGACCCGCCGGTGATCGTCAGCACATCATGCCCCGGCCCGCGCCGCAGGGCAGGGGCCAGATGGGCCGAGGCGGTGATCCCCTCGTCCACAAGCACCGTGTCCTCGGGCATCAGCGCCGCGATGGAGTCGCCCAGCTTGGCCAGCGTCAGTGCGCCGTCGGGCAGGGCAGGGCGGTCTGCCGGAACGAAGTCGTCCGGCCCCAGCTCCGCCTCGCCCAATTCCCCGGCCAGCGCCTGCAGGGTCCATTCGATATCCATCTCGCGGCTGCACAGATCGATCAGCCGCGTGTCGGGATCGTCGGGGGTCGAGGGCAGGCCGGGATAGGCGAAGAACCCGGCAGGCCGCGCCGTCCCGCACAGGACCAGCGCGGACGCCCCGGCCAGAAGCTTCTGGTTGTCCTCGATCCGGTAGGCCATCCGCTCGATCTTCACTACCCCGGCCCCGCGCCGGAAGCGGCTGACGAAGAAGGGCTGCATCAGCCGAGCCCCGCAGGCCTTGGTCAGACGTTTCGCCAGAAGCCCGAGGTCCGAATACAGCGCCGGGCCGTCAATCATCAGCACCGCCCCCGGCTGGCGCAGGGCACGGGCGGCGGCGGCGATCTCTGCCGGTGATGGACGCCGCAAGGCCGGGGCCGCTGCGGCCACCGCAGGGCCTGTCGCCGCTTCCCAGGCGGTATTCGCCGGCAGGATCAGCGTCGCGATCTGCCCGCCCTTGCCCCGCGCCGCCTGCACCGCTTCCGCCGCATCGCTGGCGACCTTCCCGGCCTCGGAACAAACCCGCGTCCAGTGCGAGATTGCCTGCGAGACCCCCACCGTATCGCCCTTGAGCGGGGCCTCGAACCGCAGGTGATAATCGGCGTGATCCCCCATGATGTTCAGCACGCCCGACTGCGCCTTGCGGGCGTTGTGCAGGTTGGCAAAGGCATTGCCGAAGCCGGGGGCAAGGTGCAGCAGTGTCGCCGCGACCTCTCCTGTCATCCGGTAATAGCCATCCGCCGCACCCGACACGCCGCCTTCGAACAGGCACAGGATGCAGCGCAGCTCCGGGTGGCGATCCAGCGCCGCAACGAAATGCATCTCGGAGGTGCCGGGGTTGGCGAAGCAGACGCGCACCCCCGAAGCCAAAAGGGTCTGCACCAGGGTTTCTGCGCCGTTCATGGTTCTTCTTCTCCGTCTGGTTCACTGGATTTGCGGGCCGCATCCCGGCCTTGGCGGCGTTTGGACAGCCGGTTCTGATAGGCTTCAAGTGCCGGAAGGCTGATCCAGTAGCTGATGATCGCGGCCAATAGCGCAGGCCCGATCCCGCCGACAAGATAGGGCAGGAAGACCTCATGCAGGAATTGCAGAAGCTTGCCCCAATGCATCGTCTCCGATGTCACCAGCGCCCGGAGATTGTGGCTGATCTCCTCTCCCGCCTGGCCGAACTCGGTCATGATCTGGCTGAAGGGGGCTTCCGCGCCGATGCCGAGGATTCTTCGGCCAAGCTCCAGCGACAGCACCGCAAGCACGGGGATCGTGACCGGATTGCCCGCTGCTGTGCCGATCAGCGCCGCGACGACATTGCCGCGAAAGGCCCAGGCCAGGGCGGCAGCCAGCGGCAGGTGCAGCCCGAAGAACGGCGTGCAGCCGACGAAGACGCCACAGGCGATGCCGCGCGCCACCCGATGCGGGGCGTCGGAAATCCGGGTCAGCCGCAGCCGAAGATAGGCGAAGGACCGCCGCCATCCGCCCGGCGGAAGCAACGTGGCCCGCAGCTTCTGCGGCAGCGTAAGCGGATTGCGCCGCCGAAAGACCATGCCAGCCCCAGTGTGACGATGGATCCGGGATAGGAGAGTTCCGGTCCGCGATCAACCAAAGCCTTCGCGCCACGAAAAAACCCCGCCGAGACATCTCGGCGGGGTAAAGGTGTCCCCCAGGCGGTCCGGGGGACAGGCGTGTTCCTGAATTCAGTGCGGTCGCGTCCCGTCGGCCTCCATCTCGGCCCGGATCTGCTGCCGCAGAAGGTCGATCGGGACCATCTTGCCGTCCCGCTTGAAGTGCCAGTAGGTCCAGCCGTTGCAGCTTGGCGCCCCCTCCAGCGCGGCGCCGACCTGGTGGATCGACCCCTTCACGTCATTGCCGATCAGCGTCCCGTCCGCCCGGACCTGGGCCTTGAAACGGTTGCCGAGCGAAAACAGCTCCTCCCCCGGCCGCAGCATCCCGCGTTCGACCACCTGACCGAAGGGCACCCGCGGCTCCGCCCGCTTCGACCCCGTGACCTCCAAGGCCGAGGCATCGAACCGCCGCACCCGCTCGATCCGCGCGGTCGCTGCCTTGCGGTAGGCTTCCTCGCGCTCGATCCCGATGAAGTCGCGGCCCAGCATCTTCGCCACCGCCCCGGTCGTGCCGGTGCCGAAGAACGGGTCCAGCACCACGTCGCCCGGATTGGTCGTCGCCACGATCACCCGGTGCAGCAGCGCCTCGGGCTTCTGGGTCGGATGCGCCTTGTCGCCGTTCTCGTCCTTCAGCCGCTCATGCCCGGTGCAGAGCGGGATCACCCAGTCCGACCGCATCTGGATGCCGTCGTTCAGCGCCTTCAGCGCCTCGTAGTTGAAGGTGTACTTCGCCGCCTCGTCGCGGGAGGCCCAGATCAGCGTCTCATGCGCGTTGGTCAGGCGCTTGCCCTTGAAGTTCGGCATCGGGTTCGACTTGCGCCAGACCACGTCATTCAGCAGCCAGTAGCCCTGGTTCTGCAACTCCGACCCCAGGCGGAAGACGTTGTGATAGCTGCCGATCACCCAGATCGCCCCGTTCGGCTTCAACAGCCGCTTTGCTGCAGCCAGCCAGTCCTTCGTGAACCCGTCATAGGCCGCGAAACTGGCGAACTGGTCCCAGTGATCATCCACCGCATCGACCTTGGAATTGTCGGGCCGGTGCAGGTCGCCGCGAAGCTGAAGGTTGTAGGGCGGGTCCGCAAAGATCAGGTCGACAGACCCCGCCGGGAGGGAGTTCATCACCTCCACACATTCACCTGCAAGAATCTGGTTCAGCGGGAGAACACTCTCCGCTGCGGTCATTCTGGTCGCCATTCTCTGCCTCTGCCCCCGGCATCTTGAGGTGCCGATGTTGTGGGGGAATCATGAGTCAGCGGCGATTCGCCGTCAAATTCTTTTTTGAATCAAGAGCTTACAGAAACCGCTTGATACAAGATGTTGTGGACGGGCTTGAACGAACGCCTATGCCAAGGGGTTACGCCTAAAATTCGCAGCGCCTCCAGATGCGCCTTTGTCGGGTAGCCCGCGTTGACGTCCCAGCCATAGCCGGGGTGCTGTTGCGCCAAATCCACCATGATCCGGTCGCGCGTCACCTTGGCCACGATGGAAGCCGCCGCGATGGACAGGCACTTCGCGTCACCCTTCACGATGGCCGTCGCCCCGCAGCCCAGCCCGCGCGGGATCAGGTTGCCGTCGATCAGCGCATGATCGGCCTTCAACCCCGCCACGGCACGTTCCATCGCGAGGTGGCTGGCGCGCAGGATGTTCAGGCTGTCGATCTCCTCGACGCTGGCATGGGCGACCGACACTTCGGCAACGGCGGTGATCTCCAGATACAGCGCCTCGCGCCGGGCGGTCGTCAGCACCTTGGAATCGCGCAGGCCCTTCGGCACCCGGTCCGGGTCAAGCCGCACCGCGCAGGCGGTCACTGGACCGGCAAGGGGACCACGGCCCACCTCGTCCACCCCCACGACCCACAACGCTCCCCGCGCGCGGGCGGCTGTCTCATGGCTGAAGTCGGGAATGATCGCGTCCATGCGGGCCGGAGTAGCGCGGAACGGGTCGCAGAAAAAGGGGGCGGGAGCTGCTCACCCTCCCACCCCCCAGACGGAAGCGGGGCAAGGGCCGTCCCGCTTCGTTCAAGGCCACCTCGGCGGCCCGTGTGTTTGGGTTTTCGTGTCAGCGTCCCGTGACCCGGAACCCGGCGTCGCGCAGGCATTGCGCCGAATAGACCCGGTCGCGCTTGCCGAAGATCGTCGCGCTGTTGGCGCAATGGCGCGGCAGGCGGTAGCTGAAGCCTTCCTCGCGCAGGCAGGTTTCGGGAAACAGCGTCACCGACCGATCCGCCCCGTCGATGGAGATGGCGCAGACCGCAGGCACCCGCTTCGACTTCACCGGCTCGGGGACGGGTAGCGGCACCGGCCTGTCCTTGTCCTTCAGCTCATGCGCGATGGCCCCCACGACCAGCGCCGCGATCAGTGCCTTGGCCAGATCATTCTTTTCGGCCCTGGCCGGAATCGCCGTGGCCAGCACCAGGGCAAGCGCGGCAGCGGCTCCGGTGACAATCGACGCCAGGCGGCGACCAGAGAGCGGTGTCTCGGACATCCCGCGCGCGGCGATGCGGTAGGACTTGGCTGTGAAATCGACGGACATGGGCGGCCTCCTGATGGGTCTTCTGGTTGAGGGGTCCGTCACCAGCAGCGTTTCGGACCCGATGGCCAACCCTCGCCCCCCGGTTCTGCCGTAAGCAATAACGCCCCCCTGCTAGGGCATAGCGGTGTGGGAATTCCGACTTGCTATCCGATAACAGCGCGCCAAAATTCCGCCTGATATTGAATATCAACGCGCCGCCGCGCATTGTCCGATGGCAATCGAGCAGCCTCCTTTCCGGAGCGGAAAAATGAAACGACTGATCACACTCGCCACCCTTGCGCTGGTCCTGGCCGGCCCGGCGGCGGCCGAGTGCTATGCCGACTACAAGGCCAAGCGTGACGAACCGCTGCAACTGCACTACGGTGTCGCGCAGGTTTCGGATGCCAACTGCAGCCCTGGTGCTGCCGAAGGCGAATTGGCGCCGAGACTGGCGGGCGATGGCTGGACGCTACTGACCGTTCTGTCCACATTCGGGCCCGAAGGTCTTGAAGAAAGGAAAGCGAGTGCCGGAGAATTCTTCCTCCGTTACTGAAAGCCTCAAGGCAGGCAACCGCGTCGTCGCCTTCGGAATCGCCGCCATCGTCCTCATCCTTCTGGCTGCGGCGCTGTTCCTGTTCCTGAACCTGCCCGATGCCAACGCCTTCAACGCGCGGGTCGAACGGCTGTTCGTCCAGAACGACAACCTGAACACCGGGGCCGAGATCAAGCTCCTGGAGATTCTGGCCCAGTCCGGGACCTCGTTCTCCGAGGTGCTGACCAGCTACCGTTCCGTCATCTTCGTGCTGTTGCTGTTTTCCACCGCGCTGCTGATCGCCGCGCTGGTCTTCCTGGTGATGATCATCGCGCTCAACCGCCGGATCTCCGCGATCCAGCGCTCGGGCATCCAGGTGGCCAGCCTGATGATCAGCCGCGAATCGCGGGCGGTCTACATCAACGACCTGGAATTCGCCCTGACCGAGGCCGCGCTGGAAACGCTGTCCGTCCTCGCCGAGGCGCGGATGGACGACGAGGTCCTGACCGGCGCGCAGATCGAGGCGGTGATCTCGGGCCGCAACGAGGCCGACTGCGACGAGGCCGCCGGAGCCACCCGCGTCAAACGCCTGCGCGACGCCCTGGGCAACCAGCTTGTGTCCGAACTGCTGGTCAAGACCATCGCCCGCCGCGGCTACATGCTGGCGGTCGGCAAGGATACGATCAAGATGATCTGAAACGCACCAGGCCCGGACCTTGCGGACCGGGCCTGGTGGCGTAGGTGGTGAGCCGGACAGGATTCGAACCTGTGACCCGCTGATTAAAAGTCAGCTGCTCTACCAACTGAGCTACCGGCCCCACGAGGCGGCTGATTAGTCAGCGCGGGGACGGGGGTCAAGGGCAAAAACATGCGGCACTGGCAAATCTTGAGGCGCGGGCGTATATGCCGGGCAAGATGGATACCCTGGCGCAAAGCGGCCTGCCGTTCATGAAAATGCACGGCGCGGGCAATGACTTCGTGGTGATCGACTCGCGCGGGCGCGGGGCGGTGGTGACGGCTGGGCTGGCGCGGGCTTTGGGCGACCGGAACCGCGGGGTGGGCTTCGACCAGCTGGCCGAGATCACCTCCGCACCCGATGCCGATTTCGGGCTGGTGTTCTGGAACAGCGACGGCTCCCAGGCCGGGGCTTGCGGCAATGCCACCCGCTGCGTGTCCGACTATGTGATGCAGGGCCTGGGGGCCGACAGGGTGTCGCTGGTCACGGCGCGGGGCGGTCTCAAGGCCGAACGGCTGGCCGATGGCCGGGTCGCGGTGAACATGGGCCAGCCGCAGCTGGACTGGGCCGCAATCCCGCTGGCGCGGGAGGTGGATCACCTGCACCTGCCGCTGCCCGGCGATCCGGTGGCCGTCGGCATGGGCAACCCGCATTGCGTCCGCTTCGTCCCGGATGCCGAGGCGGTGGACCTTGCAGCGGTGGGTCCGGGGCATGAGCATGACCCGCTGTTCCCGGAGCGGACCAATGTCGAATTCGCCGCGCTGATCGGCCCCGACCACCTGCGGATGCGGGTCTGGGAGCGGGGGACGGGCATCACGCTCGCCTGCGGGTCTGGGGCCTGCGCGGTAGCGGTGGCAGCGCATCTCCGGGGCCTGACCGGGCCGCATGTGGTGCTGGAGGCCGATGGCGGCAGGCTGGAGGTCGACTGGCGCGACGACCGGGTCTGGCTGACCGGGCCGGTGGCGCGGGTCTTCGACGGGGTGTTGACGCCCGACTATATCGCGGCCCACAGATGAACGCTCCGCAGAAACCGCCGGTTTTCGCCACGCTGGGCTGCCGCCTGAACGCCTATGAGACCGAGGCGATGAAGGAACTGGCGGCGGCAGCGGGCCTGTCCGAAGCAGTGATCGTCAACACCTGCGCGGTGACGGGCGAGGCGGTGCGGAAGGCGAAGCAGGAAATCCGGCGGCTGTCGCGGGAAAATCCGGGGGCGGCGATCATCGTGACCGGCTGCGCGGCGCAGACCGAACCGGAGACCTTTGCGGCCATGCCCGAGGTGACGCGGGTGGTCGGCAACCACGAGAAGATGCAGGCCGAGACCTGGCGCGGCATCGCGGCCCCCGACCTGATCGGCCAGACCGAGCGGGTGCAGGTCGATGACATCATGTCGGTGCGCGAAACGGCGGGGCACCTGATCGACGGCTTCGGGCGGCACCGGGCCTATGTCCAGGTCCAGAACGGCTGCGACCATCGCTGCACCTTCTGCATCATCCCCTATGGCCGGGGCAACTCGCGGTCGGTCCCGGCAGGGGTGGTGGTCGAACAGATCAACCGGCTGGTGGATCGCGGCTTCAACGAGGTGGTGCTGACCGGGGTCGACCTGACCTCCTGGGGCGCCGACCTGCCGGGGGAGCCGAAACTGGGCGATCTGGTGCGCCGCATCCTGAAGCTGACCTCGGTGCCCCGGCTGCGGATCAGCTCCATCGACAGCATCGAGGCCGATCCGGCGCTGATCGAGGCGATTGCCACCGAAGCCCGGCTGATGCCGCATCTGCACCTCTCCTTGCAGGCCGGGGACGACCTGATCCTGAAACGGATGAAGCGGCGGCACCTGCGCGACGATGCGATCCGGTTCTGCCGGGAGGTGAAGGCCTCGCGGCCCGAGATGGTCTTCGGGGCCGACATCATCGCCGGCTTCCCGACCGAGACCGAGGCGATGTTCCAGCGCAGCCTTGATCTGGTGCAGGATTGCGGGCTGACCTTCCTGCATGTCTTCCCGTTCTCGCCCCGCAAGGGGACGCCTGCCGCGCGGATGCCGCAGGTCCGGGGGCCGGAGATCAAGGAACGGGCGGCGCGGCTGCGGGCCTTGGGCGACCGGGTGCTGGGCACGCATCTGGCAGGGCAGGTCGGCCGGCTGCATCGGGTGCTGACCGAGGGAGCCCGTGTCGGGCGGACGGAAGGCTTCGCGGAGGTTGCTTTCGGTGCCGACCAGCCGGAGGGGGCGATCCTGGAGGTCCGGGTCACGGGCCAGGACGGGTCGCGGCTGCTGGCGTGACTCTGTCCACGGTGGACAAATCTGGATAGACACTCAAAATCAATAGCTTGATCATTTTCGTTAAGGATTTCGCAACCTTTGCCGTGCGCGCCTTCGCCCTGGCCCTCGCGGTCGGAAGGGGAGGGAAGGCAAGGCGACGCGGCAGCCCCCGGCTATGGGGTGTGGCGCGGGTTGGGGCGGTTTACTGAATTGGGCGCTGACGCGCGAAGTCCTCTTGTCTCGCCTCTGCGCGTGAAGAACGCGCAACCGGCTCGGCGTTGGAGGCGCTTCGCCCCCCAAACCCCCGGAGGATATTTGGTCCAATGTGAAAGGGGATTGGTGGCACGAGAGGGGCTGGCCGGGGGAGTCGGGGTGAACCTTGACCTGCGGGTGGCTATGTCAGCGCGACGAGGTGGTTGTCCCACTGCGTTTCATCGGTGGCGAGCGGGGTCAGGCCCTGATCGTCGGCGGACCAGACTGCGCCACTGCCATCGGTGACGGTGAAACTCCCGCCGCTGGTGGCAGCACCGCAGAGGTCGGCGCGGAGATGGGTGGCGACGGGGGTGCCGTCCGTGGCGAAGATCATCGCAGCACCGCCTTTCGGCGAGGTGATCAGGATGCGGTCGGCGGTGGCGGCGATGGAACCGGCATAACCCTTCATGGTGAAGGCCTCGGCTTCCGCAGGCGGGCACAGGATCGGCGACTTGCCGGGGGTCCAGAGGCCAAGCTGCGGCACAGGCTCGGCCGGGTCGCCCTCCCATTGCATCGCGAAGGCGATGCTCTCGCCTTGCAGCGCGAGGTGGCGGATCGAGTTCTGATGGAGGTCGGGCAGATCGGCCTGGTCGATCAGCGTGCCATCTTCGGCCAGCAGCGTCAGGTTCGGGCGCATGTCGGGGATGTTCAGCTTGGTCCGGTCCACCGGGTCGGTCTGGATGCCGCCGTTCGCCACGACAAGGCGACCATCGCCCAGGCGCTTGATCTCATGCGGGCCGATGCCGTGGCTGGGCCAGTCGGTGAGGCGCGTATAGCGCGCGGTGTCCCAGAGGCCGATCCGGCCTTCGGACGTTTCGGCCACCACTTCCGAGGTCATCAGCAAAGAGCCATCCGCCGAAAAGGCGCCATGGCCGTTGAACTGCATCCCCTCGGGCGGGGTCAGCCGGTGGCGCGTCTCGCCGGTGGCGCAGTCGATCACCAAAGCAAAGGTGCCGGGACGGCGGGCGAAGGCGACGGCCTCGGCGCGCGTGGGATGGGCGGCGGCGGCATGGCCCCGGCCCGGCAGGGTGATCTGGAACAGGCTGGTGCCGCTGGCGGTCAGCCCGTGCAGGAAGAACGCCTCGTCCCGTTTCCCCGCTGCCAGAAAGGCCGGCGCGCCGATGTCGGCCCAGGTCAGGCGCGGGGCCAGAGTGGCAGCGAAACTGGCGAGGAAGGTCCGGCGCTGCATCAGTCGCCATCCTGCGAGTTGAAGCCCAGCTCGACGCCAAGCGCCGGGCCAAGCTCGGCAATCGCGGTGTCGCGGGTGGCGTGGATGGCCTGTTGCAGGATTTCCAGGTGCAGCCAGGCCTGTGGGTCGGTGATGTGGTCGAGGAGTGGATCGTCCAGGGTTTCGGACAGGCTGATCGCATGGTCGAAGGCGGCCAGCGTCTTGCTGCTGTCGGGGCTGAGACTGGCGGCCAGCCCGCGCAGCGCCTTCAGCGACAGGGTGATGTTCGCCAGCGCCCGACCCGAGGCCTGGCCTTCGGCAAGATCGGGGCGCGGCTTGTCGAACGTCCCCAGGGGGCGACCGATGCGGCGGTCGGCGACGAATTCCAGCCCGGTGGCAAGCTGGGTGAACAGCAGCTGCGTCGCCTCTTCCGGCTTCAGGAAGCGGTCGTTTCCGGCCTGCCCTGCGCTGAGGAGTTCCTCGCCGAAAGGGCCCCATTCAGCGGACAGGACTTCGGCCTGCCGGGCCAGGTCGTCGATGGTGATCCGGATCAGCGGGCAGGGATCGGCGGCAAGCGGTTTCGCCGGGTAGAGCAGGCGTTCGAGGCCGGCAAGGCCGCGCGCGGCGACGGATTGCTCGGCCATGCTCTCGATGGTCAGCGACTCGGGGTCGCCGGTCAGAAGCGCGGTCTGCGCCTTGGCGCCAAGGCCCTTGGGATCGGGCCAGAACAGGATTGAGAGCGCGCGGCCATTTTCCTCGGCCGGGCCGAGATGCAGGTGTTCGACCGCCATCCAGGCATCGTAGGCGGCCTGGAAGGCCGGGCGCAATGCCTCGGGGTCGCAGCTTTCGACATCGGCCAGGCGGGCGACGGCGTCATCGAAAGCGGCATAGCCGGGGCGGGCATGGTCGGCCACCACGGCGGCGGTGTCGGCAGCGGCGGGGGAGGCCAGCGCGAGCGCGAGGGCGGTCCAGAGCGGGGTGCTGTTGCGGGGCATCAAAGGCTTCCAAGGAAGGCGAGGAGCGCGTCGCGGTCCTCGGGCTGCATGGCGGCGACGGTATCGCGCTGGGATTGTGCCTCACCGCCGTGCCAGAGGATAGCCTCGATCAGGCTGCGGGCGCGACCGTCGTGCATGAATTCATTGTGACCGGAGACCTGTTCGGTCAGGCCGATGCCCCAGAGCGGCGGGGTCTTCCATTCCGTGCCGGTGGCGCGGCCTTCCGGGCGGTTGTCGGCAAGCCCCGGCCCCATGTCGTGCAGAAGAAGGTCGGTATAGGGCCAGATCAGCTGGAAGCTTTGCTCGGCTTGGCCCTCCAGCCGGTTGGTCACATATTTCGGCGTGTGGCAGGACTGGCAGCCGGTGGCGTAGAACAGCTCTTTCCCACGCAGGACCTGCGGGTCGTCGATGCCGCGCCGTTCGGGGACGCCAAGATTGCGGGCGTAGAAGGTGACGAGGTCAAGGCTGGGGCCGTCGACCTCCAGCCCGTCGCGGACCCCCGGTTCCTGGCCATGGGGTGCGTCGATGCAGGTCGCTTCGCCCTTGGTGCAGTCGCCCCAGGGGTCGGGGTGGAGGGGGGTGGACAGCCCCATGTCACCCGCGAAGGCCCCGGCGGATTGCTCTTTCACCGTGGGAGCGCCGCCCTTCAACCCGAAGCGGCCCAGCATCGGGGTGGCGAATTCCACCGAGGGCACGATCTGCGGGCGGCCGGAGATACCGTCACCATCGGCATCCTCGGGGTCGGCCTTGGCCAGGATGTCGGCGGCGGGGATGGCTTCGAGCAGGCCGAGGCCGATCATCTGCGGCGCGACGCGGGGGGAAATCATGAGATCGGGCGAGGGGGCGCCGTAGCCGGGGTCGGCGAAGCTGTAACTTGGGCTTCGCAGGCTGACAGTGGTGCCATCGCCCAGGGTGACGGGAGTTTCGTCCCATGTCACTTCCATCCGGCCTTCGGCGGGGTGGCCGGGGGCGGCGAGGTCCTGGAGTTGCCCACCGTAGGTCGGGTCGGGCGAGGTGGCGATCCAACCGGCGATGCCCTCGGGCGCGGGGCCACCGGGGATGGAGAGGCGCAGGAACATCGACACGCGGGAGGCGTCGGCGGAGGGCGGGGTGTGGCCGCGACCGTCCTTCAGGTGGCAATCCTGGCAGCCACGGGCGTTGTAGAGCGGGCCGAGGCCGTCGGAGGCCAGGGTGGAAGAGGGGGCCGCGACCCAGGTCTTGCGGAACAGCGCATTGCCAAGCTTGAAGTCCATCTCGCGCTCGAAGGCCATGTTGGCGGAATGCTGCGAGAAAGCGTCGGCGGTGGCGATGGCGCGCACGGTGGCGGCGCCGGCGGGCTTGGCCTCGAAGGGTTCGGGCTTGGTGAAATCGGTGGGCGGCGCAAGGACGGCGGCGATCTTCGCGGTTTCCCCAGGCGTGCGGGGGATGACGGAAAGATGGCGGTCGTCCAGGGTTTGCGCGAGGGCGGGCGCGGCGGTGAGGCAGAGGATAAGGGCAAGACGCATGGGGAAACTCCGGTGCGGCGGAGTCATACGCGGGTGTTCCCGAGTCTTTCAATCGGAAAATTCAGGGCGCGGTGTCGCAGGGCGTGCAGAGCAAACCTGCGGCGCGGTCCCTGCTGCGCCGCGCCGCCGTCGGGGGCCTAATCCTTCCGCCCGACATTCTCGGCAAAGGCCTTGACGAAGGCCGCCTGCTTGGTCGCATCCGCTTCGGTCTGGTTCTGCGCCACCCAATCCGCGTAGGGCATCCCGTAGACCACCTCGCGGGCCTGATCCTTGGTCAGCTCGATCCCGCGCTCGGCTGCGGCTTCCTGATACCAGCGGCTGAGACAGTTGCGGCAGAAGCCGCCGAGGTTCATCAGGTCGATGTTCTGCACATCCGGGCGCTTGACCATCAGGTGATGCATCAGCGCACGGAAGGCCGCCGCTTCCAGTTCGGTCCGGGTTGTGTCGTCCATCTTAGAGGCCCTCCAGCACTTCGGTCAGGATCGGCGCCAGCCGGGCCGCCCAATGCCCCTGCGAGACGCTGTCGCCGATCAGGTCGTTCCTGACCTCTATAAGTGTGTTGTGCCGCCCCAGACGCAAGGCGTGGCGGTCGATGGCGTCGCCCGGCAGATGGCCGGAATAGGGCTCGTTGTCGCCGATGCAAAGGTCCGTCTCGGCCTGCAACCGCGCGATCAGCGGCTTCGAGAAGCGCTCGTCGAGGTGAGAATACAACACCCCCACTTGCCAGGGCCGCTGGGTCCGACCGCGCAGGCAGGGGGTGAAGGAATGCACCGCCACGATCACCCGGTCCGGCCGCAACGCCGCAAGCCGGGCATAGGCCGCGTGATAGGGGCGATAGAGGAGGTCCAGCCGCCGCTCCACCTCCTCCGGGCCAGCGTGGCGGTTCGCCGGGATGATGGTGCCATCATACAGCTTCATCACCAGCGTCGGGTCATCCTCGCCCCGGTTCGGGTCGATGACGAGGCGGCTGAAATCCGACAGGATCACCGGGCTGTCCAGAAGCCGCCCCAGGTCCGACGCCACCCCGGCCGCGCCCACATCCCAGGCGATGTGGCGGGCCATGTCCGCGGCCGGAATGCCAAGGTCGCCGTCCCCCACCCAGTCCGGCACATGGTTCGACGCATGATCGCAGGTGACAAGCCACCGCCCCTTGCGCGCTTCTCCCTCGATCCTGAACGCCACCTGCCGCCCCTTTGACCTGCCCCCGCAAGGCCTAGCAGGTCTGCGGCGCGAAAGGCAAATCGGGCCGTTGCGGGAACGCATGGTTTGCGCCATAAGGCACGCGGCCCACATGAACCGAAATTTGAAGCAGGAGGATGGCGATGCGCCGTCACCGCAACGTGAAGATTGTGGCCACCCTTGGCCCGGCATCCAGCACCTACGAGATGATCCGCGCCCTGTTCGAGGCCGGGGCCGACGTGTTCCGCCTGAACATGAGCCACGGGGTCCATGACGACATCGCCAAGCGCCACGCGATCATCCGCCAGGTCGAGAAGGACCTTGGCCGCCCGATCGGCATCCTCGCCGACCTGCAGGGGCCGAAACTGCGCGTCGGCGTCTTCGCCAACGAGGCCGAGGAACTGGTCGAGGGTGCCACGTTCCGCATGGACCTGTCGACCGCGCCCGGTGACGCGAAGCGGGTGAACCTGCCGCATCCCGAGATTTTCGCCGCGCTGGAAACCGGAACAAGCCTTCTGGTCAATGACGGCAAGATCCGCCTGCGCGTCAACGCCTGCGGCAAGGACTTCGCCGATTGCACGGTGGAAGTCGGCGGCACGATCTCCAACCGCAAGGGCGTGAACGTCCCCGATGTGGTGCTGCCCGTCGCTGCCCTGTCGGAAAAGGACCGGGGCGATCTGGAATTTGTCTGCGACCTTGGCGTCGACTGGCTGGCGCTGTCCTTCGTGCAGCGCCCCGAAGACGTGATCGAGGCCCGCAGCCTGGCGAAAGGCCGTGCCGCGATCCTGTCGAAGATCGAGAAGCCCGCGGCGGTGAAGGCCTATGATGCCATCCTGCAAGTGTCGGACGGGATCATGGTGGCGCGTGGCGACCTGGGGGTGGAACTGCCCGTCACCTCGGTTCCGCCGATCCAGAAGCGTCTGGTGCGCGGCGCCCGGACGGCGGCGAAGCCGGTGATCGTGGCGACGCAGATGCTGGAATCGATGATCGAATCGCCGGTGCCCACCCGCGCCGAAGTCAGCGACGTTGCCACCGCGATCTACGAAGGCGCCGACGCGATCATGCTGTCGGCGGAATCGGCAGCGGGCAAATACCCGGTCGAGGCGGTCACGACGATGAACGACGTGGCGATGAGCGTCGAGAAGGACCCGACCTATCGGTCCGTCATCGAGGCGAGCCGCGTGGTGCGCCGCGAATCGGTGGCTGACGGCATCGTCGCCGCCGCCCGCGAGATCGCGGAAGCGACCAACATCAAGGCGATCTGCTGCTTCAGCCAGACCGGGACGACCGCAAGCCTTGTGGCCCGCGAACGCCCGCATGTGTCGATCATCGCGCTGACCCCGCTCATGTCCACGGCGCGGCGGCTGGCGCTGACCTGGGGCGCGCATTGCGTGATCACGCCGCCGCAGGACCGTTTCAAGGGCGCGGTGCTGGCGGCGGTCAGTGCCGCCAGGGCGGACGGGTTCGCGACCGAGGAAGACCAGATCGTCGTCACCGCAGGCGTGCCGTTCAACGTCAAGGGCACCACGAACATCCTGCGGGTCGCTCCTTGCGACGAGCGATTGATTTCGCGGGTTGACCCCGAGTAAGCTTCACCGGCGAGTCAAGAGTAGCGAGGGGCAATGGACACGGATCTTGCTCTGACGGTCGGGATCGTTCTTGCCGTGCTTTCGGTCCCATCGCTGCTTTCTGCCTGGGTCGATGGACGGGCGCCTCGCCTGGGGGCGATCATGGCGATTGCCGCCTTGGGCCTGATCGTCACTGCCCTGGTTGAAAGCCCCGGCGGCTATGCGTTCAACCAGGTGCCCTCGGTGATGCTCAAGACGGTCCTGCGCGTCTTCGAGTGACTTGACCCCTTGCACCTTCCCGGCGCCGCCCCTATAGGGACGGCTTCATTACCCGCACGGCCGGCCGACGTGGCATGCCGAGTCGTGCCTGCAACCACGGAGATGGAAATGCCCAAGATGAAGACCAAGTCGGCGGCGAAGAAGCGCTTCAGCTTCACGGCCTCCGGTCGGGTGAAGGCCGGTCCCGCCGGCAAGCGCCACGGCATGATCAAACGCACGACGAAATTCGTCCGCGACGCCTCGGGGGCCATGCTCCTGTGCGACAGCGACGCGAAGATCGTCAAGAAATACATGCCCTACGACCGGTAAGGAGAGCACCAGATGTCCCGCGTTAAATCCGGCAAGGTGACGCACGCGCGTCACAAGAAGGTCCTCAAGGCCGCCTCGGGCTATTATGCCGCCCGGTCCACGAACTTCCGTACCGCCACCCAGGCGGTCGACAAGGCCAACCAGTATGCGACCCGCGACCGCAAGGCCCGCAAGCGCAGCTTCCGCGCGCTGTGGATCCAGCGGATCAACGCCGCCGTCCGGCTGTTCGACGCCGAGATGACCTATTCGCGCCTGATCAACGGCCTGGCGAAAGCCGGGATCGAGGTCGACCGCAAGGTCCTCGCCGATCTCGCCGTGCATGAGCCGGAAGCGTTCAACGCCATCGCCGGCCAGGCCAAGGCCGCGCTGGTCTGATCGGTCAGGATCAAGGTTTACGAAGGGCCCTGCGGTGACGCGGGGCCTTTTTGTTTGGCGGTGGCCCCGTCGGCGACGTCGGACCGGGGGTTTCACACCCCCGGACCCCCGTGGAGTATTTCTCCAGGAGCAAGCACAATTTTAGGCGAATTTTGTCGAGTTAGCGGTTGAAGACACGAGAGGGGTGCAGTTCCCCGCCCCGGTAGTGCCCCACGGCGACGGCCTGTCCGTTCAGGCTGGCCCAGGCTTCCGTGCCCCAGTCGGCATGGCCGATCACCTGGCCCGGATTGCCGTTGCGCAGCCGGGCGGCACCTTCCGGGGTCGCGGTGAACTCGGGCAGGTCCGTCAGCCCCAGCTCCAGCGGGAGAAGCCGCGCGTCCAGCGCGTCGGTCTTCGCTTCGGCGTCGATCTCGGCCAGCGTCACGCCCTGGCCCGCCTCAAACGGCCCCGACCATTCCCGCCGCAGCCAGGCCACATGCCCCAGACACCCCAGCGCCTGCCCCAGGTCGCGCGCGATGGAACGGACATAGCCGCCCTTGCCACAGACCATTTCCAGGTCGACATGATCGGCATCCGGGCGCTCCAGCAACACCAGCCGCTCGACCCACAGCGGGCGGGCGGCCAACTCCATCACCTCCCCCTCGCGCGCCAGGTCATAGGCCCGTTCGCCATCCACCTTCACCGCCGAATATTGCGGCGGCACCTGTTCGATCTGCCCCCGGAAGCCCGCCAGCGCCGCCTCGATCTGCGCATCCGCCGGGCGCTCCGCCGAGGTGGCAATCACCTTGCCCGATGCGTCATCCGTCTCGGTCGCCGCCCCGAAGCTGACCCGGAAGCGGTAGCATTTCAGCGCATCGGTGATGTAGGGGATGGTCTTGGTCGCCTCACCCAAAGCCACCGCCAGCACGCCCGTCGCATCCGGGTCCAGCGTCCCGGCATGGCCGGCCTTCTGCGCCGACAGCGCCCATTTCACCTTGTTCACCACCGCGGTCGAGGTCACGCCGGCGGGCTTGTCCACCACCAGCCAGCCGCTGACCGCCCGGCCTTTCTTCATCCGGCCCATGCGTCAGTCCTTCGGAACCACGGTGCCGACCATCGGCCCCATCGGGAACCCCCCGTCATGCCGGCCAAGCGCGGGAGCATATAGCCGCGAGATATTGCCATCGAAATACAGCGCATCCGGCAATCCCAGCTCGTCCCGGAACAGCCGCGCGAAAGTGTGGAAGTTCACCGCCTCGTTGGAGATCGCGAAGACCGCCCGAGCCCCGTCCCTGGAAACCCCAACCCCGTTCCTCACATACAGGCTGTCGCTGTCCGCCAGCAGCTTCGGATGCAGCTTGCCTCCGATCACCAGCATCGGCCCCGACTGGGTGGCGTAGCGGCAATCGGGACGCTCTTTCCTGAACACCCGGCTTTCGATCACCCGGAACGTCTCGCCGATGCAGAACACCCCGTTCGGCAACAGGCCGAAGTTCCCCGGCCCGGCCCGCGTGACCAGCTTCGAGACCTCGACCCCGTCCTCGACATAAAGCCCGACCGGAGCCAGGTCGCGGTGATACATGCCTGCATTCATCGCGAAACCCAGCGCCTTGCCCTCGGTCGCCAGTGCCGCATCGACGTTCTTGAAACTGCCATAGGCGCCATCCGGCCCGGACTGGAACAGCCGCAGATCCTCGCCCGCCGCCACTTCGCACAATGTATAGGACGCGCCCTCGAACGACAGGTCCCGGCACTCCGCCGCCTGCATCGCGGTCGGCGCCAGCAGCAGGGCCAGCGCGAGAAGCCTCATTCCTCGTCGTCCCCGGCCTCAAGGTCGCGCTGCACCGTGGGGTCCGCGAACAGGCGCCGCGTCTCGTCCAGCCGGTCGAAGGTCTCGTCGGGCCGGAACCGCAGGTCGGGCGCGTATTTCAGCGTCAACTCGCTGGCCACCCGGTGCCGCAGCTCGGCCTTGTTCCGCGCCAGCGCCGCAATCGCGTTCTCCACCGGCACCGACCCCATCAGCGGCATCACATAGACTGTCGCCACCTTCAGGTCGGGCGAGCAGGACACCTCGCCCACGGTGATCGACATCGCATTCAGCTCCGGGTCGTGGATCTCGGCCCGGTTCAGCACATCGGAAAGCGTGCGGCGGATCAGTTCCCCCACGCGAAGCTGGCGTTGCGACGGGCCGGACCCGGTATTGAAGCGTTTGCTCGACATGGGCGTTCCCATAGGCCCTTTCGCCCGCGCCCGCAACGCCGGGCTTCCGTGCCCCGCCGATAGTCGCTAGGACAGGGAAAACGCGAAAGGGGCGCGCCATGAGCAATCAACCCGGACTGGTGGTGACAGGCGCCTCGGGGCGGATGGGCCAGACCCTGATCCGCCTCGTGCAAGCCTCCGACAAGTTGCGCCTCGTCGGCTGCGTCGAACGCGCCGGGCACCCCTGGATCGGACGCGACGTAGGCGAGGCGATGGGCGGCTCTCCGGCGGGCGTCAAAGTCACCGACGACGCGCTGGAGGCCTTCGCCAAGGCCCAGGCTGTCGTCGATTTCACCTCTCCCGCCGCCACCGTCGAATTCGCCGCCCTTGCCGCCCAGGCCCGCGCCGTCCATGTCATCGGCACCACCGGCCTTGAAGCCGAGCATCTGGCGAAGATCGCAGCCGCCGCCCGTCATGCCCCCATCATCCGCGCCGGGAACATGTCGCTTGGCGTCAACCTCCTGACCCGCCTGACCCAGAAGGTCGCCGCCGCGCTGGATGCCGACTGGGACATCGAGATCGTCGAGGCGCATCACCGGATGAAGGTCGACGCGCCCTCGGGCACCGCGCTGATGCTGGGCCAGGCGGCAGCCGAGGGGCGCGGAGTTTCCCTCGACGATACCAGGGTCTCCGGCCGCGACGGCATCACCGGCGCGCGCGCCAAGGGCTCCATCGGGTTCTCGGCGATCCGCGGCGGCGACATTGTCGGCGAGCATGACGTGATCTTCGCGGGCGAAGGCGAGCGCATCATCCTGCGCCACATGGCCACCGACCGCGCCATCTTCGCCCGAGGGGCGCTCCGCGCCGCGCTCTGGGGTCAGGGCCAGAAGCCCGGCCAATACGACATGATGGACGTGCTTGGCATCTGAGCCGGGAACACCCCGTAGGGTGCCGTGCTTGCCCGCACCATCCCCCGGATCACCACCGCACCGCCCTCAGAAATCGACCGCGAGGCCCTTCTTCTCCCAGTCGCCATAGCGCACCGGCTCCGGCCCCTCGCGCCCGCCCAGTTCCTTTGGCAACGGCGCGGTCCCCTCGGCGGCCTTCCGGCGCTCCTCGGCCTCGGCCAAAGCCCGCTTCGCGGCGGGTGGCAGATCGTCATCCATCTCCGGGCTTCCTTGTGTGGCGCCCCCCGGTGATATAACCCGCAGTCCGAAGCAGCAAGGGCCCGGACCAGGAAGGGAATCTCAATGGCCGAAGGGGTCGTGGCGCGCGCCACCGCAGTGGCAATCCTGGACGGGGTCCTGGGCGAAGGCCGGATGCTCTCCGACTTCTCCGGTGAGGGTCTCGCCCCCGCTGACCGCGCCCGCGCCCTGCGGCTGGCGGAAACCGTGCTGCGCCAGCTGGAACCCGCCGACAAGCTCCTCGACAAGCACCTGCGCAAGTCGCCGCCGCTGACCGTGCGCAACACCCTGCGGCTCGCTGTGGTAGAACGCGCCGAGGGCGCCCCCGCGCATGGCGTGGTCAACGCGGCGGTCGAGATCACCCGCCAGGGCGGCAAGCGCACCCAGCACCTCGCGGGCCTCGTCAACGCCGTCCTCCGCGCGCTGCCGGAAACCGTCAGCCTGCCGCCCCAGAAACTGCCCCGCTGGCTCCGCCAACCGCTTGTCCATACATTCGGTCGCGATACCGTCACCGCCATCGAAGCCCTCCAGGCCCAGGAACCGCCGCTCGACCTCACCCTGCGCGACGGCTTTCCGCATCCCGAGGGCGAGCGTCTCCCCACCGGCAGCCTGCGTCTGCGCAGCCCCGGCCAACTCTCCACCCTGCCGGGCTATGCGGAAGGCGGCTGGTGGGTCCAGGACGCCGCGGCGGCCCTTCCGGCGAAACTCCTGCAACCGCAACCCGGCGAGCGCGTGCTGGATCTTTGCGCCGCCCCCGGTGGCAAGACCCTGCAACTCGCCGCCGCCGGGGCCGATGTCACCGCGCTCGACATCTCTGGCCCCCGCATGGCGCGTGTCGAGGCGAATTTGGCCCGAACCGGCCTGACCGCCAGCCTTGTCACCGCCGACGCACTGCACTGGCAGCCCGAGGAAGCCTTCGACGCCATCCTCCTCGACGCGCCTTGTTCGGCGACCGGCACCATCCGCCGCCACCCGGACCTGCCCTTCGTCAAGGACGGCTCCGAACTTCCCTCCCTCATCGCGCTCCAGTCTCAGCTGATCGACCGCGCCCTCGGCTGGCTGAAACCGGGGGGCAGACTGGTGTTCTCCACCTGCTCGCTTCTCTCCGAGGAAGGCGAAAGCCAACTCGCCGCCGCCCTCAGCCGCCATCCCGACCTGGTGGTGGACCGCCCCGACCTCCCCGGCATTGACCCGCAGTGGTGGTCCCCCGAAGGCGCCCTTCGCCTCCGCCCGGATTACTGGGCCGAGAGGGGCGGCATCGACGGCTTCTTCCTCGTCCGGCTGAGAAAGCCGAGCTGAACGCCTGCACCCGACGGTCCCTGCGCTTGCTCTTTTCCAAATACTCTCGGGGGTTTGGGGGTGGAAAACCCCCAATGACCGAGCCGGTTGCGCGTCCTTCACGCGCAGAGGCGAGACAGGAGTCTTCGCGCGTCAGCGCTCGATTCAGCAACCGCCCCAACCCGCGCGCGATGCAAACAAAGGCACTGCCACAGGTTAACCAATCCCTAACGCCCGCAAGCAAGCTATTGATCTAAAAGGCCTCGAAAATCTGTCCACCGTGGACAGCTAGCGCAGCAGCCCCAGCACCTCCAGGCTCGGATAGCCGTCCGGCACCAGCCCCCGCGCCGTCTGGAAGGCCTTCACCGCCGCCACCGTCTTCGGCCCCATCCGCCCGTCCACCCCGCCCGGATCGAACCCGGCGCGGCCCAGAAGCTCCTGCAACTCCCGCCGCTCCGCCAGCGTCAGCGCCCGTAACTCGCGCGGCCAGCCGTGCTGGATCACCGGTCCCCCCCTCAGCCGGTCCGACAAGGAGCCGATCGCCACCACATAGGCATCCGCCGTGTTGTACTTCTCGATCACCTGGAAATTCGGCCAGATCAGGAACGCCGCCCCCCGATGCCCCCCCGGCAGCAGGATCGACCCCGGCCCATGCTCCGGCAGGTCCGCCCCGCCGACCAGCCGCACCCCCAGCGCCTGCCAGTCCAAGACCGGCTTCACCACCCGCTCGGTGGTCTGGTCATAGTCGAACCCTTGCGGAAGCGTCACCTCCACGCCCCAGGGCTGCCCCTTCACCCAGCCCCAGTACCGCAGGTAATTCGCCGTCGAAGCCAGCGCATCCGCCGGATCATCGCCCCAGAGGTTCTTCTTCCCGTCCCCGTCGAAATCGACCGCAAACCTCTCCCAGGACGATGGCATGAACTGGGTATGCCCAGACGCCCCCGCCCAGCTTCCGTCGAACCGCTCCACATGCCCGCCCTGCACGATCTTCAACGCCGCGATCAGCTCTTTCTCGAAGAACGCCCCCCGCCGCCCCTCATAGGCGAGCGTTGCCAGCGACCCCAGCACCGGCAGATCGCCGCGATAGGTGCCATAGGCGCTTTCCAGCCCCCAGACCGCCGCGACAACCTCTTTCTCGACGCCGTATTCCGCCTCGATCCGCTCCAGCAAAGCCCGGTTCCGCGCGATGGCCTTCAGCCCCAGCGCGACGCGGTCCTCGGAGACTGCGGTGTCCAGATAGTCCCAGATCGTCTTGGAAAACTCGTTCTGGTTCCGGTCGCGCTCGACCACCTTCGGATCGAACGCCACCCCCCGCAGCGCCGCGTCGAAGGTCGAGGCCGCGACCCCCGCCGCCAGCGCCCGGGGCCGGAACCCCTCCACCCAAGCATCCAGCCCGGCCTGAGTTCCCATCTCCACCTCCACCCCTGCCACCGGATCGGGCAGGATCGTCTGCCCCTGCGCCGCTGCACCTGCCAGAGCCGCTGCGATCACACCCGCAAACACACGCATTCGTCTCAAATTTGCGCTTCCTCTAGGTGGAATTGCTCCGCAGGGGGTGCGGGGCGCGACCCCCCGCCCGTCATCGCCGCTTGCGCACCAGACGCCGCTTTGCCGCCGCCTGCGCGGGCTTCCTCGGGTGATACTTGCCCCCCGACCGGCGCGAAGGCCGCACGACCGCCCCCTCCACCGACAGCAGCTCCAGGATCAGCCCGCCCGTCACCGGCACCGCTTCCGCCAGCCGCACCATGACCTTCTGCCCGATCCCCAGCGTGAGCCCGGTCTCCGACCCCATCAGGGTCTGGCTGGCCTCGTCGTAGTTGAAATACTCCCGCCCCAAGGCCCGCACCGGGATCAGTCCGTCCGCCCCGGTTTCGTCCAGCCGGACAAAGACTCCGAACCGCTGCACGCCCGAGATCCGCCCGGCAAACTCGGCCCCGACCCGGTCGGCCAGATAGGCGGCCAGATAGCGGTCATTGGTATCCCGCTCCGCCGCCATGCTGCGCCGCTCGGCCTCGGAGATGAGTTTCCCGGTCTCCTCCAGGTTCTCCTCGTCCCAGGCGGACAATCCGTCCTTGCCCCAGCCGTGGCCCGAGATCAGCGCGCGATGCACGATCAGGTCGGAATAACGCCGGATCGGACTGGTGAAATGGGCGTAGTTCCGCAACGCGAGGCCGAAATGCCCGAAATTCTCCGGGTGGTAATAGGCCTGGGTCATCGACCGCAAAGTGGAAAGGTTGATCAACTCGTCAAACTCCGTCCCCTGCGCCTGCGCCAGCAGCCGGTTCAGGTGCTTGGTCTGCAACACCTGCCCCTTGGCAAGCGTCATTCCCGCACCCTCGGCCACTTCGCGCAAGCCCTCCAGCTTCAGCGGCGAAGGCTCCTCATGCACCCGGAACAGCAAGGGCCGCTTCAGCCGGATCAGCTCCTCCGCCGCGGCCACATTGGCGAGGATCATGAATTCCTCGATCAGCTTGTGCGCCTCCAGCCGTTCCTTGAACGCGACCGAGGCGACGCGGCCCTGATCATCCAGCTCGATCTTGCGCTCCGGCAGTTCCAGGTCCAGGGGCTGCCGCACCTCCCGCGCCCGCTTCAACGCGGCATAGGCGGCGTAAAGCGGCTTCAACACCGGCTCCAGCAAGGGCGCGGTCTTCGCATCCGGCGCGCCATCCGCCGCCGCCTGCACCTGCGCATAATGCAGCGACCCCACCGACCGCATCATCCCCCGAACAAAACGATGGCTCCGCTTCGCGCCCGCCGCGTCAATCACCATCCGCACCGCCAGACAGGCCCGGTCCACGCCTTCGTGCAAGGAACACAGGTCGCCCGACAGGATGTCCGGCAGCATCGGCACCACCCGGTCGGGGAAATAGGTGGAATTGCCCCGCCGCCGCGCCTCACGGTCCAGCGCCGATCCCGGCGTCACGAAATGCGCCACGTCGGCGATGGCGACCCAGACCACGAAGCCGCCGATATTGCCGGGATCGCTGTCCATGTCCGCAAGAACCGCATCGTCCCGGTCCCGCGCATCCACCGGGTCGATGGTCAGAAGCGGCAGGTCGCGCAAATCCTCGCGCCCCGCCATCCCCACCGGCGCGGCCCGGTCGGCCTCGGCGATCACCGCATCCGGGAACACATCCGGAATCCCGTGCTGATGGATCGCGATCAGGCTCGCCGCGCGTGGCCCCGCCGAGTCGCCCAGCCGTGCCGTGACCCGCGCCGCCGGAAGCCCCAGCCGCCGCGCGCCGACCGCTTCGGCCTCGACCAGCTCGCCATCCTTCGCGCCCATCGTCATGTCCGACGACACGCGCCATTCCTTGTCGCTGCCCTTTTCGGTGGGCAGGATCCGCCCGCCCTCGGCATTCGACCGGAACACCCCCAGCACCTTCGCCGGGTTCGAGCCCAGCTTGCGGATCAGCCGCGCCTCATAGGCGTGATCGTCCAGATCCACCTTCGCCAGCCGCGCCAGAATCCGGTCCCCGCCGCCCAAGGCCGGATCGCCCTTCTTCGGGATGATCAGGATGCGCGGCCCCTCATCCACGCCTTCTTCCAGCGGTCTGGCATAAAGATCGCCCGCCGCATCGGGCGGCAGCACCTGCAACACCGCGACCGGCGGCAACACCCCCGGTTCGCGGTAGCGGCGGGCGGATTTCTCGACCACGCCTTCGCCTTCCAGCTCGCGCAGGACACGTTTCAGCTCGATCTTGGCATCGCCCTTGATCCCGAAGGCCTTGGCAATGTCACGCTTGGCCGAAAGGCCGGGGTTTTCGGAAATCCACTGACGGATTTCATCCTTCGAGGGCATTGGTTTCATGTCGCAGACCTAGCACGCCAGCCTGCCCAAGACTACCCGACCCGTATTTGCTCTTTTCCAAATACTCATCTTTATCCGAGCGGTTTTGCGTTCTTCACGCAAAACCGCGAGACAAAAGACCTGCGCGCCAGCGCCCCGCTTGAAAGCCGCCGGTCAGAGGTCGCGGCGCATGTGGCGGTGCGGAATGCCCGCGTCCAGGAACTCGTCCCCCTCGGCGACAAACCCCAGCTTCTCGTAGAACCCGGTCGCGTGGGATTGTGACCCCAGATAGGCCACCGCCACCCCGGCCTGCCCGCGCAGCACATCCAGCGCCGCCCCGATCAGCGCCGCGCCAAGGCCAAGGCCCCGTGCTTCCGGCAGGACGCAGACCCGGCCGATCTTGGCTGTGCCTCCCTTGACCAGAAGCCGCGCCGTCCCGACCGGACAGGCTTCGTCCCAGGCAAGAAGATGGATCGCCTTGCCGTCCAGCCCGTCGACCTCGTCCGCCTCGCTGACGCCCTGTTCGTCGATGAAGACCACCCGGCGCAGCGCCTGGCAGGTCGGCACGTCCTCTGTCACCTCGATCCGCGGGGTCATGCGAAATAGTCCTGCAGGATGCGGGCATAGATCGCCTTCAACTGGTCGATCTCGGCCACCGCGACCCGCTCGTTGACCTGATGCATGGTCTTGCCGACCAGCCCGAATTCCACCACCGGGCAATGATCCTTGATGAACCGCGCATCCGAGGTACCGCCAGAGGTCGAGGCCACCGGCTTCCGCCCCGTCTCGGCCTGCACCGCCTTGGCCACCATCGCCGACAATTCGCCCGGCGGGGTCAGGAAGGCCTCGCCCGAGACCGAAATCTTCAGCCCGATCGTGGTCCCCGTCGCCTCGGCCACCGCTTCCGCCTCGTGCCGCAGCCAGGCCGACAGGGTGTCGCCGGAATGGGTGTCGTTGAAGCGGATGTTGATCCGCGCCGTGGCTTTCGCCGGGATCACGTTGCCCGCCGGATTGCCGCAGTCCACGGTGGTGATCGCGAGCGTCGAGGGGTCGAAATGCTGGGTGCCCCGGTCCAGCGGTTCTGCTTCCAGCCGCGCCAGAAGCTTCACCATCGCCGACAACGGGTTCTTCGCCCGGTGCGGATAGGCCGAATGGCCCTGCACCCCTTCGACCGCGATGTCGGCGGTCAACGATCCCCGCCTCCCGATCTTCATCATCTCGCCCATCTCGTTCGGGCAGGTGGGTTCGCCCACCAGGCAATGCGTCATCCGCTCGCCGTTGAAGGCCATCCAGTCCAGGATCGCCACGGTCCCGTCCTTGCTCTCGCCTTCCTCGTCGCCGGTGATCGCGATGATCACCGCGCCATCGGGCGGGGTCAGCTGCACGAAATCCGCCGCCGCCGCGACAAAGGCCGCGACCCCCGACTTCATGTCGCAAGCGCCACGGCCATACATGAACCCGTCGCGGATCCCGGCCCCGAACGGGTCATGTGTCCAGGCCTCGGCATCGCCCACCGGCACCACGTCGGTATGTCCGTTGAACCCGAAGGCCTTGTTCGCCCCCTGCTTGCCCCAGCGGGCATAGAGGTTGGCGATGCCGCCCCGGTCCACCCGCGTGCAGGTGAAGCCCGCTTGGCTCAGCACGCCGTCCAGAAGCGCGATGGCCCCGCCTTCCTCTGGCGTGACAGAGGGGCAGCGGATCAGCTTGGCGGTCAGTTCGACCGGGTCGACGGGATCGAAGGGCATCATCAGGTCCAGCTTTGGGTGTGAGCGATCCCTATCTGCTTGGCGCGCCTCCTGCAACCGCAAGGCGTTTCGCCCGCTGGCCGACGCGAAGGGAAGCCACCGGGACAGCCACGGCGGCCCGGCGGCAGGGTCAGTCGAAGAACGGCGTCATCTCGGCGACGATGACTGAATTCTCCTCCAGCGCCCGCTGCATCAGCGCCTGTTCGGCCTCGTCGATCTCGTCGCCCGCCTTCAAGCGTTCGTCCAGCGTGCCCAGGCCCTGCACTTCCAGCGGCGACAGGTCGGCTTCCTTCAGGATCGCCACCGTCTCGCGCACCGCCTCCGCCTCGTCCACGCCGCTCGCATAGCACAGCAGCGCAGCACCCGTGGCCTTGGGCGGCAGCCCGTCGCCCTCCTTGCGGCCGACCTCGACGATCAGCGAATAGACCTGCTGCGGCCGCTTCGGCTTGGCTTCACCTTCCGTTTCCGCCATCACAGCCTCTCAGTCTCTGAGCAGTTCGTTGATCGAGGTCTTCGACCGGGTCTGCGCATCGACCTTCTTCACGATCACCGCGCAGTAGAGGTTGATCCCGCCCTTTGACGGCATCGACCCGGCCACAACGACCGAACCGCTCGGCACTTCGCCATACATCACCTCGCCGGTTTCCCGGTCGACGATCTTGGTCGACTTGCCGATGAAGACCCCCATCCCGAGGACCGAGCCTTCGCGGATGATGCAGCCCTCCACCACTTCCGACCGCGCGCCAATGAAGCAATTGTCCTCGATGATCGTCGGCCCGGCCTGCATCGGCTCCAGCACCCCGCCGATCCCGACGCCGCCGGACAGATGCACATTCTTGCCGATCTGCGCGCAGGAGCCGACCGTGGCCCAGCCATCGACCATCGAGCCTTCATCGACATAGGCGCCGATGTTGACGAAGCTCGGCATCAGCACCACGCCCTTGGCGATATAGGCCGACCGCCGCACGATGCTGCCCGGCACCGCGCGGAACCCGGCCTCGCGCCAGTCCTCGGCGGTCCAGCCCTGCCATTTCGACGGGACCTTGTCCCACCAGTTCGACCCGCCGTTCGAGCCGGAAATCTCGTACATGTCGGTCAGCCGGAACGACAGCAGGACAGCCTTCTTCGCCCACTGGTTCACATGCCAGTCACTGCCGCGCTTCTCGGCCACCCGCAGCGCGCCCCTGTCCAGCGCCGACAGCGTCGCCTCGATGGCATCGCGCATCTCGCCCTTCGTCGCCGGGCTGATCCCGTCGCGCGCCTCCCAGGCGGCTTCGATGGCGGTCTCAAGCGCGGCGTTCGACATGGGGCATCCCTTTTCGGTTGGTCATGCGGCAGCCGACCCTATAAGGCTGAACCAAGACCCACGCAATTGCCAGGCGCGACACATGAAAGACGAACCCCGAAGCCACCCGTTCCGCGATTCGGTCGAGGATATCGCGGCGGCCAAGCGCATACCCGACACGCCACAGACCCGCGCGCCCGCCTACCGCCTCGCCTTCGCCGACCACGATTTCCTGACGCGGGAAGAGCTGCGC
This sequence comes from Tabrizicola sp., assembly GCA_018057165.1. Classification (GTDB taxonomy): domain Bacteria; phylum Pseudomonadota; class Alphaproteobacteria; order Rhodobacterales; family Rhodobacteraceae; genus Tabrizicola. Next base: position 27,434 of record JAGPEG010000005.1, read on the forward strand.
CCGGTGCGGCTGCAACTGGAGCTTCTGAAGCCGCAGCTGATCATGGACGAACGCGGGATCGAGACGACCGTCGTCATGTTCGGTGGTGCCCGCATCCCCGCGCCGGAGCACCGCGACCAGGCCCGGACCAAGGCGCTTGCCGATCTGTCGCATTACTATGACGAGGCCCGCCGCTTTGCCCGGATCATGACCGAACGCAGCCTTGCCAGCTATGGCCGCGAGAACGTGATCTGCACCGGCGGCGGCCCCGGCGTGATGGAAGCCGGCAACCGCGGCGCGGACGAGGCGGGGGGGCAAAGCATCGGGTTGAACATCGTCCTGCCGCACGAACAGGCCCCGAACATCTATGTCACGCCCGACCTGTCGTTCAACTTCCACTACTTCGCGATCCGCAAGATGCATTTCCTGATGCGGGCGAAAGCGGTCTGCGTCTTCCCCGGCGGCTTTGGCACGATGGACGAGATGTTCGAAAGCCTGACCCTGATCCAGACCGGACGGATGAAGAAGATCCCCTTCCTGCTCTTTGGCCGGGACTGGTGGGAGAAGGTGGTGAACTGGAACCTGCTCGCCGAAGCCGGGGTGATCTCGCCCGAGGACCTCACGCTCTTCGCCATGGTGGAAACGGCGGAAGAAGCGGTGGCGGTGATTGATGGGTGGGAGGTGGCGTGACGTTACCGTAGGGTGCGCTACAGCGCATCTTTCCTTGCATCCAGCCCCTTCAACCACGCCCGCCCCTCACGCATGCCACCCCGGATCAGGAATCCCGGCTCCAGAACCTGCGGGTGCGCCTCGGCCCAATCCCGAAAGCGGTCATTGGTTACGATTCGCACTCCGAACTCCTGCGCGGTCTCCAGAAGGTAGGTGTCAGCCTGCGTGCCCTTCGGCACCACCAACACCTGCCGCGTTTCAAGCCCCAGAAGCCGGGCAAGATCGCTGTCGTGCAGATAGCGGCCCTGAAGCTTCCAGCCCGCATTCGCATCGAAGACCACTCCCGGCACATAGCCCAGTTCTTTCAGCTGCCCGATCACTTCGGTCAGCGGAGCCAGAGTCACGACCCCGTCCTGCCAGTGCATGACGTTCGATCCGTCGATCAGGATCCAGGCTTCATCTCTGGTCGGGGCAACCGCCGCCCGTGACCGCCTTGTCCAGAGGACAAGGAAGGTGACCAGCAGAGCAACGGCAATCAGCATCAGGAAAAGCGTCGTGTCGTCCATCAATTCACCTGATCCCAATCGCGCGGCTCGGGAAAGACCAGCAATCTCCGAACGCGCGTGCCAAGAGCCGTAAGGTGGATGCCAACCCACCATCAATCCAATTCCCCGATTCGCCCCGGATGGTTAACGCAATCCCATCCCGACGCGCGTATGGAGGGAACCCATACGCATTCCATACCGAAACCATACACCCATCCTGCGCCAACGACACCGGATTACTACAGCGTTCCCAGTCACTTGGAGACCCCCAAGGTCTCCCGCTCCCACCCGTCCAGAAACTCCACCCGCTCACAGCCCGCAAACCGGGCGAGGCGGTCCAGCTCCCCTTCCAGCTTCCCCCGCCTGCCCTTGGTCAGCTTCACCCCGGCCTCCGGCCAGAACGCCTTGACCCGCAGGGCACCCGCATCCCGGAAGGCCTTCACGTCGATCCGACCGACCAGTCTTTCGCCCTCCAGAACCGGGAGGACATAATAGCCCCAGACCCGCTTCGGTTCGGGCACGAAGACCTCGATCCGGTAGTAGAAGCCGAACAGGAATTCCGCCCGGTCGCGGTCGCGTAGAGCGGGGTCGAAGGGGGAAAGGATGCGCAGGCGGGGGGTGGGTTCAGGAGGGGTTTCGTCCAGAATCTCCGGGAAGATGAAGACCTTGCGGCGCTGGCCCTGCGCCCCCTCGACCTCGGCCTCGATGATCTCGCCCTGCGCCAAAGCCTCCCGACACCACAGCTTCGCCACCTCCGGCCCCACCGCCTTCCAGTAGGCCGCGATCTCTCCGCTGGTCCCGAAGCCCAGCTGCCGCAAGGCGCTGCGGCAGGCCCAGTCCGCCACGTCTTCCGCCGGAACCGGGGCGCGGTGCGCCTCGGGGATCACCCGCTCCGTCAGGTCGTAGATCTTGGCGAATCCCTCGCGCCGGGTGACGGCGATCCGCCCGGTGCGCCACAGCCATTCCAGCGCGGTCTTCGACGGATGCCAGTCCCACCAGCCGCCCTTGCCCCGGACCTCACCTTCGCCGACATCGGCCGTTCCCACCGGGCCGTCCTTGGTTATCCGGTTGAGAATGTTGTCGAATTGCGCCTCATACCCATCGCGGAACCAGGCCTTCCAGTTCTTGTGCAGCCGATCTTCATCGCGCTTGAACCGATGCTGCCAGACCCCGTGCAGCCGCACCGGCAGGATCGAGGCATCATGCGTCCAATGCTCCCAAAGGCTGCGGTCACGCTCCAAGAGACGCTTCAGCGCCGGGGGCCGGAACGCCTGCCGCCGCGACCACAGGATCATGTCATGCGCCCGAGCGACGGTATTGATGCTGTCGACCTGGACGAAGCCGATCCGCTCGATCAGGTCCTGCAAGGCCTGCCCCGTGGCCGGGCCCGAGGGCGCTTCGGACAGGGCGTGACGGTCAAGAAACAGGCGGCGGGCGCGGGGGTTCAGGATCAGCTCTGGCATCTGCAAGCGGTATCATTACAAAGTGTTTCCACGAAAGTCGGAAATGTGACCAAAAGCTTCGTCCCGTCTGGTTGCAAACCGCGAATCAGTGCCTACTATCCCCTTGTCTCCTGACACTTTTCTTCGATGACGCTTGGGCGCACCCGCAGGGCCGGGGGTGGATGCCGGAAAGGATAATGCAGCTTGCCCCACGAAACGCCGCTGATTGCTACCCTCGTCGCCGGTTTCGGCCTGGCCTTCGTCTTCGGCCTTCTGGCGCAGCGGCTGAAACTGCCGCTGATCGCGGGCTATCTTCTGGCAGGCGTGGTCATCGGCCCCTTCACTCCGGGCTATGTCGCCAACATGGGGCTGGCCACGGAACTGGCCGAACTGGGCGTGATCCTGCTGATGTTCGGGGTCGGCCTGCATTTCTCGCCGCGCGACCTGATGGCGGTCAAGGCCATCGCCGTTCCGGGGGCTTTGGGGCAGATATTGGTGGCGACCGGCTTCGGAACCGCAATGGGTTGGGCTCTGGGCTGGGGAATCGGGGCGGCGCTGATCTTTGGCCTCGCGCTGTCGGTCGCCTCGACCGTGGTGCTTTTGCGTGCCTTGCAGGACCGCGATCTGGTGACGACGGACAAGGGCCGCGTGGCCGTCGGCTGGCTGATCGTCGAAGACCTGGTGATGGTCCTGTCGCTGGTCCTGATCCCGCCGCTGGCCGGACTTTTGGGCGGCACGGCGATGCCGGTGGCGGAAGAAGCCGAGGCGGTGGCCGAAGTCACCAGCACCATCGGGATGGGCCCGATCGCCGCGACGGTGCTGATCACGCTGGCCAAGGCGGCGGCCTTCGTCGCGCTGATGCTGGTCATCGGTCGCCGGGTGATCCCCTGGGTGCTGCATCTCGTCTCGCAGACCCGCTCGCGAGAGCTGTTCCGGCTTGCGGTTCTTGCCATCGCGCTGGGGGTTGCCTATGGCGCGACCTATTTCTTCGGCGTCTCCTTCGCGCTGGGTGCCTTCTTCGCCGGCATGGTGATGTCGTCCTCGACCCTGTCGCAGCAAGCCATGCGCGAGACGCTGCCCATGCGCGATGCTTTCGCGGTGCTGTTCTTCGTCTCGGTCGGGATGCTGTTCAACCCGAGCGTCATCCTGGCCTCACCGCTCGCGCTGATCGGGACGGTCGCGATCATCGTCTTCGTCAAATCGGTCGCCGCCTACTACATCGTGCGCGGCTTCGGCCATGGCCACGACAAGGCGCTGACCATCGCCGCCAGTTTGGCGCAGATCGGGGAATTCTCGTTCATCCTCATCAGCGTGGGCGTGACGCTGCATATCGTGCCGACCGAGGCGCGTGATCTGGTGGTGGCGGGGGCGATGCTCTCGATCCTGGCGAACCCGCTTCTGTTCCATCTTCTTGACCGGCGCGAGGCGCGCAAGCTGGAAGCGTCGGCTGCCCTCAAGGACCCGGCAGAGGACGCAAGCGGCGGTGAGCCGGCGGAGGATCCTAAACCTGACGTCCCGTCAGCAGTTTCGGCAGCTCTCCCGTCAGGCCCGCCGCCTGCCGGATGAAGCCGCGGCGCAGGCCGGGAAGGGCGTTGACCATGCCCATCCCCAGGTCGCGCCCCAGCCGCAGCAGGGGATTGTCGCTGGAAAACAGCCGGTTGACCGCGTCCATCCCCAAGGCGAGCGCGGTGGAATCGAACCGACGCCAGAGCTGGTATTCTTCCAGCGCGGCGGGGCTGCCCGGCTCTTCGCCCCGGCGGCGGGCCAGGATCAGCACCTCGGCCAGCGCCGCCACATCGCGCAGGCCAAGGTTCAGCCCTTGCCCGGCAATCGGGTGGACGCCATGCGCCGCATCCCCCACCAGTGCCAGGCGCGGGGCGATGAACCGTTCGGCCAGCGACAGCGACAACGGATAGGTGAAACGGTCGCCCGCGAGGCTGATCTCACCGAGGAAATCGCCAAAGCGGGGGCGCAGGGTCTCCAGATACCCGGCGTCCGGCAGGGCCTGGATCGCGGCGGCGGTGGCATCGGCTTCGCTCCAGACGATGCTGGAATGGTGGCCCCCCTTCAGCGGCAGGATCGCCAGCGGGCCGGAGGGCATGAAGAACTGCTGCGCGATGCCCTGATGGTCGCGCTCATGCCGGATCGCGGTGACGAGCGCGGTCTGGCCGTAGCCCCAGCCGATCCGCCGGATCCCCGCCCGCGCCGCAACCCCCGAGCCGCGCCCGTCGCAGCCGACGAGCAACCCGGCACTCAGCCTGCGCCCCGAGGCCAATGTCACCGTCGCGCCTGATGGCTCAACCTCTTGCGACTGAACGCTTTCCCCGGACAAAAGCGTGATCCCCGGCACGGTCTCCATCGCATGCAGGAAGGCTGCATACAGGTGCCGGTCCTCAAGCATGTGCCCCATCGGGCCTTCCTCGATCTCGGCGGCGTCGAAATGCAGGAAGAAGGGCGCGGCGCCTTCGCCCGCCCTGCCGTCGCTCGCCTTGATCTCCAGTATCGGCTGCGCCTTGTCGGCGACCAGAGGCCAGACGCCGATGGCCGTCAAGAGCCGCACCGAGGCGATGGCCAGCGCATAGGCCCGCCCGTCGAACCCGGCCTCGGCCCGGTCGCGGGCGGGGCGGGCGTCGACGACCGTCACGCGGAAGCCGCCTTGGGCCAGCGCAAGGGCCAGGGCCGGGCCGTTCAGCCCTCCGCCCGCGATCAGGATGTCGGTGTCCCAGGTCATCCTCTCTTCTTAGCCCGCCGCGACGGATTGTCCATGCGTCGGCAAGCCGCTAGCGTTGCGGAAAATGGGGGGCGGAATGAGCGGAACCTGGGCACATATGACTGCGGCAGACCTCGGGCGCGGGATCGGCGCGGGGAAGATCAACCCGGTCGAGCTGGCCGAGGCCTTCCTTGAGCGCATCGAAAGCCACCCGCTTGCCCCCCGCATCTATGCCCGCGCCACGCCAGCCCGTGCGCGCGGTGAGGCGATGGCTGCTGCGGCGCGGGCCAAGGCGGGGCTGCGCAAGGGTCTTTTGGACGGGGTGCCGGTCAGTTGGAAGGACCTGTTCGACACGGCGGGCGTGGCGACCGAGTCAGGCTCGGCGCTGCTGAAGGGCCGGACGCCGGGCCGGGATGCCGCCGTGCTGGAAACCGCGACGCTGCAAGGGCTGGTCTGCCTCGGCAAGACGCATATGTCGGAACTTGCCTTTTCGGGCCTGGGGCTGAACCCGGTGACGGCGACGCCGCCCTGCCTGAACGATGACAAGGCAGTGCCGGGGGGGTCGTCTTCGGGTGCGGCGGCCTCGGTGGCCTTCGGCCTGGCCCCGGCGGCGATCGGGTCGGATACCGGCGGGTCGGTGCGGATTCCGGCAGCCTGGAACGATCTTGTGGGGCTGAAAACCACCGCTGGCAGCCTGTCTCTGGCCGGGACGGTGCCCTTGTGCGAACGCTTCGACACCATCGGCCCGCTGGCCCATTCGGTCGAGGATTGCGCGCTCTTGCTGGCCGCACTCAGCGGCGGTCCGGCGGCGGACCTTGCGGGGGCGGACCTCTCCGGCACCCGGCTTGCCGTGCTGGAGACGGTGGCGCTGGACGAGTTGCGCGACCGCCCGGCACAAGGCTTCGAGGATGCCGTCGCGCGGCTGGGCCGGGCCGGGGCGCAGGTCACACGGATCACCGCGCCGGAAGTGACCGAGGCGCTGGCCCTGGCGGCGGTCCTTTTCACCTCCGAGGCCTATGGCATCTGGCGCGAGGTGATCGAGGCCGCGCCGCAGAAGATGTTCGCGCGCATCCTGGACCGCTTCCGCTCGGGTGCCTCGATCACGGCGGTGGATTATGTCGCGGCCTGGCGGCGGCTGGAGGTGATCCGCCAGCTCTGGGCCGAGCGGACGGCGGTCTACGACGCTATTCTGTTGCCCACCTCGCCGATCCTGCCGCCGGATGCGAGCCGGCTGATGACCGATGACAGCTATTATGTGACCGAGAACCTGCTGGCGCTGCGCAACACAAGGATCGGCAATCTGATGGGGATTTGCGCGCTGACGCTGCCGACCTCGCAGCCGTCCTCTGGGATCACGCTGATGGCCGGGGCTGGCCAGGAGGCGCGGCTCTTGCGGCTGGGGGCGGCGGCGGAGCGGGCGCTGTTATAGGGTGCCAGCGATGTAGGGTGCGTGATTTCACGCACCGACCCGTCACGCACCGATTCTGCTACACCCGGTGATAGGGCGACCCGGACAGGATCGTCGCCGCGCGGTACAGCTGTTCGGCCAGCATCACCCGGACCAGCATGTGCGGCCAGACCATCCGGCCAAAGCTGATGGCCAGATCGGCCCTTGCCCGAAGCGCGGGGTCCACCCCGTCGGCCCCGCCGATCACGAAGGCCGCATCCTGCCGCCCGCCGTCGCGCCACTGGGCAAGCATTTGCGCGAATTCCGGGCTGGAGAGCGTCTTGCCGCGTTCGTCCAGCACGCACAAAGCTGCCCCGTCCGGGATCGCACGGGCCAGCAGCACCGCTTCGGCCGCCATGCCGCCGCCCTTCCGGTCCTCGAGCTCATGTTCGGTCGCGGGGCCCAGACCAAGGGGTCGGCCCGTCCGGTCCAGCCGTGCAAGGTAATCATTCACCAGATCGCGCTCCGGCCCCGCCCGCAGGCGGCCCACGGCGCAGAGGTGCAGGCGCATCAGGCCTTGGCAGCCAGGGACGACCCTGCCGGGAGCCACATCTTTTCCAGCTGGTAGAATTCGCGCACTTCCGGGCGGAAGACATGGACGATCACGTCGCCCGCGTCGATCAGCACCCAGTCGCCGGTTTCCTTGCCTTCCATGCGGACCGAAATCCGCATCTCCTGCTTCAGCCGGTCGGCGAGCTTTTCGGAAATCGCCGCCACTTGCCGCGACGACCGGCCCGAGCAGATCACCATGTAATCCGCCACGTCCGACCGCCCGCGCAGGTCGATCTCGACGATATCCTCGGCCTTGTCGTCGTCGACCGACTTCAGGACCAGGGCCAGGACGTCTTCCGAGCGGTGATCATGCGCGGTGGCGTCAGCGGTGTTCGGGCGCGGACCGACCGGCAGGCCGGTGGCGGGATCAGAATGCGACAGGACCTTGTCCTCCAGGGAAGCGCGGACAAGGGCCCCCGCGCCGGGCCTTGCGGTCAAGACTAGCACCCGGAGGCCGCAATCTCAACCGAAGGCGGGCGGGTACGCCTTATTCCGCGCCTTGGCAAGGCTTGATCGCCGCGAGGACATCCGGGCCAAGCAGGTCCGACAGCCTGCCATCGGCGACCAACGGCAGATAGGGCCCGCCCGCGCCGAGCCGGATCAGCACCGATCCGGTCGCCTCCGGTGCGGGCCCCTCGCCGATGGCGCAGCCGCCGATGCCCAGTCCCAGTGTGCCCCTTGCCTCTCCCTTCGCCTTCCAGGCGGCGATCCCGGCCTGCAAGGCGCGCATCCGGGCGACATCCGCCCCGGCAATGGCAAACCCGCGCGCCGTCGCCCCTGCGGGCAGGTCCATGCCGGGGGGGATTGCACGGTCGGCAAGCTGGAAGCTGCCGCTGCGGCGTTCGGTGCCACGGTCGGCGGAGAGTTCCAGCCTGGCGCTGCCGGGGCTGACCGCAAGGCCCGGCGGCAGGATTACCACCAGCTCGATCACGGCGGGATTGGCGGTCAGCGGGTCGAAACTGGCCAGCCGCGCGGCGGTAGAGGGAACGATGGCAGTGCAGGCCATGGCGGAGCAGGCGACCAGGGCAAGACCAGCCAGGGTACCCATCGGACAACGGAACATTACGAATCTCTTTTGACGGCGAAAATTTATTGCTATACGATAAATTATCGCCGCAATAGAGGTATGTCATGCAAGATCACCCCCGCCTGCAAAGGCTGTCCGCCGCGCTTTACTGGGTCGCG
>JAGPEG010000241.1 GCA_018057165.1 Tabrizicola sp.
TCGCCTACCATATCAAGGACGGCAAGAAACAGGTCCTGGCGGTGGGCGAGGATGCCAAGCTGATGCTGGGCCGCACCCCCGGCACCATCGAGGCGATCCGCCCGATGCGCGACGGCGTCATCGCCGACTTCGAGGCGGCGGAAGAGATGATCAAGCATTTCATCCGCAAGGTTCACAAGCGGTCCACCATTTCCAAGCCCAAGATCATCGTCTGCGTGCCGCATGGCGCGACCCCGGTGGAAAAGCGGGCGATCCGGCAATCGGTGCTGTCCGCTGGCGCGAAACGCGCGGGGCTGATCGCGGAACCCATCGCGGCGGCCATCGGCGCGGGGATGCCGATCACCGAACCCACCGGCAACATGGTCGTCGACATCGGCGGCGGCACCACGGAAGTCGCGGTCCTGTCCTTGGGTGACATCGTCTATGCCCGGTCGGTCCGCGTTGGGGGCGACCGGATGGATGAAGCCATCGTGAATTATCTGCGCCGCCACCAGAATCTGCTGATCGGTGAATCCACGGCGGAACGCATCAAGACCTCGATCGGCACCGCACGGATGCCGGACGACGGGCGCGGCGCCAGCATGACCATCCGGGGCCGCGACCTTCTGAACGGCGTCCCGAAGGAAACCGAGATCAATCAGGCCCAGGTGGCCGAGGCGCTGGCCGAACCCGTGCAGCAGATCTGCGATGCGGTGATGCAGGCGCTGGAAGCCACCCCGCCCGACCTTGCCGCCGACATCGTCGACCGGGGCGTCATGCTGACCGGCGGCGGGGCACTGCTGGGCGAGCTGGACCTGTCCCTGCGGGAACAGACCGGGCTTTCGATTTCTGTGGCGAACGAGTCACTGAATTGTGTTGCCCTCGGCACCGGGAAAGCACTGGAATATGAAAAGCAGCTTCGGCATGTGATCGACTACGACACCTGAGCCGCAGCGCGTCCCGCGCGGCGAAAGAAGGCTGACCCTTGGCCAGGAACCGCACCGCCCCCGAGGAATATTCCCGCCCGCTGCGCCGGCTTCTGGTCTGGCTGGCGGTGCTTGTCCTTTTGGCATTCTTCATCCTCTGGCGGATCGACAGCCCGCGCGTCGAACGCTTCCGCGCGGCGCTGATCGACGCGGTGGTGCCGAATTTCGACTGGGCGATGAAGCCGGTGACGATGGTCGCGGGGATGGTGGACGATTTCCAGTCCTACACCCGGATCTATGAACAGAACCAGGAACTGAAGCGCGAGTTGCAGCAGATGAAGGCCTGGAAAGAGGCCGCCTTGCAGCTGGAGCAGAAGAACGCCCGGCTTCTGGACCTGAACAAGGTGCGGCTGGACCCGAAGCTGACCCATGTGACCGGGGTGGTGATGGCCGATTCAGGCTCGCCCTTCCGGCAGTCGGTGCTCTTGAACGTCGGCGCGCGCGACGGGATCCGCGACGGCTGGGCGACGATGGACGGGATCGGGCTGGTGGGCCGGATTTCCGGGGTGGGGGAACGGACCAGCCGGGTGATCCTTGTCACCGACAGCAACAGCCGGATTCCGGTGACGATCCAGCCGTCCGGGCAGAAGGCGCTGCTCAGCGGCGACAACTCGCCGCTGCCGCCGCTGGAATTCATCGAGGACAGCGACGAGGTTCGCCCCGGCGACCGGGTCGTGACCTCGGGCGATGGCGAGGTCTTCCCGGCGGGGCTTCTGGTCGGTCAGGTGGCCCTTGGCACCGACAAGCGGCTGCGGGTGGTGCTGGCGGCGGATTATCAGCGGCTGGAATTCCTGCGCGTGCTTCGGAGCCACGATCTGCAACCGATCACCGATCCCGGCAGCCTTGTGGCTCCGCCCGCGACCGCGCCCCTGCCCGACACCTCGACCGAGGCCGCCGAGGCCGCCGCCGGGGCGCAGCCCGCGCCGGCCGAGGGCGGCAATGTCGAGGACACGGGCTCGGGCGCCGCCGAGGGCCCCGCCGAGCCGGAGGCGGGCGATGGCTGAGTTCTGGCGCCAGGAGCACTGGATCTTCCGGGGTCTCTTCCTGGCCATCGCGCTGACGCTGCTGTTCATCCGCCTGCTGCCGCTTGGCAGCGCGCCCGGTGCCCTGCCCGGCCCCGACATCCTGATCTGCGTGATCATGGCCTGGATCGTGCGGCGGCCCGATTTCCTGCCGATGCCCTTGATCCTGCTGGTGATCCTGGCCGAGGACCTGATCCTGATGCGCCCCCCCGGCCTCTGGACCGCCATCGTCATCCTGGCGACCGAGTTCCTGCGCGGACGCATCGCGCTCACGCGAGAGTTGAGTTTCGTGGTCGAATGGCTCTTGGTCTCGGGCGTGATGCTGGGCATGATGCTGGTCTACCGGCTGACCCTTGGCCTTGCCTTCGTGCCGCAAGCCCCGTTCGGCTTTGCCATCGTGCAGGTGCTCTGGTCCATCGCGGTCTATCCGGTGGTCGTCGGCCTGTCGCGGATCGCGCTTGACCTGCGCAAGCCCGCGACCGGCGAAGTGGACAGTTTCGGGAGACGCCTGTGAGACGGACCGCCCGCGACAGCGAGGAAAGCAACCAGCGCCTGAACCGCCGCACCCTCCTGCTGGGCGGGGCGATGGGGGCGATGATCGCCGTTCTGGGCGCGCGGATGCGCTATCTCCAGGTCGACCAGGCCGACGAATTCAAGCTTTTGGCCGAGGAAAACCGCATCAACATCCGCCTGATCCCGCCCGTGCGCGGCCTGATCCAGGACCGCAACGGCAAGGTGATCGCCGGGAACGAACAGAACTACCGCGTCGTCATCACGCGCGAGGCGGCAGGCGATGTCGAGCTGGTGATGCGCCGCCTGGCCAGCATCATCCCGATGACGGCGGAAGAGATGCAGCAGGCGATCGACGAGGCGAAATCGCTTTCGGCCTTCGTCCCCGTCACCGTGGCCGAGCGCCTGTCCTGGCAGGATTTCTCCAAGGTCGCGGTCAATGCCCCCGCCCTGCCTGGCGTGGTGCCCGAAGTCGGCCAG
>JAGPEG010000111.1 GCA_018057165.1 Tabrizicola sp.
GGTCGCGGTGACGGGGACCAACGGGAAGACCTCCGTGGCGACCTTCACCCGGCAGATCTGGGCCGCGCTGGGACATGAGGCGATCAACATCGGCACCACGGGGATCGAAGGGGCCTGGACGGCTCCGTCGGGGCATACGACGCCGGACCCGGTGACGTTGCAGAAACTGCTGGCGGCGGCGGCTGCGGGGGGCGTGACCCATGCGGCGATGGAGGCCTCCTCCCACGGGATCGACCAGCGGCGGCTGGATGGGGTGCGGCTGCGCGCGGCGGGGTTCACCAACCTGACGCAGGACCATCTGGACTATCACGGCACGATGGCGGCCTATTTCGAGGCCAAGGCGCAGTTGTTCACCCGTTTGCTTCCCGATGACGGGGTGGCGGTGGTGAACCTGGACGGCGCCAAGGGCTCGGAGATGGCCGAACTGGCCTTGTCGCGGGGCCTGCGGGTGCTGACCGTCGGCAAGGGGCAGGGGGCGGATCTGCAGATCGCGGCGACCCGGCCCGATGCGACGGGGCAAGAGGTGCGCTATCTGTGGCAGGGCCGGGCGTTCCAGACCCGGCTGGCGCTGATCGGGGCGTTCCAGGCCGAGAATGTGGCGGTGGCGGCGGGGCTGGCGATTGCGGCGGGCGATGCGCCGGAAGCCGTGCTGGGCGTGTTGCCGCGCCTGACGGGCGTCCGGGGCCGGATGCAACTGGCGGCAACGCGGCGAAACGGGGCGGCGGTCTATGTCGACTATGCCCATACGCCCGATGCGCTGGAAACCGCGCTGAAGGCGCTGCGCCCGCATGTGATGGGGCGGATCGTCGTGGTCTTCGGTGCCGGCGGCGACCGGGACCGCACCAAGCGGCCCCTGATGGGCGAAGCCGCGCGCAACAATGCCGATGTGCTCTATGTCACCGACGACAACCCGCGCACCGAGGAACCTGCCTCGATCCGTGCCTCGATCCTGGCCGCCTGCCCCGAAGCGCATGAGGTCGGCGACCGGGCCGAGGCGATCCTGCGGGCGGTCGATGCCCTGCTGCCGGGGGATGCGCTGCTGATCGCGGGCAAGGGCCATGAAAGCGGGCAGGTGATCGGGACGGATGTCTATCCCTTCGACGACGTTGAGCAGGCAAGCGTCGCCGTCGCCGCGCTGGACGGGGTGATCTGATGCTCTGGACTTCCACCGATGCGGCGCAGGCGACGGGCGGGAAGGCAACAAAGGCCTGGGAGGCCAATGGCGTTTCCATCGACACGCGGACGCTGGCGCAGGGCGATCTGTTCGTGGCGCTGAAGGATGTGCGGGACGGGCATGAGTTCGTCGCGCAGGCGCTGGCAAAAGGCGCGGCGGCGGCTCTGGTCAGCCGGGTGCCCGAGGGCGTGCCGACCGACGCGCCTCTTCTCATCGTGCCGGACGTGTTGGAGGCGCTGGGGGCGCTGGGGGCCTTTGCCCGCGCCCGGACCAAGGCGAAAGTGGTGGGCGTCACCGGCTCGGTCGGCAAGACCTCGACCAAGGAGATGCTGCGCGCGATCCTGTCGGGGCAGGGGCGGACCCATGCGGCAGAGGCCAGCTACAACAACCACTGGGGCGTGCCGCTGACCCTGGCGCGGATGCCGGTCGACACCGATTTCGCGGTGATCGAGATCGGGATGAACCATCCGGGCGAGATCGCGCCGCTGGCCCGGCTGGCCAAGCTGGACGTGGCGATGATCACCATCGTCGCCCCGGCGCATCTGGAGGCCTTCGCCAGCATCGAGGGCATCGCCGAGGAAAAGGCCGCGATCTTCGAGGGACTGGTTCCGGGCGGAACGGCGGTCTTCAATGCCGACATGCCGACCACGCCGATCCTGCGGGCGAAGGCGGCGGCGGTGGGGGCAAAGCTGGTGGGCTTCGGGACCAGCGCAGGCGCGGACTGGCGGTTGCTGGAGGCCCGGATCGGCGACGAGGCGACGGTCTGCCGCGCCACCCGCCGGGGCGAACCGCTTCTCTACAAGGTCGCCTCGCCCGGACGCCATTTCGCCCTGAACGCGCTTGGGGCGCTGGCGGTGGCCGAGGCGCTGGGGGCGGACCCGATGATCGCAGCACATGATCTCGGGCGCTGGATGCCGCCTGCGGGGCGGGGCCAGCGCGAGCGGATCACGCTGGATATCGTGGAAGAGACCTATTTCGACCTGATCGACGATGCCTTCAACGCCAACCCCGCCTCGCTGGCGGCGGCGCTGGACGTGCTGATCGCGGCGAAGCCCGTGGACGGGATCGGGCGGGTCGGCGGCGGCCGCAGGATCGCGATCCTGGGCGACATGCTGGAACTGGGGCCGACCGAGATCGACCTGCACGCGGCCATCGCCCGGCATCCGGGTCTGTCGGCGGTGCATGTGATCCATTGTGTCGGGCCAAGGATGAAGGCCCTGCATGCCGCCCTGCCGCGCGGTCAGCGGGGCGAATGGGTCGAGACCGCGCAGGAATTGCTGCCGCGCGTCCGCAGCCTGATCGACGCGGGGGACATCCTGCTGGTCAAGGGCTCGAAGGGCGTGAAGGTCAGCCTGATCGTTGACGTTCTCAGAAAAATGGGGCAGGCCGCGAGCCCGAAAGAAGGAACCCTTTAGATGTTTTATTGGCTTGCCGAGTTTTCCGATGGAGGCGGGGTGTTGAACCTCTTCCGCTACATCACCGTGCGTGCGGGCGGGGCCTTCGTCACGGCGCTGATCTTCGGTTTCCTGTTCGGGCGCCCCCTGATCGACCTGCTGCGAAGAAAGCAGGGCAAAGGCCAGCCGATCCGCGACGACGGCCCGCAATCGCACCTGTCGAAGGCCGGGACACCCACGATGGGGGGCCTCTTGATCCTGTCGGCGCTGATGGTCTCGACGCTGCTTTGGGCGCGGCTTGACAATCCCTTCGTCTGGATCGTGATCCTGGTCACGCTGGCCTTCGGCCTGATCGGCTTTGCCGACGACTATGCCAAGGTCACGAAGCAGAACACCAAGGGCGTCTCGGGCCGGGTGCGGATGGGCCTTGGCCTGTTGATCGCGGCGCTGGCGGCCTATGCGGCGGCGCAGTTCCATCCGGCAGAGCTGACGAACCAGCTTGCTTTCCCCTTCTTCAAGAATGCGCTGCTTGACCTGGGCATCTTCTTCGTGCCCTTCGGCATGGTGGTGATCGTCGGGGCCGCGAATGCGGTGAACCTGACCGACGGGCTGGATGGCCTGGCAATCATGCCGGTGATGATCGCGGGCGGCACGCTGGGGATCATCGCCTATGCGGTGGGCCGCGTCGACTATACCCAATATCTTGATGTCCACTACGTTCCGGGCACCTCGGAACTGGTGATCTTTGCGGCAGCATTGTTCGGCGGGGGCCTTGGCTTCCTGTGGTACAACGCCCCTCCGGCGGCGGTGTTCATGGGGGATACCGGGTCGCTGGCGCTTGGCGGGGCGCTGGGGGCCATCGCGGTCTGCACCAAGCACGAGATCGTGCTGGCCATCGTCGGCGGGTTGTTCGTGGTGGAAGCCCTGAGCGTGATCATCCAGGTGCTGTATTACAAGCGCACCAAGAAACGCATCTTCCTGATGGCGCCGATCCACCACCATTTCGAGAAGAAGGGCTGGGCGGAGCCGCAGATCGTGATCCGGTTCTGGATCATCAGCCTGATCCTGGCAGCCATCGGCCTGGCGACGCTGAAGGTGCGCTAAGACGTCGCAACTTTCCTGTCGGGATGCGTTTGTTTCCCGACGGGAGTGAAGTCCGACAAATGGCCCCATTTTGGTCACGAAATGGCAAAAGTTTCACCCAGTTGCACGACTGAATTGCGCTACGATTCAACTGGAGGAAGATAGGATGTTTCGCATCACCAAGGCCGTTTGTCGTAGCACGTTCCTTTCGATCGCGTTTCTGGCCCCACTGTCAGCCTTCGCTCAGGAGGCTTGCACCACCTATACCGTTCAGGATGGCGACACTCTGGGCGGCATCGCCATGGCGGCCTACGGGTCCTACAACTACCAGATGATCTTCAACGCCAACCGCGAGGCCATCGCGAGCAATACCAACAACCTTCCCGCCGGACTGCAACTGGTCCTGCCCTGCGAAGATGGCCGCCTGACCCCGGACAGCGAACTGAACGCGGTGATCCAGACCGAAACCAAAAAGCAGGAGAAGGCGCGCGACCCGAACCGGCCCTACGAGCCGCCGCTGAAATTCGTCACCGCGAACGACTGGAAACCCTTCACCGATGAAAGCCTGAGCGGCGGCGGCATCTATGTCCGCATGGCCTCGACCGCGATGCAGCGCGGTGGCAACGACCGGGATTACAAGATCGCCTATGTCGATGACTGGGGCGCGCATATCGAGACGCTGCTACCGTCGGGGGCCTATGACGTGTCGATCGCATGGTCGAAGCCGGATTGCTCCAAGATCGACTTGCTGGGCGAATTCGCGGTGAAGATGTGTACCGAATTCGAGTTTTCGGACCCGATCTACGAAGTGGCCTATTCCTACCACACGCTGAACGACAGCAAATATGCCAATGCCCGGGCTTTCTCCGACTACGCCGGAGCCCGGATCTGCCGGCCGGAAGGCTGGCCCACCAGCGACCTTGAGGTCGAGGGCCTTGCCGCGCCGACGGTGGAATTCATCCAGCCGAAGACCCCGATGGAATGCGCCAAGATGCTGCTGGCCGGTGAAGTCGATCTCTATTCCATCGAAGTCGAGACCTCGACCGCGAACTTCGAGGAACTGGGCGCGACCGACAAGGTGCTGCTGAACCCGGCGTTGGCCACCTTCAACACGCACCACTTCGTGACCTCGCGGTCGAACAAGCGCGGGCTGGAATACATCGCCATGCTCAACAAGGGCCTCGGCGAGATGCGCGAGTCCGGCGAATGGTACGACATCGTCGCCACCGGCCTTGCGGAGTACAACGAACAGAAGAAGTGAAACGCCCCGCCCCGTCTGGGCAAAACCCGGCAAGGCGACGGTAACGGGCGGGCTTTTTCTGAGACGATCAGGACCTGCAGGCGCGGCGGGAAGCGAAAGCACCCGGCGCGCCTGGCGGCAAGGCAGCCGAGGTCCGGGGCCTCACGGAACGCTCGCGTCCGGATCACCACCCCGTGCTGCACGCTGCGGTGATTTCCGGGTGATCGGATCTGGCGTCTACCGTCCGCCCTGCGTCCGACAGGGGCGTGACAAGGGGCTTTTCCCAAAGGGAGAAACGACATGAAACTAACGCTCACCACGCTGGCGCTTGTGGCCGCCGCCGCAGTTCCCTCGCTGGCCTTGGCCGACGAAATGGACCCCGCCAAGATGACCTGTGCCGAGTATTCGGCCCTGGACAAGGACGGGATGATGAAGGCGACCGAGGCGATGCATATGGCCGGGCCGGATGCCTCGATGAAGATGGACGAGGCGATGGCCGAAGAGGCGATGAAGATGACGACGGAACATTGCAAGGACAAGCCGGACATGATGGCAATGGAAGCCATGACGATGAAGTGACGACACCGGGCGGCCCGCAGCGCTTGCGGACCGCCCGCCTGTCCTGTCGGCCTTGAAGGCCCTGCCCCTTTCCCTTTCGCCGATCCTCCCCTATCCCTTTGCCCGTCAGGCAGGAGAGCGCGATGATCCCGGTCAAGGGTGTGAAGGGGCAGAAGGTGGCGGTGCTGGGCCTGGGCCGGTCGGGTCTCGCCACGGCGGCGGCCTTGCAGGCCGGCGGGGCGGAACCGCTGTTGTGGGACGATAGCCCCGAAGCGCGGGCCAAGGCCGAGGCCGAGGGGTTCAGCCTGACCGACCTGACGCGCCATGCCGCGCTGGAAGGGGTGGCCTGTCTTGTGACCTCGCCCGGCATCCCGCATCTTTATCCTGCGCCCAACCCGATCATCGCCCGCGCGCTGGAGGCGGGGATTCCGGTCGACAACGACATCGGGCTGTTCTTCCAAAGTGCTGCCGGCCCGGAATGGGACGAGATGGAGAGCCCGCCCAAGGTGGTGGCGGTGACCGGGTCGAACGGCAAGTCGACGACGACGGCGCTGATCCACCATATCCTTGAGGTCGCGGGCAAGCCGACGCAGATGGCGGGAAACATCGGCAAGGGGGTTCTCTCCATCGACCCGCCGCAGGATGGCGAGGTGGTGGTGCTGGAACTGTCCTCCTACCAGACGGAACTTGCCCGCGCGCTGACGCCGGATGTGGCGGTCTTCACCAACCTCTCGCCGGATCATCTGGACCGGCACGGCGGCATGGGTGGCTATTTCGCCGCCAAGGCGCGGCTGTTCACCCTGGGCGGGCCGGACCGGGCCGTGGTGGGCGTGGATGAGGTCGAGGGGCGGTTCCTGGCGGGGGCCCTGGGGCAGGGGCCAGAGGATGACCGGGTGATCCGCATCTCCTCGGGGCAGAAGCTGGAGGGCTTCGGCTGGTCGGTCTTTGCCCGCAAGGGGTTCCTCTCGGAATGGCGCAAGGGGCGGCAGGTGGCGTCGATCGACCTGCGCGAGGTCAAGGGTCTGCCGGGCGCGCACAACCACCAGAACGCCTGTGCGGCCTATGCCGCCTGCCGCTCGCTGGGGCTGGCGCCGAAGCTGATCGAGGGAGCCTTGCACAGCTTTGCGGGACTGCCGCACCGCAGCCAGCTGGTCGGCGAACGCGGCGGGGTGCGCTTCGTGAACGATTCCAAGGCGACGAACGTGGATTCGGCGGCCAAGGCCCTGCAGGCCTTTCCGAAGATCCGCTGGATCGTCGGGGGACTGGGCAAGGATGGCGGGATTTCAAGCCTCAAGCCCCATCTCGACTCGGTGGTGAAAGCCTATCTCATCGGCCATTCCGCCCGCGACTTCGCCTTGCAGCTTGGCGAAACCC
This sequence comes from Tabrizicola sp., assembly GCA_018057165.1. GTDB lineage: Bacteria > Pseudomonadota > Alphaproteobacteria > Rhodobacterales > Rhodobacteraceae > Tabrizicola. The sequence continues at coordinate 6,824 of JAGPEG010000111.1, forward strand.
CGCATGAGATCTGCGAGACGATGGAGCGGGCCGTGGCGCGGGCGGCCGAGGAAGCGCAGGCGGGCGAGGTCGTGCTTCTCGCCCCGGCGGCGGCAAGCTTCGACCAGTATCCGAACTTCGAGAAGCGGGGCGAGGATTTCACAGCGCGGGTGAAAGCGCTGACCGACTGACTGCTGGCCCGAGTCGGGGCGGGTTACAAATTGGGCGCTGACGCGCAAGTCTTTTGTCTCGTCGTCGGGGCTTTCGCCCTCCTCCTCGCGATGCCTCCGGCGGGAGTATTTGGGAAAAGAGCAAATGGGAGCGGGAGAAGGATCGGTCTCTCCCGCCCGCGTTCAGTCACACCGCCAGCAGCTTCCCGTCCTCCGCCGCCGAGTCCTCGGCCCGGTCCAGCAGGCGCTGCAACGCGGCCCCGCGGGCGAAATCCGGCTCTGCCGCGCTTTCGCCCCGGATCGCCGAAACGAAACGCTGGTAGATCGTTGGCACCGCAGGGCAATCGACGTCATGCCAGGTGCCGGTCTGGATGTCGTCTCCAAGGCAGGCCCTCAGGTGGCTGACGGCCTTCTCGAAGCTCACCTCCAGCCCCCCGGTCTGGCCGTAAAGCCTGAGGCGCAGGTCGTTCAGGTGCCCGGTCGCGAACCGGGTCGCCGCCACCGTGCCAAGCGCGCCGTTCAACAGGCGGACCTGCATGGTCGCGCTGTCATTGGCATCCAGCACATAATCCCCGATCTGCCCGCCCGGCGCCTTGTCGAAGGTCTGCAGCAGGCAGGAGACCTGCGTCGCGTCCATCCCGGCGATGAAGGTGGCGAAGTCGAGGATATGGATGCCGACATCGCCCAACACGCCTTTCGACCCGTGCTTGGTGGAGAGCCGCCACAGCCATTGCGGTTCGCGATCCCAATGGCCCCAGGCCGGCTGGGTGAGCCAGCTTTGCAGATAGGAGGCCTCGAAATGCCGGATCGTGCCGATGGCCCCGTCGCGGACCATCTGCGCGGCTTTCTGCAAGGCCGGGACATTGCGGTAGCTGAGGTTGACCATGTTCACCACCCCGGCTTTCACAGCGGCGGCGGTCATTTCCTCGGCGTCCTTCGCGTTGGTCGCCAAAGGCTTTTCGCACAGCACATGCTTGCCCGCCGCCAGGAAGGGCAGGGTCGTCGGGTAATGCGCGGCATCGGGGGTGACGTTTGTCACCGCGTCGAACTCGCCCCAGGCAATCGCTTCTTGCACGGAAGCGAAACCATGCGGGATGCCATGCGCCGACTGGAATGCGGCAAGCGGTTCGGCGCGGGTGTCGATCCCGGCGACGACGGAAACGCCGGGAATCGCGGCGAAGGCTTCGGCATGGTTCTTCGCCATGCCGCCGGTGCCGAGGATCAGGATGCGGACGGGCTGCATCAACGATACCCTTCCTCGCCGTCATGGTGCAGGCGGGGGCCGCGTTCTTCCAGCGGTTCCAACGTCTTGCCGACCGGGGTGTTCGGGGCGTCGGTGGGTTTTGCCAGCCGCGCCTCGGGGTTCGCCGCCCAGCGGACGCCGTTGGCGATCACCTTCTGCACCAGCGGCTGATGATAGGTCGGATAGGTCTCATGCCCCGGACGGAAGTAGAAGATGTTGCCAGCACCACGCCGGTAGGTCAGGCCGGAGCGGAACACCTCGCCGCCCTGGAACCAGCTGACGAAGACGGTTTCCAGGGGTTCGGGCACGCCGAAGGGCTCGCCATACATCTCTTCGTATTCGATCTCGAAATGGTCGGGGATGCCGCGCGCGATGGGGTGCTGGCGCGAGGTGACCCAGAGGCGTTCACGCTCCCCGGCCTCACGCCACGAGAGGTTGCAGGGCGCGCCCATCAACCGTTTGAAGGGTTTGGAGAAATGCGCGGAATGCAGGAAGATCACCCCCATGCCGGACCAGACCGCCTCGGCGATGCGCTCCACGATCTCGTCCTTCACCTCGCCATGCGCGGCGTGGCCCCACCAGATCAGCACGTCGGTTTCCGCCAGCCTCGCAGCGGTCATCCCGTGGTCGGGGTCCTGCAGGGTGACGGTCGAGGCGGTGATCCCGTCTTCCCTGTTCAGAAACTCGGCAATCGTGCCGTGCATGGTCTTGGGGTAAACCTCGGCCACGACCTTGTTTTTCTGTTCATGGACGTTCTCGCCCCAGACGGTGACGCGGATGGTCATGGGTAATCTCCTTCAAATGAAAGCGCGCCCTGAGCGTGGCGACCGGGGCGCGCAGGGTAGGGTCAGCGGACCGGCTTGCCGTCCGCGTCGAAGCGGTAGAGGTGGCCGGCTTGCGGGGCGAGCGACACCTTGCCGCCGACCGCGATGGTGGCCTTGCCGGGGCGGCGGACGATGACGGGTTCATCGCTGCCGATCTCGACGAAGAGATAGTGGTCCGAGCCGAGGTCCTCGACGTGCAGGACCTCACCCGACCAGGGGCCGTCCTGCGCCACTTCAAGATGTTCGGAGCGGACCCCCAGCGTCGTGCAGCCGTGCTCGGCGGCGAATGTGCCGGTCAGGAAGTTCATCTTCGGGCTGCCGATGAAGCCCGCCACGAACAGCGAGTTCGGATGCTCGTACAGCTCCGCCGGGCTGCCCGCCTGTTCCAGCCGCCCGTCGCGCAACACGGCGATCCGGTCGGCCAGCGTCATCGCTTCCACCTGGTCATGGGTCACATAGATCATGGTGACGTTGGACATCGAATGGTGGAGTTTCGCGATTTCCAGACGGGTCTGCACCCGAAGCGCCGCGTCCAGGTTCGACAGCGGTTCGTCGAACAGGAACACCCGCGGATCGCGGACGATGGCGCGGCCGATGGCAACGCGCTGGCGCTGGCCGCCGGACAACTGCTTTGGCAGACGGTCAAGCAGATGGTCGATCTGGAGGAGTTTCGCCGCCGCTTCGACGCGCTTCCTGATCTCGGCGTCGCTGGTCTTGTCCAGCTTCATCCCGAAGGCCATGTTGTCATAGACCTTCATATGCGGATAAAGCGCGTAGGACTGGAACACCATCGCGATGCCGCGCTTCGAGGGGATCAGGTTGTTCACCCTCTCGCCGTCAAAGGTCATGTCGCCGGTGGTGATCTCCTCCAGCCCCGAGATCAGCCGGAGGAGCGTGGACTTGCCGCAGCCCGAAGGCCCGACGAAGACCATGAACTCGCCCTTCTCGATGGTGAGGTCGATGCCCTTGATCACCTGCACGGCGCCGTAGGACTTGGTGACGTTCTTCAACTCGATCTTTGCCATGATGTCAGCCCTTCACGCCGCCCGCGGTAAGCCCCGCGACGATCTTGCGTTGGAAAATGAGGACGAGGATGATCAGCGGTATCGTCACGATGACCGAAGCCGCCATGATCGGCCCCCAGGGGATTTCCTGCTGGCTTGCCCCGGTCAGAAGCGCGATGGCCACCGGCACCGTCCGGGTGGTCTCGGAACTGGTGAAGGTCAGGGCAAACAGGAATTCG